>ASZJ01000151.1 GCA_000416275.1 Osedax symbiont Rs1
GCATGAAAAATGGTAAGTTCCGCCCTATCCCTTGATAGAATAGGGTTTACCACAAAACTACTTCGGATGAAGTAACCCGGAACTTACCATGCCCAATTTTATACAATCCCCACTTAATTTCCACCCTGTTGACGGACTTACTGTACGCGCCAGTTTTGATGGTGGCTCTATGTCATCTGATTTTGGTGCAATACTGATGCGGGAGACGGCACTTCAAAGTCAACTGCTAACCAAACTTGCCGCTGCTATCAGCGACTCTCGCAGACAAACACATATCAAGCACTCTATGCAGGATCTCATTACTCAAAGAACTATCCAGCTTGCCTGTGGCTATGAAGATGCTAACGATTCTAACTCTCTACGCAAAGACCCTATGTTTAAACTGGCTCTGGGAAAAAAGCCATTAGACGAAGAACAAGATTTGGCCCACGGATCAACTTTCACTCGATTAGGCCAAAATGTTGATAGCAAAGATTTATACCGCATGGCTCAAGCGTTTATTGATCATTTCATGGATAGCTATAGCAAAGATCCCAGCATCATCATTCTTGATATGGATCACACTGAAGATCAAGTATATGGCCAACAAGAACTGGCATTGTTCAATCGTTATTACGGCCATTATGGCTATCTGCCACTTACCATTTTTGAGGGTTTTAGCGGGAAGTTGATTGGTACCTATCTTCGTCCAGGTAAACGCCCTACAGGGGCAGAAAATGCGATGATAATGAAACGCGTTATACAACAAATTAGATCGCGCTGGGCCAACGTTCACATCGTTTTACGTGGCGACGGCCACTTCTCCAACCCTGAATTAATGCAATTAAGTCAAGATGATGACAACATGGACTTTATCTTTGGTGTGCCCGGTAATAAAGCGTTGTCTCCCATGGCGAGTTCTTTACTAACAGCCGCTAAACACTGCCTTGATGAGAAGCGCCACAACGCAAAGTTGGTAGGTCAACCAGAACCCTATAAAGTGCGCTTATATGACGAGTTAGACTATAAAGCCAAAAGCTGGATGGGTATTGAATGTCGTTTAATTGTAAAAGCAGAAGTGAACCTGCTAGGCAAGAACCCTCGTTATATTGTCACCTCTATTACCAATGCCAGTCCTGAGACCCTGTACTGTGATTTTTATTGCGCTCGAGGACAAGACGAAAATTTCATCAAGCAGCTGAAAAATGATATGGCCTGTGATCGCACTTCTGATCAAGGCTTTTTGGCAAATCAATTGCGGCTTTTCTACTCTGCTGCGGCCTATGTATTAATGCATGAATTCCGATTAGAAACATTAAAGGGTACGGTATTAGAGCGAGCAGAAATGGGTACAATACGCTTAAAACTATTCAAAATTGCGGTGCGAATTGTTCAGTATAAAGATAGAGTGAAACTGATGTTGCCAAGTTCTTGCCCCGTTTCTGAATTGCTAAAACGCGTCACTGACATTCTTTATTCCAGCAGACTCCTCAAACCTGGATAGCCCTGCATCTTGATAAAATTCAGAGTTTACAACACGAGCATTGAGGTTCGAGGGCAGCGTTTGGCTTCCGACTACGAGTTGTTCGAAAAACAACCAGTTCGGTGTACTTAGCTCCACTAAAAGTTTCTGAAATTTTAGATCTACCCAGCGGCTTAAGAAAAATTTGCAAGGCACTGCTATAAATGGAGTGACTATTGTCAAGTGACTAGTTGGTGC
>ASZJ01000152.1 GCA_000416275.1 Osedax symbiont Rs1
TGGTGTAAATGAGCATATTCAGCCGGTTTTTAACGCTCGTATTACCGAGCGCAGTTATCATACCCTCTGGGTAAGTTATGCAGAGGTCTCATATTCTTACCATTTAAAAATAGTTTAGATTATAGCCAAGTTATTTATTTGTAAATTTTTTACTTTAACCTGAATCCGTGACTTCAAAGTGAATACAGAGTGTAAGATATTGGTTTTACAGTGGAATTGAAAAATCTTAACTGCACCCATAGGTTCAGTGAGTATTTTTCTAACCGCTGTACAATCAAGAGCTTGCGCTATGTGGTGCAGTGAAGTCACGGATTAAGGTTTAAGCCAGTCTGTGAAGATACAGCACTAATCAGGCTAGTGTGATGTTTTTCCTCTGTGCAGCGCAGCGCCTCTGTGTCCTCTGTGGTGACAAAAATCTTTAAAGGATTGGTTTTACCACAGAGAGAAGAGATTAAAAGCATCTTTTGCTTTTGGCTAGTATGGCGGAGACACAGGGCTAATCAGCTCAACTATTGATCCACTTTGAAAGCACAAATTAGTTATTTAAGAATTCCGCATAACCTGACGAAAAATAGCGGAGTCGTTCAGACGAAGAACACTATTGATTGAGGTGTAAGTTAAGTTGGTTGATTTGTTCCTCTACGATAGAGTACTGCTCTTTGTCCCAAATAATCCTCTGTGCAGAGAAATCTATTTGATACTCTCGGTTAGCTAATAAATCCATACCTAATAGTCCATCAAAAGCAGAATTTCCCAGATGCTCTATCAACATCACTTTTTTGCGCTTGGCTTGATAGGGCCCGAAATTAATAGTATCTAGCACGACCGCCCAGGTTTTTATCAATCCCCCACCAGCAACTTGTGCATACGATACTTTGGCATTGCTAGGCTGCAATCGCTCTATCGCTCCCCGATGCAAAACGGTCATCGATGCTCCAGTATCTAAAAGCAACTTTAAAGTTTGCTTCTTGCCAGCATAACTGACCAACACAGGTACGATCACCTGGTTTGCATTAATAGTGATATCAGTTTTGAACAGTAATTGGGCTTTTTTTAGCTGTGAAAGTGCATTCCTAGCGGTTAAATTTTTTACCCTAAGCTTATTTTCTTCAGCGAATATTTGCTGTTGCTCTGCACTGATCTCCAATTCAACCACGCTGCGCTTTTGTAGTTGATCGAGATACTGGACCGGGACTTGCGAGAGACTATCGACATAGACTCTTTTGCCGCTATCATTTTTATATTGAAATATCTCAGCAGATGCATAAAAAGACAATCCAATCAGCAAGCTAGCCATAATTTTAATCACATGATCCATAAAACCTACCTCAAACAAAAATTTAAATCATCAATACCCTTCAGCTGAATCTGCAGTTTAGTTTTGGATATAGCGGCTGCGATAAGCACCATATTCAACTAACTTATTAATCATAAGCCGAGTTCCTCCCCGAAAACAGAGCTAGTTACCCACTTTGAGCATCGACAAATTACTTACTTGGGATTGAATGACGTGCTATCAACTGCTCAATAATGATGAAAAACCGCTGATCCGCCTGCTCTAAATCGACTAAACTCTTTTGTACCATATGACCGATATACAAGCTGTAAAACTCGTAGGCAAATAGCTCACTATTGGTATCAAGCTTAAAAACCGCTGCATTTTTACATCTATCAATAAGCTTAGTTAAGTAATTTAACAAGCGCTGTTGCTGATCTTGCATAAATACTTTAATTTTACTGGGGCTGCGGCCCTGATATTCAACTAGCGCCTTAATAAAAGGGCAGCTCACCTGCTCTGCTATCGGCATTTGGCCCAGCCAATACAACCAATTATATTTAAGGCTGTGTAAGTTCTCCAACGGATCTTGACTATAAGATTTTTTCAGCACTCTTTCGACAAACAAAGATTCAGTATATTTTAAAATCTCTATCTGCATATCTTCCTTACTGGAAAAATGCGAAATCACCCCCGTTCTGGACATAGCTAAAGATTTCGCCACGACCCCGATAGTCACACTCAGCAAGCCTATGGTACTAGCGCACTCCATACCTTTGCGTAAAATTTTGCTGCGCGTCAAAGCCCTTTTATTCATCGGTTTTCCCACATGGAAGCACTGGAAAATTCAACAATTTTTGCATGTAGCGCACTGTCTTTGAGCAATTTAATATGGCCGAGATTATTGGTGGTAAAAAATTCATGCTGCACATCTTCGAGCAACGTTTTAGTTGCTGCATAAGCACACGTTGGATCTGTAGTGTCATGCATAAACAAAAAACTTTTATCGACCTTTGCCAAGTTTTCATTTAGAGCTAACTCCTGCCAGCGAATATTATAGGCTTTAGAGACACCTTCTAAAAGGTTGGTTAACATAGCTTTGGCAATTCCTACACCGGTAACAGCATCGTACATATTTTCAAAGTACTGAGAAGGCGCTGAGATCAAGATGATTTTTTTCCCCTTAAGCATCGCCGACGGCAGATTAATCACCGCCAACGCTCCCATAGAATGGCCGATAACAGCCTGAGGGGTCGCATTAATACTCTCCATATAGTGCAGTGCATTTTGGCTGCCCTCAATAAAAGCATACAGATGAGAGGCATTGCCTTTCGATTTTCCATGGCCGATTTGATCGAGTGACCACACAGTAAAACCCGCCTCTAAAAGATGGTCGATTAGCTGAGTGAATCTGGTACTGCTGTCGCCCCAGCCGTGACAGAGAAAAATGTGCTGCGGATCAACAGATGTACTCAACTGGAATTTTTGCAGGCAAACATCACCTAGGCTAGTAGGCACCCAGACCACACTTGGCTGAACCATAGTGCGCATTTCATAGACTCGCCGACTAAATGGATTTCCTAAAATTTTAGTGGCCAGTTTCAGACTTAAAGCAGGCGCTAGTTCAGTTAGCCAGTGCGTGACAAAACGGCTGATTTTTTTGCGTATCGTGGGTTTATAGACACTCGCTTCAAAATAAATATCTTTCATTGTAAATTCCAAAATTATAGTACAGTGGAGCTAGTGTAATACACAAAAGTACAACTGTACTATAATTTTGAATATATTTAACAAAGTAGCCAAAGTTGACAAGAAAAAAGGAGCTATAGCATTGGGATGCATTTTAGAAAAATAAATGGTTTGGACTATAGCTGTGTCGGTTCGATCATTTCATCGACGATGAATTTCAATTTAGGTAACATTTTCTTTTGCGGTTTACTATAAACCTCAGCAACTCGGATCGCCCCTTGTTTCAAGTAAAAACCTTCTGCATCCGCATCCGAAACTATAACAAACTGACGAATACCGAGCAGATTACACTCTTTTATTATCTGCTGAAAAACAAGATGGCCATATCCAATGCCGATTGCCTCAGGCAACAACCAAAAGTGATCTAACATATCGACATCGCCTTTAACCAACGCATAGAACCCGATTACCTTCGAGTCCTTAGTAATTAATTTGACGGTATTATTTAAAATATATTCGCTCTTAAAATTGAGATTAAGCCGCCAGATCTCCAATTGCTCAGGTGAGTATCCCCAGTGCCCCTTAGATTCAATTAAAATATCTCGCAGCAAGATGTTTTGACCAGATTTGGCCGCTATAAATTCAAACAAATTATTCACCTAACAATCTATGCCTAAGCTCAGTTCCTCTACGACGCCAATGCACTAAACTGCATCTAGACATGAAAAAAATGATCCCTCACTATTTTTTATTAAACATATTTTAACCGAAAAAATCAATGGGGTCAGAGATATCGACTATGAACGCCTTCAATGTAAGCTATCCAGCAATCCCAGCAATTATTTTTTGGCTATTCTCTCTGTGTAGCGCTCAAGCTTGAAAAGACTTATCAAAGCATTTTATCTAAATGTCATGATCTTCCGCCCACTCTTTTAAGCGTGTTAAAATATCTAGCGCAGTACAACCAAATTCTGTTATCTCATAGGAAACGGCAATAGGCCTATCGCTAATAACTTTACGAGTCACCAACCCTTGGCTCTCCAATTCTTTTAAACGTTGATCTAGCATTTTTTTACTAGCACCACCGACCATTCGAGCCAAATCATTAAATCGTACTGGACCATCTTGTAGATGCCAAAGTATCGATGCTTTCCATTTTCCTCCCAAAATACGCATACCACGCTCAACCGAGCAAGGTTCGACACAAGGGTTGGTAACTTTTTTTTGACCGTTAGCCATTGTTTCTACAATTGTTTTCATTTAAAACTCTAGGTTACTAAAAGTATACTGGTTGCTTTTGTATCCCAGTGTAGCAAAATATGGCAAATACAACGCATTTATATTTACAGTCAACGAGGAAATCCCCTATATCAACGTTAACGTCTTATGACCCAAGCACTCGCGAAGCGATCGGAACCGTTGCAATAACAACGTCAGAACAAATACCGGCATTAATCACATCCTCACGAAAGGCACAGCAGAGTTGGGCTGCATTATCATTAACTCAACGTCAGCAGATAGTGATTCAGGCATACCAACATTTAGCATCAGTACAAGACCAACTTGCTAAATTGATTAGCCAAGAAATGGGAAAAGACTATCAACGGGCAACTTATGAAGCGGGCGGCACGATACAAAATGCTGCTTACTTTACCCAAGAAATCGCCGAGGCATTGAGCAGTAAAACTGTCGATAGAGGCACTGAATTACAATACAGGCCACTAGGGGTGGTCGCTGTGATATCTCCTTGGAACTATCCATTAGCAATGGCGAATAATTTAATTATGCCTGCATTAATGGCCGGTAATAGTGTTGTTTTAAAGCCTTCAGAAGAAACGCCACTGGTCGCTGAGCTTTTTGTGAATACCTTAAACCAAATTTTTCCTGAAAATGTATTACAGCTTGCTCAAGGTGACAAACATACGGGACAAGCATTGGTTAGCAGTGATATCAACATGATTGCATTTACAGGCTCAATGGCGACAGGTAAACATATTATGGCCAATGCCGCGCCAGGTTTAAAACGCTTAGTGATGGAGCTCGGTGGCAATGATCCTATGATTGTAATGGCCAGTGCTAATATCGATGCTGCGGTACAATTTGCCGTTGCCAGCTCTTTTGAAAATGCAGGACAAATGTGTACCTCAACAGAGCGTATTTATGTTGATGCAAGTATTGCCGACGAGTTTGAAGGTAAAGTCGTTGCTTTAGCGAGTCGCTATAAAGTGGGCCCATGGCATCAAACGCAGGTTAATATTGGTCCGATCGTTAACCAACAACAGCATCATAATATAGTGGCACAATTACAAGATGCGACGCTAAAAGGTGCGCGACTCCTACTTGGGAGTGATGATTATTCTCTACCCTATATTCAACCAACTGTGATCACTGGTATTACGCCAGATATGCTCTTAGAACAAGTAGAAACTTTTGCCCCTGTTGTTGCTATCAGTCGCTTTGAATCCATTGATCAGGCAATCACCCGAGCGAATGATAGTCCCTACGGATTAGGTGCTGTTGTTTTTGGCGGCCAAGATGCGAACGCTGTTGCTGAACAGCTTGAGGCTGGCATGGTCGCGGTTAATCAAGGAGTTGGGGGAGGTAACGCGCCTTGGGTCGGTGCCAAGCAAAGTGGCTTTGGCTTTCATGGCACCGCTGCAGGACATCGTCAGTTCGCACAAGTACGCGTAATCAGTAAATAACACCAATCTATATAAGACCAATTACACGACATAGCTGATCAATCTTACCGGTTTAAGCCAACCACTTATGCGTTGGAAGTTTTTTGCAAATGGGACAACCATTATAGCAACTTTCGCTTTAGCCTAGCTGGGTTTTCCTGCGTAATATCCGATCACTAAACTAATATAATTGGTATAAGATAAGGTCAAATACCATGAACAAATCATCTGATGACGGCGATTACTTTGTTGTCGCCTATGAAGCTGGCGCAGAGCACCCAGCATTGCCAACCTGGGCAAACAATAAGGCTAATATAGCTAAATTATCAGTATCGTCCCCGCTAAAAGTCACTAAAAGAAACATTTCGCCAGTACCTGGCGCATTTCAACTGCTGAATGTGTTTGCAAAAGATGAGTGTGATCGTCTGATTACGTTAAGTGAGTCAATGGGATACTTAGCCGATGCAGCCGTTTCACTGCCTCGGGATGTACGTCATAATGACAGCCTAACTTGGGTTGTTGATTCACAGACAGATAGCATTATTTGGGATCGGATTAAGCACTTAATGGTTGACGATCAAGGTATTTTCCATGGAAAATTGTCGCTGGGGCTAAACGCGCGTTTTCGTTTTTATCGTTACCAAAAAGAAGATTATTTCAAACCTCATTCAGATGGTTCTTGGCCTGGCAGTCGTGTTATTAATGATCAGTTAGTTGCCGATGCCTATGGTGATCGTTTTAGTCAAATGACCTTTTTAATATTACTCACCGAAGACTTTGAAGGCGGTGCGACCCGATTCTTAGTGAATGCAGACGATTCAAGCCAACCGGCCCGTCGTGGCAATAATGTTAAAGAGATAGATATCCGCACACCGGCAGGCTCAGTACTTTGTTTTCCACATGGTATGCATTCCTTGCAATGTATTCATAGCTCAGAGCCTATTTACCAAGGGGTGAAATATATTATCCGCACCGATGTCTTATTTGAATTGTAGCAAGAAGCAACTGCAGTAATAGCAATCTAATAAAATTTGATGCTGTTACTGCTATTTTCTTCGCAGGTTCTGACTGTTGGTGTTTAAGAAGTTTTGCTTCATGTTGCTCCCCTATTTGTAAATAATGGGGTCAGAGTAAATTGACAACCCAGAGTGAGTGTTTTGTGATCAATACCTACGGAGTAATCAGTCTTAAAAAGAGAATATCTTATGCTAGGTTTACCAAGGCTCAATTTAGCAGGAGCTCCTTTGCATATAATCCAACGGGGTAACAACCGCCAAGCGTGCTTTTTGAAAAATAAATTTACTCTGACCTGAATGGTACTTAGTTAAGATGTAACTATTTGTTTTTATTAAATAAAATTTTATTTTAAGACTCGGCTTTTAAAACCTATATTTCCTTGTTCTGTTTAAGAGTGAGGAAATCAGATGACTAAGACCATCAACTCTGATTACCAGGAGAGGTAAAACTAGTAACTTCTCAATAACACGGGGCAATCTACTATAGCTTACGCCAATTAAAGCCCTAGTCAGCGGCTWCTTCTCGACGAATTAATTCTGCCAATGG
>ASZJ01000153.1 GCA_000416275.1 Osedax symbiont Rs1
GAGTTATTGAGAAGTTACTAAAACTAACGGTTACCTGTTGTATTTAAACACTTAATTACTTAACTAAGTGCCATTCTACTCTGACCCGAATGGCACTTAGTTAAGATGTAACTATTTGTTTTTATTATATATAATCTCATTTTAAGATTCGGTTTTTAAAACCTATATTTCCTTGTTCTATTTAAGAGTGAGGAAATTAGATGTCTCAGACCATCAACTCTGAGTACCACGAGAGGTAAAACTAACGGTTACCTGTTGTATTTAAACACTTAATTGCTTAACTAAGTGCCATTCTACTCTGACCCCATTGATTAGGACCTGTTGTTTGGTAAGTGGAGGTGGCGGGTTTCGAGTCTGAATCCATACACTGTTTTTAAAAATTTTATTTTTCAATGCTGTTTAAATACTGTCAGTTAGTCTACACTTTTTATTGCAAGACCTTACGAAGCTTTGCATGGGCTGGATATTAGCTTGTAAATAGTGGTATTATAAATTATGTCTTGATTTTTGTATTGTCACGCATATAAATGTAGTGCTACATTACCTTCTATAGCGTATAATTCGGTATCAGTTTTTAAAATGTATTTATTGTATTGCTTCTGGGCGCTAGTGGAATTATGTGATTTCATTACAAGCCGTGTGGAGCTATAGTGCTTGAGCCTTGCACGCGATTTGATAATGGACAGGCTTGGCTGTTTTATCGTCAGCATATTTGCTGTGTAATCCTATTAGATTTGTTCCGTAGTAGTTAAGTTTTATTATAGTGAAATAACAGTATGTATTGGTGTTCTAACTTCCCCTTCAAAGTAATGAAAATGGTTGATGATTTATCATGTTAAATGATTATAAAATAGAAGTTCTCACAGCTATCTCTATAAAAGACGGTGATCCCATATATAACGGGAGTGTTAAACATGCCTCAATATTAACGGAGTGTGCCTTTTTGACAGCCAGTAGAAGTATCAAAATCCTAACAAATAAGTTGGATAAAGAGGCTTATGCTGTTCCGGAGGTTATGGCTGCTGCTAGTTCTTTTTTACAAAATCGAGATCATGAATTACAAGTACTTGTAGAAGATGCTGGTGATGACTTAGAAAGCTTGAATGGATTTTATAAGAAGTTTAAAAACTATGAAAATGTTACTTTCAAAACAGTCCCTGAAGGCGTGAAGAAAAAATATATTTATAATTTTTTTGTAATGGATAATGATAGTTATCGTTTAGAGCATGATCGAGCTAAAACTGAAGCAGTGGCTTCATTTGGGGGAGATACTCAAGCGGCAAAACATTTGACCGGAATTTTTAATGCTATTTGGGGTAGATCGGAAGCGCTAGCTCCTACAGCGTAGATAGCTTAGAATTAATAGGTTATAAATAAGAGGCTCAGTTCTCTTTTTTTATGGGTGAAACATGGACGAATTGCATCAATTATCGCCAATAGTACAAGTGATTATAGCGGTTAGTAGCTCATATTTATTGCTGGCTAGGTTTAGGTATCAAAAGAATATACAGGGCATTACCAAACAGTTTTTATCTAGTTATAATAAAAGCTTAGCGAAGAATGAATTTCATTTTATAACGTACCTTTCTTTGGACCCGCGTAAATCAAGGGCTCTTCCGAGCCACGCAGGAATTGAGCATTTGTGGTTCAAAACTTTTTTTGGAAAGGTTTATCAATATATTTACAAACGAGATGTAGATAATAAAATTTGTTTATTTATAATTATTTTTTGGACTATTTTATTACTTGATATATCTATCATGCAGAGTCTGGGACACAAGGCTTTATTTTTGCTGTATTGGCTTCAGTACTTAGCAAATTACTTTAATATAGATGCTTCAAATTATAAATACATTTTAATTATTAGCATGCTGTTATCATTATTTTTCCCCGCTATTTTTGTTTTTTGTGGGAGAAGTATGGTTAGCAGTATCAGGAGTTATAGTAAGTATTTAGCTATGTATCATGAGACCGCTAGAGATCTTGACAGTGATGCTGCAGATGTCGAAATACCAGACTTCGACTAAGGACTGTAATCAATGAGATCAGAGTAGAATGGCACTTAGTTAACGTGTAACTTATTGTTTATTAAGTCATTTGTCTTTCCTTGGATGCCCGTTTTTTAGTATTTCTCGTCTTGCTTTGCTCCGTTCTACCATGAGTAATTTGTAGGGTTTTGGTCGTCTTTTTACCGCTCTAGGTTCTAGTCGGCCAGGCCTATTACCCACTTTACGCTCTGCTATGAGCGCAAACATATCAGCGTTAATTTCTTTTCCCAATAAATTATACGTATTCCATATTTGCACCGCATGCTTAAAACTCAATTCCCGCGGTTTTAAGTTTTTATTCTGCGCAGCTTGAGCCATCACTAACCTGATCAAGTTATTAGCAAGAAAATACACCCATATCTCCTTTTTGCACATGGCAGGAGATTTACAACTTAAAATATTCATACCTAACGTTGTCTTTAAATCCCTAAAATCGACCTCCACGTTCCAGCGCTGCTTGTATAAGTTTTTGAGCTCTTTTTTAGGATATTTTTTCGCCGAAAGCATCGTTGTGATGAGTGTTTTTTGATCCACTTTTAACTCGCGAATCAGTATGTTGTCGGGGGCTCTATCAAACTCATCTTGCGTCATCCAATCTGGCTTCTTCTTAGATTTTGGAATCTCGATTAGATGGTCTTTTTTACCTAGAGCAATTCCTTTGCCAAAATCTGTAATTTTCTTCCGTACTCCCATTTGCTCAAATAAAACATCCACCCCTTTGTCTAACATTTCAGCCAACAGGAAGTAAGTACCAAAAAAAGCATCACCAATCACAACATCCCCGTGTTTAAAGGTGTGTAGAGTTTTTCTAAGTAAGCTTTGCTCGTCTGATCCCTTTCCTTTAAACGGGCCTATAGCCGCATTAAGTAAAGCACCGCTAGTTAAACAGTTGACTGTTAGCACTCGGCATATTGGGAAGCCTAATCCCGGCTTTTGCGCACCCTGCTGTGGGAATTCTAGTTGGCTTTCTTCAGTATCAGGTATGGTGAGTGAAGTACCATCAATGAGGCAGACGCGTCGATTTCTCCACCCCCAACAACTCTGCGCTTCTTGCTGAATGAGGGACCCTATCTCTGTGGTTAAATCAGTCAATAAATCTAGTGGCAGTTTTCGTCTAGCAAGACAATATCCACCGGTGTTCGTGCTAATCCTACCTTCTGGATTGTCTTGACGCTGGATGATCAAATCGTTGACCGCTTTACTGCAGGAGCGATCTTCATTTAATGCTTGAGCTAAGAACATCGACAAAGTTGTTGTCGGATTATAAATGCGGTTTCTGTGCGAAGGAGTGTGTTTTTCAAAAATTCGTTTCAAGCTCTGACTAGAGAGCAAATCTATAAAACTGCTGGCATTTGAACTATTTGCTAACGTATTGAATTTTTTCTTTTGAGAGAAGTTAAACTGAGAGATAATAGGCATGAAGGCAGTCTGTTTTGTAAGTTTTTTGTGGTGAAAATATTTTACAAAACTTACTGCCTTTTTTGTATATATCTTTTAAGAAAAAACCTGTTTAGTCTTTGTATTTAAAGTAGTTATTCCTTAACTAAGTGCCATTCTACTCTGACCCCATTGATTCTGACATTTTTATTGTCAATCTACATTATGCCCTATTAACTTTAGCCGCATAACAACCTGGTTTAGCAAAATGCAGATGAATATAATCAGTCATCTCATCATTAAACATGTCTGTTATTGTCGCAGCTATACTCGGCCCTTGTGCCAACTCTGCGTTTATCATCATGTGCTGCTGATCAAATGCTCTTAATGAAATTATTCTGTCGGTAATCATTTCAGGAATTTGATTTTTTTGGGGTGATGCTTGTTTTACATGCTCTCTAATATAAATAGCATGGCTCGCTTGAAAAGGACTAACATCAGGCAAGTGCCTATAGTTTATTAACAGCACTCTTTCACCAATCTCTGCATCTTCTAGACTAATACGGCAAGGGACACCGGGCTTTTCAGTGACTAATTCACTCACAATATTATGCTCTTTAAGCACCGCTTCGCTTAAGCTAAAAAGATCTTTAAATGTTGTTTCTGCTAAAGCCGAAAGTTGAAAATTCATGCTGTTATCTCCTATTAATTGCCTCTAGTTTAAATAATACTCAAGGTAGAGAACACCCGATTCTTGCTATCATTAGCAATCACTTGTAATTAATGGGTCAGAGTAAATTGATAATCCAGGCTGAAATTAATTTACTCCGACCCCATGATTGAATCTCTCGAATGCTTGACCATTCTTCAGCTAATCGTTTTCTCTCGAAAATTATGGCCTCTCAGTGTATAATTTTCTCGGATTTCTTGATCCGTATATCGGCTTTATAGCTAACCCTTTCAGTCTTGCTGGTTGTCTTGGTTATTGTTGTCATATACATGCTCTTATTTACTGGGCGATTTTTAGAAACAAGCGCACTTCAAGCGCTCCAATATCCAAAAAACACAGTAAAACAGTCAGAATACAGCGGTATAATAAAACTTGAAAACAGCAATAGATTCGACCAATAACCTACACAACACCACAAATTCAATTGATCGCAGCATTTCAGTGGCGCCGATGATGGATTGGACAGATAAACACTGTCGGCACTTTCATCGACTGTTCAGTCGCAATACTCTTTTATATACTGAGATGGTCACCACTGGCGCACTAATTTATGGTGATAAAGATCGGCATTTAGCCTATAACGACTCCGAGCATCCGCTGGCATTGCAGTTAGGTGGTAGCAACCCTGCTGAACTGGCAACTTGTGCAAAAATGGCGCAAGACTATGGCTATGATGAAGTTAACCTCAATGTCGGTTGCCCGAGTGATCGGGTACAAAACAATATGATCGGCGCCTGCTTGATGGCGCATCCGCAACTGGTTGCCGACTGTCTATCGAGCATGCAGGATGCTGTGAGCATTCCAGTGACAGTTAAACATCGATTAGGCATTGATGATTTAGATTCTGATCAGCTGTTGCAGCAATTTGTCGACACTGTGGCGCAATCGGGCTGTCGCACTTTTATTGTGCATGCCAGAAAGGCCATTTTGGCGGGTTTAAGTCCTAAGCAAAACCGCGATGTCCCGCCTTTACAGTACGATCGGGTCTATAAACTAAAGCAGGTTTTTCCGCACTTAGAAATCATTTTAAATGGCGGCGTCAAAACTACTGACGAAGCCCAGCAACACTTAAAGTTTGTCGATGGGGTGATGATTGGTCGAGAGGCGTATCACAATCCCTATGACATCTTAGCGAGTGTCGATCAGTTGTTTTTCCAGCAGTCGAGCGCTATAAAATCTAGACAGCAAATTTTACAAGAAATGTTTCCCTACATCGAACAGCAACTAACCAATGGCGTACCTTTAAGTTATATTACCCGCCATATGTTAGGGCTTTTTCACGGTATGAAAGGCGGCAAACAATTTAGAAGAGTTATCAGCGAGCAAGCTTATAAACAGGATGCTGGTATTCAAGTATTAAACGAAGCATTTGCTAGAGTAAATGCATTTTTATAAAAGGAATATTGAGTATGTTAAGCCAATTAGAACAGCTAAAGACCATGACCACCGTGGTTGCCGACACTGGCGATATTGCAGCAATCAAGCAGTTTTCACCGGTTGATGCGACGACCAACCCATCACTTTTACTCAAAGCTAGCAGCTTACCCGCCTACGCCCCACTGTTGAGCGAAGCAAAAACATGGGCAAATTCGCAAGGCGGTAGCGATGCACAAGTACTCGCTAATATGACTCAGAAATTAGCAGTCTTAATCGGTTTGGAAATATTGAAAATTGTCCCGGGGCGCATTTCAACTGAAGTGGATGCTAGATTGTCTTATGACATCCAAGGCACTTTAGACAGCGCTCATCAGATTATTGATTTGTATAATAAAGCAGGCATAAGCAACGATCGAATTTTGATCAAAGCCGCGTCGACATGGGAAGGTATTCAAGCGGCCAAGCAGCTGGAAAAAGAGGGTATCAACTGTAATCTAACGCTGTTATTCGGCTTTGGCCAAGCAGCTGCTTGCGCTGATGCCGGCGTCTACTTGATCTCTCCCTTTGTCGGCAGAATTTTAGACTGGTATAAAGCCACTTATCCTGAAAAAGATTTTAGCGGTGCAAATGATCCAGGCGTGCAGTCAGTGACTAGCATTTACAATTTTTATAAGACCAATAACTATAACACGATAGTAATGGGCGCTAGCTTTAGAAACGTCGGTGAAATTCAAGCACTGGCAGGCTGTGATCGCCTGACTATTAGCCCGCAGCTAATGCAGGCCCTAGACCAGTTGATGGAGCCGCTAGAGCGTCAATTAAATCCGCAATCAGCGCAATCCGAGCAAGTGGCCGTCAGTATTGATGAGACTACTTTCTCCCAGCAGCTAAAAGCCGATGCGATGGCCAACGAAAAGCTATCTTCGGGTATCGATGGCTTTGTTGCAGATCAAATTAAACTAGAGCAACTACTCGCTAAACTATAGTAGTCACTAGGGCTTCAGCCTATAAGCTGAAGCCCACTGCCTAGCCAATTTTTAACTCCTAACTCCTAACTCCTAACTCCTAACTCCTAACTCCTAACTTTCTAACTTCTAACTTTCTAACTTTCTAACTTTCTAACTTTCTAACTTTCTAACTTTCTAACTTTCTAACTTTCTAACTTTCTAACTTTCTAACTTTCTAACTTCTAACTTCTAACTTCTAACTTCTAACTTCTAATTGCCAACCTCAATCAACCAATTTGCGCTCTTCTCTTGGCGTAATATCATAGAAATTTTTGTAGGCGGTACTAAAATACGATGCACTTGAAAAACCACATAACATGCCAATTTGCAGGATCGTTTTATCACTTTGACGCAACAGCTTCCTCGCCTGGGTCAGACGTAATTCAATGTAGTACTTAGCGGGGACGTTGTGCAGGTATTTTTTAAATAAGCGCTCTAAATGGCGCCTCGATAATCTTACATGATGGGCCAAATCATCAGTACTTAATGGCTCTTCAATGTTAGCTTCCATTAAAGTGACCGCCTCTATCAACTTGGGCTGATTGGCGCTGATTCTGGATTTTATTGGAATGCGTTGTAAATCGTCGGTACTGCGGATTCGCTCGCAGACAAACTGTTCTGAGATAGAAGCGGCTAAATCCATATTCTGCTGTCGACCAATTAAGAACAACATCATATCCATCGACGCTGTGCCGCCGCTGCAAGTATATCGCGCGCCGTCAATTTCAAATAATCTGTTGGTGACTTGCGTCTTGGGAAACTCTCGTTTTAGATTTTCAATATGCCACCAGTGGATAGTCGCACGATATTTATCTAACAAACCTGCAATAGCCAATACATAGGAACCAGTGCCGATCCCACCAATCGCTATATTGCTATTCAACTGTTTTTTCAACCAGTCGATTACCGTCTCATTACCGGTACGGGCAACAGGGCTGGCGCCGCAGACAAATACTGCATCAAAATAGGGCAGCTCTTTTAAGTTGTGATCGACTTGTATCTGCACGCCGCAACTACTAGTCACCGGCTTGCCATCATGACTGATCAGCGCCGTTGCATAGCAGTTTCGCTCGCTGATCCAATTGGCCATCCGCAGCGGCTCTATGGCGGAAGAAAATGCAATCAGTGAAAAATTTGGTAACAAAATAAAGCCGTAACGCAGTTCTCTGTTAGATTTGTGCTCAGTATGTAGCATTCCATAAACCTTATATTATCCTGAATCAGTGATTTTACTGCGCCTGATAGCGCAAGTTCTTGATTCACTTTGAAGTCACGGACTTCAGGATTTTGATATAGCGACGCGAAACTTAGTATAATATGACGTTAATTTAAACTAGTTTATTATAAATGACTTTTTTTACCAATTAAATGTCGCTCTAATTAAATTCTCACTCTAGTATTCGCTACTTGGCTGGCACATAATCAATCAATCGGGCTTAGCGCTAAATTTTATCCCGGCTTCTATCATCGAGATTAAACAGATTTCTACAGTGAGAGCTCTGCATAACGTTGCGAGCGCAGTTATCGTACCCTCTGGGTAAGGTTTCACTGTAGTATGTTGAAGTCTCACCAATACCCAATGTTCACTGGCCACTTTAAGGATCCCAAAATGACTAAACAAAACGTAACTCGTGCACTATTTGATGAAGTAATGGTACCTAACTATAACCCTCAACAGATGGTACCGGTACGCGGTCAAGGTTCGCGAATTTGGGACCAAGAGGGAAAAGAGTACATCGATTTTGCTGGCGGTATTGCCGTCACTGCACTGGGTCATTGTCACCCGGCACTAGTCGCTACTTTAAAAGCCCAAGCTGATAATTTATGGCACTTATCCAACATTTTCACCAATGAGCCAGCTTTGCGTCTAGCGCAAAAATTATGTGCTGCGACTTTTGCCGATAAGGTATTTTTCTGTAACTCTGGCACTGAGGCTAACGAAGCGGCTTTTAAACTAGCCCGTAAATATAGCTACGATAATGTTGGCCCCGAGAAACACGAAATCATTTCTTTTGAGCAATCTTTCCACGGCCGCTCTTTATTTACCGTCTCTGTTGGCGGCCAAAAGAAATATCGTGAAGGTTTTGAACCGGTTCCCGCCGGCATTACTCACTTGCCTTTTAACGATATTGAAGCATTGAAAAATGCAATTTCCGCACGTACTTGCGCGGTAGTATTAGAGCCTATCCAAGGGGAAGGCGGCGTGATTAACGCTGATCTTGAGTTTGTTAAAGCGGCGCGAGAGCTTTGTGATGAACACAATGCACTGTTAATTTTTGATGAAGTACAGACAGGCGCCGGACGCACCGGTACTTTTTATGCGTATGAGCAATTCGGCGTTACTCCCGATATTTTAACCTCGGCTAAATCTTTAGGCGGTGGCTTCCCAATTGGTGCGATGCTAACTACTGACAAATGCGCCGCCAGCTTGAATTTTGGTACTCACGGTAGTACTTACGGTGGTAATCCACTAGCCTGCGCCGTTGCTGAAGTAGTGGTTGATCTTATTACTCAGCCAGAAGTACTGTCGGCAATTAAGAGCAAGCGTGCACTATTTGTAGATGGCCTGAATGCTATTAATGACAAATACCAGATTTTCCAAGACACCCGTGGTTTAGGTTTATTGATCGGCGTTGAACTGATTGAAAAATGGCAGGGAAAAGCTGCGTTATTTATGGCCGCAGCCCGCGAAGAAGGTTTGATGATGCTTGTCGCAGGTCCTAAGGTGTTGCGTATGGCTCCATCACTGATCATTCCCGATGCCGACATTAAGCTAGGTTTAGAGAAATTGGATGCCGCGATTGCGAAAGTAATTGCCAAAGAGAGCTAGGTTTTTCAAAATAGCGAGCTAGACTCGCTATATCTAGCGAGTTGCTGAGCTCAGAAAACTAATCGCCAACACATAGTGGTAACCACTAGGTGAAGGCGATCTAATACTTCGGGCAGGGGCATTACTAGGAGTGATTACTAGCAGTCATTTCCAGGGATAGCAGCTTAAGCTAGCAGCGACCCAGCCTAATAATGCTCAGTTTGAAATACTGCAGCGACCGCAGTAGGCATTCTTTATTTTGGGGGTACGAAAATAAAGTGACCGCTAAGCTTTTAAAGGCTTACATGGCTTTAATGGCTTACATGATTTAAATGACTGTAGTAGTTTTAGTGGCTTTAATCCCATTTAGCCAAGTTCAGCGGCCCTATTCTTACTGTTGGGAATAACCCGCTGTATTTAGAACGCGCAATGTTGCCCAAACTTTTAAAGCTCCCCCCATTTTAATAATTTTAGAGCAGCTAGTTCTCTAAGCTGTAATCAGGAAAATACCATGGCCCCTCAAACAGATAGTGAATTTTCGACTTGGCTAGATTGGATTGACGATCAGTACGATGTAATGCTGGCTCGAACCATCGAATTATCCCACATTAACTCTGGGAGTTTTAATCCTGAAGGCGTCAACGCCGTCGGTGCAAAATTAATGGAGTACGCACAAGTACTCAATGCCAAAGTTGAAATCATACCGGTCGCTCCGTTCAAGCACATTGACAATCAAGGCGTCGAACAGCAGCTACCGATGGGCAGTGCGATTCGTTTAACTAAACGCCCCGATGCAGAACTGCAAATCTTCTTTTGTGGACACTTAGATACCGTATTCCCGATTGATTCAGATTTTCAAACCACCACTTGGCTAGATGATGAAACCTTAAACGGTCCGGGAGTCGCCGATCTTAAAGGGGGCTTAATCGTCATGCTCAAAGCGATAGAAGCTTTAGAGCGCAGCCCTTATGCCGACAAAATTGGCTGGGAAATACTCTTTAATCCCGATGAAGAAATTGGCTCTCAAGGATCCGCTCCACTGATTGCAGAAGCGGCAACTCGGGTCAACTTAGGTCTAATTTATGAGCCTAGCTTCCCCGATGGAAATTTTGCCGGAGCCCGCAAAGGAAGTGGTAACTTTAGTGTTATTTCCCGTGGCAAAGCCGCTCACGCCGGCCGTGAGCATCACGTCGGTCGCAATGCGGTACGTGCTATGTGTGATTTCATCAGCGCGCTAGACGATTTAAACGGCCAGCGCCAAGGCGTTACTATTAATCCTGCACTTGTGGAAGGTGGCGGCGCGAACAACATCGTACCCGATCTCTGTCTGTCACGCTTTAACATCCGCCTAGAGCAGCCAGAAGATGAGCAGTGGTGCCTGGATAAGATCCAAGTTATTTTGGATGAAATAAATCAACGCGACGGCCTCTCTATTGAAATGCACGGACATTTTGGTCGCAAGCCCAAAGTACTATCAGCAGCTAACGAAAAACTATTCCGTCTCGCTTGTGATTGCGGTGCAGAACTGGGATTGGACTTAACTTGGCTGCCTACTGGCGGTTGTTGCGATGGTAATAACTTAGCAGAAGCGGGTATTCCCAACATCGACACGTTGGGTGTCCAAGGTGGCAAGATTCACTCATCTGATGAGTTCCTAAAAGTTAAAAGTTTAACGGTACGCGCCAAACTAAGTGCACTACTGTTAATGAAACTGGCAACTTCTGATGACTTAAGTTGGCTAGCTAAAGCAGATAAAAAATAACATGCTGATTTTTCGCCCGGCACAGTTTGCCGACTTGCCCGCTATCGAGCACTTGGCCGTAACCGCTGGGGGCAGCATGACAACGCTGCCGAATAACCGCGATCATCTGGCGCAACTGATCAGTAGCACCCAGCAATCACTGCAAAAAACTGTGCTTGCTCCCGGCGATCAGAGCTACCACTTTGTGGTTGAAGATACTGACAACCAAGAAATTTTAGGCATCTCAGGGATCGAGGCTTGCGTGGGCTATAGCTCACCTTTTTATAGTTTTCGCTGTGCTCAATTAGAGCATCACTCTGCTGAGTTACAGATTAAAAATACTATTGATACCTTGCACTTAAGTCAAGATTACGAAGGTGCTTCACGGCTCTATACTTTTTTCTTAGCCGGCAGTAAGCATGCAAGTTACCCACTGTCGCTACTGTCTTTATCGCGGTTAATGTTTATCGGCCAACACCCGGAGCGCTTTGCTAAAAAGTTAGTGTTAGAGCTGCAGGGTATTGTCGACAAAAATCAGCGCTCGCCTTTTTGGCAGGCACTCGGTCAACTTTTTTTTAATATGGACTTTCGCCGGGCAAACTATTTAACCGGCATTAACGCCAAGGGTTTTATCGCTGATCTAATGCCTAAATATCCGGTATATGTGCCACTGCTAGACAAATCAGCGCAAGTGGTGATCGGAAAATTGCGGCATAATTTAACCGCCGTTAAAGATTTATTGACCGAGCAAGGGTTTCGCCAAAAGGGTTATATTAGTATTTTTGATGGCGGGCCAACCTTGGAGAGTGACACGGCGACGATCAAAACCATTGTCGAACAGTTTAGCGTCACTGTCAAAATTGAGAATACAGTGGCAGCAGTGCTGAACGATGTATTAATCAGCAATAATTTAGTCAGAGATTACGCCTGCATTCACGCCCAAATTGATCTCGATGATATCTATTTAAACCCAGCGCAAGCGCAACTATTAAAGGTGGAAGAAGGCGATACTATTTATCTATTGCCTCTCAATTGTGCACCTAAAACAACGACTCAATCACCTTTGGAGAATCGACGATGATGATCATACGTCCAATAGAGGCAAAAGACGCAGCAGTACTTGCAGAACTTGCCAAAATCACCGGCCCAGGTTTTACTTCATTACAAGATAATCCAACAGTCGTGACTAATAAGCTAGCGACCGCTTTGGCAGCCTTTGCCGAAGGCAACACCAGTAATGAGAAACTTTTTCTGTTTGTGCTAGAAGATACCAGCGCGCAGAAAGTAGCGGGAATATGCGCTATTGAATCAGCGGTAGGTCTCTCTGACCCTTGGTATAACTACCGCCTAGGTACCTTAGTGCACGCCTCTAAAGAGCTTAACGTTTACAACCAGATGCAGACGTTGACCATCAGTAACGATCACACTGGCCACTCTGAACTCTGTACACTATTTTTACACCCAGACTACCGCCATTCTAAAAATGGACACTTGTTGTCAAAGTGTCGATTTATGTTTATCGCCCAATACCCACATTTATTTGATGAAAAATTGGTCGCCGAAATGCGCGGTTACTCAGATAAAGACGGTATTTCTCCCTTCTGGGAGGGGCTCGGTAAACACTTTTTTGCGATCGACTTCACAACGGCCGACAAGACCTCGTCTATCGATAAAGCCTTTATTGCCGAGTTGATGCCAAAATACACCTTATACAGTGAGCTATTACCAGAAAGCGCCAGAGCGGCCATAGGCCAAACCCATGAGAACACTATCCCCGCCCGTAAATTATTAGAGCGCGAGGGGATGCGTTTTGCGAACTATATCGATATTTTTGACGGCGGCCCTACCCTTGAAGCGAATATTGATGATATTCGCGCAGTGAAAGACAGCCACTGTGTCACCGTTAACATTGCTGATTTGCCCGCTGACGACGAGACCGAAACTGAGCTATATCTTATTAGCAACACCGAATTTGCCAACTTCCGCTGTGCCATGAGCAAGATTACCCAGCGCGATGCCAAGCAGATAACTATTCCAGCAAAAACCGCACAAGCACTTAATGTCACTGATGGTAGTACTGTGCGAATTGTGCCTTTAAACGGCCCTAAGAGGTAAATTTTATGTCTAATTCTCTATTTATTAATGGCGTGTGGACCGAGGGAGAAGGCACGCTTCTCACTTCGTTTGATCCCGCGACCGGTAACGTATTTTGGCAGGGCAATTGCGCCAGTGTCGAGCAGGTTGAACTAGCTGTGCAAGCGGCGCGTAAGGCTGCCCCAAGCTGGGCGACTACCGATTTAGCTGAGCGCTGCGAAATAGTGCAGCGCTTTGGCGCACTGCTAGTGGAAAACAAAGAGCAGCTAGCGCGTTTAATCGCCCAGGAAACTGGCAAGCCATTTTGGGAAACCAAAACAGAGGCTGGCGCGATGGCTGGCAAAATTGCTATTTCGATCAAGGCAAACAGTGAGCGCAGCGGCGTAACATCTACCGACATGGGAGCAGTAAGAAGCACCTTGCGGCACAAACCGCACGGCGTAGTCGCAATTTTTGGCCCGTATAACTTCCCGGGTCACTTACCAAACGGCCACATAGTACCGGCAATCATAGCGGGTAATACTTTGGTCTTTAAGCCGAGCGAGCTGACCCCGAAAGTCGGAATGTACATGGTTGAACTGTGGCAGGAAGCGGGATTGCCGAACGGTGTCATCAACCTCATCCAAGGCGAGAAAGAAACGGGTATCGCCCTGGCTGGGAATTCCGGCATTGACGGTTTATTCTTCACTGGTAGCTCAAATACCGGCAATTTACTGCACCGTCAGTTCGCCGGCCAGCCAGATAAGATCCTCGCTCTAGAAATGGGCGGCAACAACCCGCTAATTATTGGTGAAATCAGTGATTTACGCGCTGCTGTTAACGAGACTATTCAATCGGCTTACATCACTACCGGGCAACGCTGTGTGTGTGCGAGACGTTTATTTGTACCGCGCAACGCTCTTGGCAATGAGTTTTTAGAGATGTTAGCCACTGCGGTTAAAAAGATTGTGGTCGGCGGCCAGTTTGACGAGCCAGCACCCTTCATGGGCAGCTTGATTTCCGAGCAAGCCGCTGAAAATATGGTCATCGCTCAGCAGGGCTTGATCGATTTAGGGGCGCAGCCTATTGTCACTCTAGAGAAGCTTAGTGCTGGCACCGGCTTTGTCAGCCCGGGTCTGATTGATGTATCCCAGATAGCAGATCTACCAGATGAAGAGTACTTTGGCCCGCTGCTACAAGTGATTCGCTATGACGACTTTGACGAGGCTATCAAAGGCGCCAATAACACTAAGTTCGGTTTGGCAGCCGGTCTATTCAGCGACAGCAAACAGCATTATCAGACTTTCTATACTGAAATTCGTGCCGGGATTGTCAATTGGAATAAGCAGACTACAGGTGCCAGTTCCGCGGCGCCGTTTGGAGGTATTGGCGCCAGTGGCAACCATCGTGCCAGCGCTTACTATGCCGCTGATTATTGCGCTTACCCAGTGGCAGGCATGGAAACTGATACTTTGGTAATGCCCGATACTTTGGCTCCAGGTTTAACTCTATAAAGTTAAATGCCGATTAATTAAATCACTACTGACTGCTTGGTCAATACAACTGATTATCTCTAACTTGAATCCGCGACTTCAAAGTGAATACAGAGTGTAAGATATTGGTTTTACAGTGGAATTGAAAAATCTTAGCTGCAAGCTCATATGCTCCTGCATTCGCTAAATAAATGCATCCCTGCATAAAACCCGTAGGTTCAGCGGGCATTTTTCTAACCGCTGTAGAATCAAGAGCTTGYGCTATGTGGTGCAGTGAAGTCACTGATTCAGGTMTAAAGGAAGCTTGCTTTAGAGATAATTGAAACAGTTTTTTTGACCAGCGCCGCTCAGCGTTAACTGACCGGTTATCTACCACAATATGTTATAAAAGAAATCAGATAGCTTGGCTTGCAGCTGAGGCTTATCTTTGAATAATAAGCCGTGGTCAGCATCCCAGACAGCGGCGCTAGGAGTAATAAATGAAAGCGATTGAAGCTAACTTTGACGGTCTGGTCGGACCTACCCACAATTACGCTGGACTATCATTTGGCAATGTCGCTTCCGCTAAGAACCAAGCGAATATCGCCAATCCCAAAAAAGCCGCCCTGCAGGGGTTAACCAAAATGAAAGCCCTGGCGGATATGGGACTAGTGCAAGGTGTGCTGGCGCCACAAGAGCGACCAGACATCGATACTCTACGTAAATTAGGCTTTAGTGGCTCCGATGCAAATGTACTCGAACAAGCGGCTAAACAGGCTCCACGCATCTTGGCAACTTGCTGTTCAGCATCTAGTATGTGGACCGCGAACGCCGCCACTATCTCCCCCAGTGGTGACACTAGCGATAATAAAATCCACTTTACCCCCGCCAATCTAAGCAACAAATTCCATCGCTCTATCGAACACCAAGTAACCGGGAATATTTTAAAAGCCACTTTTAATGATCCAGCACATTTCGCTCACCATCCAGCGCTACCCAGTGTCGACCATTTTGGCGATGAGGGTGCCGCTAACCATACCCGTTTTTGTCATGAGTATGGGGAACAGGGCATTGAATTCTTTGTATATGGCAAGCACGCCTTTGACAGCAGTAAAGTAGCACCGAAGAAGTATCCAGCAAGGCATACTTTGGAAGCCTCTCAGGCCGTGGCTAGACTGCACCAACTGAGCGATCAACACACGGTCTATGCCCAGCAAAACCCCGATATAATCGATGCGGGGGTTTTTCACAATGATGTGATTGCTGTCGGCAACGCCAATCTGCTCTTTTGCCATCAACAAGCCTTTCTAGACCAAGCGGCAGTCAAAGCTGAACTCAGCGAAAAAATGGCCGGGGATTTTCATATTATTGAAGCGCCGACCGCCTTAGTCAGCGTTGCTGATGCTGTCAGTAGCTATTTATTTAATAGCCAACTGCTGTCGATGCCCAATGGAAAAACGGTATTAGTGATCCCTCAGGAGTGTCAGAACAACCCGAGAGTATGGGAGTATTTACAGTCTCTTGTCTCGGGGGATAGCCCTATTGATCAAACTTTAGTCTTTGATCTTAAACAGAGTATGTCTAACGGTGGCGGACCTGCCTGTCTGCGTTTACGCGTGGTCATGAACGATGCCGAAATCGCAGCAGCGAATCAGGCAACTTTTATCAACCAGAAGCTGTATACCCGCTTAAACACTTGGGTTGAAGCACATTATCGTGACCGGTTGACTGAAGCCGATTTGGCAGACCCTTTACTGTTGCTTGAGTCCAGAGCAGCTTTGGATGAGTTAACCCAGATATTAGAGCTGGGATCAATCTACCCTTTCCAACAATAACAGCGACACTGATAGCCAGCAATCAGCACTGGCTATCATTTTTTACTTCTGTACAGGCTGCTGTTATAGCGCCCGGCAGCACTGTTCAGCGATGCCCCTCTACAGCCACCAGCTCTGCAAGTGTATTAAAGAAAAAGCGGTAATTTCACTGCAACACATCGCACCAGTTATTGATTTTACTGCGATGGGTTTAACCCCTGATGTAAATCGAAAAGAGTTGAGTAGTGATAATCGGTTAACTCAGGCCAGCGCCGCGGGTCTTCATTGACATGCACTGTTGCTGTACCTGCAGCTCTACCGACTTCTAAGTCAAATTTAAAATCGCCGACCATCACCGCATCTTTAACCGTCATTTGCCAATCGCCCAGCAATCTCAGCAGCCCTTGCGGATTGGGCTTATGCGGCGCATCATCGCGACCAATAATTGCCTGATCAGCAAAATATTGGGCGATGCCGATCGCCTCCAGAGACAACACTGCCATCTCTTTAGTATTACGTGTAAAAATACCCAACTTGCATTCATTATCGGCTAAATATTTAAGCAGTTCTTTGACACCTAGTGCGGGGGCTGCTTTAGCGGCATAAAAGGCCTCTAGCCTATCTAACTTACCGGTCAACTCTTTTCTTAACTCTGCCTGGGTGGCGGCTATAGTGTCTAATATATCAGCATCTGCCGGCATCCCTAACTCTCTTCTCATATGCGCAAAATCATGCACTGGGATAGTCAAGGTTCCATCAAGATCAAAAATCCACGCCGTTTTATTGCTCAGTTTATGCATAACCATCAACCATTGTGTTTGTAACCTCTTTATAAAGACCTCGGCATAGTGTCTGCGCTCGCAACGTCTCGCAGTCATTGATTCAGCACTATGCTTAAGACTTGCTGATTAAAGCTAGAATTTCATTTAGCTTGGCCGTTAGCATCTCGAAATGATCGGCATGCATTTCTGCACTGACATCTTCCACCAGTACCCGCTCTAAATTAATTAAACTTAACTGATTATCTTTTACGTTGTCTAACAGCAGTCTGGAGCGTTTTTTATTACTGTCGGTCAATTGACCAATTCGGGAGAACGCACTGTTTAGCTGTTGCTCAAATTGAGCCATACTGACACTGACTTTCAGCAAATCATCATCCAGTACCGAATTTATTTGCGCGACTTGATTTCCCAGCTGCCCCGCCACTTTCTGAAAGCGATCAAAAAATAACGCCGATTCAGCATCGAGAAATATATTGAGTAGTTCAGTGGGGTAGAGTGCGCGATTGCGACCATTGGCCCTGATGCTGTACTCGCCACGGGAATTACAAAATGGCCGATTTTGCTGGGCGGGAATTTCAATTCGCAGTATTGGTTTTGCCCTTAGATTTTCAACGTATACTTCTACGTTAATGCTGGGAGTGCACTCTAAGGCTTTATTTACTAGTGACAATCGAGCTTTATCGTCAACACAACAACCTACCACTTGCCCTCGTTGTAGACCGGCATCAGTGGTATATTCATCGACACCTATCAGTAAAGTTCCACCGTCCTGAGCATTGGCAAAGGCTACAAAATCACTACTTTTCACCCCGCCAGCTTCGCGTTTAAAATCTAGGGTTAGATTTTCAGTGGCATTGAGCATTTTTCGGGTTCGGGTAGTCAATCCTTGGAATTCTGTTTTTGCCATAATCCGTAACTGCTTTTAATTGAAGAGCAATAGCTTACCTGATTAGCCCTGTGTCTCCGCCACATTAGCCAAAAAGCACAAGATGCTTTTAATCCCTTCTCTGTGCTCTCTGTGTCCTCTGTGGTAAAACCAATCCCTTAAAAGATTTTTTTCACCACAGAGGCGCTGCGCTGCACAGAGGGAAAACAAAACACCACCTGATTAGCGTTGTGTCTTCACAGACTGGCCTAAAGTACAAATAAATAACTTGGCTATAGTCTAAACCATTCTTAAATGCTAAGAATTGATTACAGCTTCATTTAACTTGCTGAAATTAATCACTTTGTTACCTGAATCCGTGACTTCAAAGTGAATACAGAGTGTAAGATATTGGTTTTACGGTGGAATTTAAAAATCTTAGCTGCACCCGTAGGTTCAGCGGGCATTTTTCTAACCGCTGTAGAATCAAGAGCTTGCGCTATGTGGTGCATTGAAGTCACTGATTCAGGTGTTAGATAGCTGCCAAGTTAAACGGAGTATGATGGCCTATCAGGACAGCTGATCCTAAGTATCGCACAGTAATCATTGATTCAGCACCCAGCAATCGATGTTGTATATCTATCAATAGCCTTTTTGCTTAACTATATTCTGCATCATCAAAAGGATTTAATGGGTTTTCTAACATTGCATCTTCACGCTGATATAAAATTCTTCCTTCAAATTTTAAATCTTTGGTCGCAAACCATCGCTCTGAACTTTCACGACTTTCCTCGGCACTGCTCTTGTCGGCCCATGCGCGGATCACTCGGTAAAAATACAAGCCAAATAAGCCTGCGGCAACTCCCATAAAAAATGAAGAACCCATGGCAAAGACCACCGCAACAATAGCGGCAATCCACACGCGGCTCGCCTTGGATATTTTGTATTGTTCACTGTGCATTTTATGCAAATCATAAAATTTTAAATAACGACGATAATTTTGTTGTATATCAAATTTATTATCTATTGAAAGTGTACGCGCCATATTATTATCCATATTAAATGATTATTACGAGATCAGCTCCTGAGCTCGTTTGAAACTAATTTACCGGTAATTTAGCGGCTAAATAGGGTCCAGTGTTCCCGACCTAGCTCTGTAGAACTTGCTCGCTCTTTCACTCCTACAGCATGCTAAATTTAGCGTTAGTCGTCAAGGTTTGTCTGCTGCTCTTAATTGACCTTAACTTATGTATCTGGTTCTATCAATCTGCAAATCAATCTAGCTTTAACTTGCATCAATTAACAGGACTCACTAAGTGCAAAGTGAGCCTGTTTACCATTGAGAGACCTCAGCATAACTTACCCAGAAGGTATGATAACTGCGCTCGGTAATACAGCGTTAAAAACCGGCTCAATACGCTCATTAACACCTGTATCCGCTATCTCGGCGGTTTTTGCCTTGTCTTACCTTCGCTCGCAACGTATGCAGAGATCTTATTCTAGCAGTTTAAACTTTAAACGGGGTTTAAAGTCAAATTTTAAGCCAAGCTTTTACTGACAACTTCATAGACATCCGCAGATAACTCGCCACTGTTCATAATGCGAGTTAATTGCTCTTTGATTTGAGTTTGTCTGTTTTTAGCATAGCTATTCCACTTTGATAGCGGACCGATTAATCTAGCCGCTAACTGTGGGTTAGTCTTATCCAATGCGATGATTTGGTCGGCGAGGAAAACGTAGCCCGATCCATCGATCGCGTGAAAATTGACCTGATTTTGCATACAGAACGCGGCCACTAAACTTCTTACCTTATTCGGATTAACAAAATCAAAAGCTGGATGCTTCATCAACTGACGAACTTTTTCCAACGTCCCAGGCTTAGGATCCACCGCCTGAACGGAGAACCATTGGTTAATCACTAGAGTGTCGTCCGACCATTTATTGTAGAACTCAGTTAACAAGTTTTGGCTAGCCTCTGCAAATTCAGAGTGTGCGACCAACTTTAATGCCGCCATACTGTCGGTCATATTGTCGGCTTCACGATACTGGAGCAGTGCCAAGTCTAAGTAACTTTCACGACCTAGTGCCATTAAATAACTGAGGCTTAAATTCTGTAGCTGTCGTCTAGCGATACTCTTAGCATCGGGTTGATAAGCTTTTGCGGCGGAACGTGTGTCTTTATAGGCCGCCAAAAATTCAATTTCTAGCGCCGCGGCTAAACTCTTTTTAACAAATTCTCTGGCGCTATGAATATTAGCCACTTCGACCACTTCACAAAGTTCTGCAATGTATAACTCTGAAGGCAAGGTCATCACTTGCACGATCATCGCCTTGTCTAGGGAGCTATCAGAGAGAACTGCTCTATAAGCATCCACAAGGCAAGGATCTAAACTCAATTGGGCTCCGCTATTTAAACATTTAACCAGTTCCAAGATGATATCGACGCCTAATTTTTGCGCCGCCTCCCAGCGGTTAAAGCCATCGGAGTCGTGGCTAATCAAAAACACCAATTCTGCGCGAGTGTATTGATAATCCAGTTTAACCGGCGCGCTGAATCCTCTTAGCAGTGAGGGGATAGGCTTAACACTAATATTGTCGAAGCTAAATGTCTGCTCTAGCTCAGTGATTTCTAAGAGCTTAGAACCGGCACCATCTAACGGTATATCTGCACCGTTTTCATCCAACAAGCCCAAGATAAATGGCATATGGAATGGAAGTTTCTCGGATTGGCCAGGCGTTGCCGGGCAAGATTGCACAATAGTGAGGTGATAGCGCTGCTGCTCTGCGTCGTACTGATCCGTCACTGTCAGCAGTGGAGTACCCGCCTGATTGTACCAATTTTTGAATTGGCTCAGATCCTTACCTGAAGCATCTTGCATGGCACTGATGAAATCATCGGTAGTTACCGCTTGACCGTCGTGTCTGGCAAAGTATAAATCGCTACCTGCTCTAAATTTTTCAGCACCGAGTAAGGTATGTACCATCCCGACCACTTCTGCGCCTTTTTCGTAGACGGTACGCGTGTAAAAGTTAGAAATTTCAATGAATGATGCAGGTCTGATGGAGTGCGCCATAGGCCCAGCATCTTCAGAGAACTGCCCGGTCCGTAGATCTTGAACACTCTCAATGCGCTTGACCGTTCTTGAGTTCATGTCTGAGGAGAATTCCGCATCGCGAAACACGGTAAATCCCTCTTTCAAACTGAGTTGGAACCAATCTCGGCAAGTAACCCTATTGCCCGACCAGTTATGGAAGTATTCATGGGCAACAATCGCTTCGACCCTTTGAAAAGTAGCATCGGTGGTGGTTAAAGGATGGGCTAACACACAGGAGGTATTGAAAATATTTAAGCTTTTATTTTCCATTGCCCCCATATTGAAGAAATCCACAGCGACAATATTGAATACATCTAAGTCATATTCACGACCGTATACTTGCTCGTCCCAAAGCATTGATTTCTTTAACGAGATCATCGCGAAATCAAGTTTATCCAAATCTTTTTGATCGGCAAATATTTTCAGGCTAACGTGCCGCTCAGACATAGTAGTGAAGCTGTCTTCAATACATGCAAGATCACCAGCGACTAGCGCAAACAAGTAAGAGGGCTTGGGAAAGGGATCTTGCCAAGTAGCCCAGTGGCGACCGTCGTCGCTGTCACCTGCCGCAACTTGGTTACCATTGGAGAGCAATACCGGATATTGCGCCTTATCAGCACTGAGCGTTGTTTGATACACGGACATCACATCAGGTCTATCCTGGAAGAAAGTTATACGTCTGAAACCTTCCGCTTCGCACTGTGTGCAGTACATCCCTGCCGAGCGATACAAACCTTCTAGCGCGGTATTTTTATCGGGATAGATTTTTGTGACAATTTCTAACTGCAACGCGGTACTTAAACCAGAGAGCGTCAAACCAGATTCATCTCTAGTATAATCTGCGGTGCTGCACTCTTGCTGATCGACGCTTAGCTTGATGAGCTCTAGCTCTTTGTCACCGTGTAGAAATAGCTCGCCACTGTGATCTTCAGATTCAGGGTTTCGACGCAAGCTTAACTGAGCAGTCACTTCTGTGTACTCAGCATACAATGCAAAATTCAATTGCGTGTTGTCGATTAAATATGCGGGAACTTGGTAGTCTTTTAAATATATTACTTTTGGCTGTGACATCGTTGTAACCTCGTAACTAAAGCTTGTTAAAACTTTGCTTGTTAAAACTTTGAGAACTAACCTAACTATGCCGACAAAGCACACCTAGCTGTCTAATCTGCATCATCAACGAGTAATTTTATACTCAGCTCGATGCTAATATCTCAAAATATTGCATGCGCATATTATAGAGACAAATCAACCAATAAAGCAGTACTCTTTATCAAAAACTCGCTATCAACAATCCTAAAAATAACGATTTCCTGCAAGCGGAAGTGCGGTGCATTAGTGTTTGCTGCGAATCAATTTATGCTCTGCGAACTTTTGCCCCGCCGGCAACCCATTTAGTCTAGTTCTCATCCAGAAACAGGGGCGTAGCGAGGCTGATCCAATAATTCAAGATGAGCGACACTAGATATGGGCGTTTGGTTGTTCCAAATAACTATATCTAGTGGTGATTAGATTGGATTAGTGGGCTGTCGTAGTAGCTCATCGTTTCTGAATGGGAACTAGTCTAGTAAACCTATCTCCAGGGAGTAAGAGGTGTATTTGCGAATGTTAATCACCCCGGTATCCAAGATCAAGTACTGACCTTTAATCCCCTGCAGCACGCCGCTAATTTGCGCGGTTTTATCCAAGTTATGCGAGCTAACTTTTTGTGGATACTCCAGCACTGGATAATTGATGTTGGTCACTGGCAGATCACTGATCGGTTGAATACTTTGCAATCCATACTCTTGCGTTAAAGCAGCTAGCTGGCTTTTATTTTTATCGATTAACTGCTCGCGCACATCCACTAAATCAACTTCGACTACTTCGCCTTTGAGCATTTTCCGCCAGTTGGTTTTATCGCTAATATGTGCGGAAAAAAGTTTTTCAATCAACCCCGACTGTCGGCGAGTTTTCACTCTAAAAATCGGTAGCGCTGCTATTGCCCCTTGATCCATCCATCGAGTAGGTACTTGGGTAGCTCTAGTAATACCGACTTTTATGCCCGACGAATTAGCGAGGTAGACGATATGCTCATTAAAGCATACTGACTCCGCCCAAGCTTCGTCTCTACAAGTGCCTAAGTGAAAATGACATCTATCGGGGCTCATCATACATAAGTCGCACTGGGGCAGCTTTTTAAAACACGGGAAGCAATAGCCTTGGCTAAAACTTTTTTTGGTTAGCCGCCCGCAGTGGCTACAATTTATCTCACCTAAATTTTTTAGGTAGATAGTGCGGCCTAGCAACTCGTTCATCAAGAGTGGCTGATCATCTAATTCTAAATAGTACTGAACGGTATCGCTCTGTTTGGTATTTATTTCGGTGCGCATCTTTTGTACGCTACCTGTTCTTAATACTGTCATAAGTTCTTGTCAAACCTGTTTTATTTTGGCCTCTGCCCGACGACCAAGCGCTAATAAAGCCATTATAACTCTGTGCCGGTAGTCTATCTGCAGTGATGTTAACTAGTTTTATTCCTAAATTCTTCCTCAACCTTGCCTAAAGCATCGCTATGGTTGCTGATTGCTGGTTGCTGGTTGCTGCAGTTATAGCTGCTTATGCTTAGTGAATTTTAATTATTTGCTCAGCTAATGGATCTACTCCCTTGCTTGAACCGTCGGCCCTGACTCTATCTATAAAACCAGTGCGCTGTTCTTTAGGTAAATTTTGATCGTAGTGAATAACCGCGCGCATACAAATATCCAGCTGATCAGCAGTCATCTTTTTACCGTCAGGCCATTTTCCCAACTCGATCGCCTGCTTGATCGACTGATGTATTTGCGGGGTCATTTTTTCAATTAATTCTTGGTAATTCATGAGAAAACTCTATTTATTAGTCTGTTTTTAATTTCAATTTTTAGGAAATGCTAGGGTCCGTTCCGAACTATTATATTGATCACGTTGTAAAACTACTAGGATATTGAATCAGAATAGCGCGCACCTCGAGGGACTGACTGTTCTGGTTGGCTTTAATGCCAGTTAACGGCGAATTGCGACAGCCTCTAAGTTCAGCTAACAGGAGCGAGGAAGAGAGAGCCGACAATACAAACACAACCTGAGCAGAGCAGATTTTCAGCACTTTAGGAGGACTAAACCAAGAGTCATTATGTCTATATGTGACCGAGGAAAATTAGCGCTGCAGCCGCCAGATTTTTAGGCAAGGCACTGCCAACAAACCGCAGGCTAAACCAACTAAATGCGCAGTATTGGCAATATTACCCATGCCAAGCTGACTGAGTATGCCCGTATAGCCGAGCACCAACCAGCCCATCATAAACGCCATCAACGCGTTACTAACTATACGCAATTTATTGTGGTGTAGTTTATCCCACAACCAAGCATAAGCGATAATGGCATAGACAACGCCCGACATCCCGCCAAAAATAGGCCCAGATAGCAGATATTGTGCAATATTAGACAATATTCCAGCGGTACAGACAATAAATAGCAGCGCGCCGCTACCATGTCGCTGCTCGATCACAGTGCCGACGATCCATAGCCAAAGGCTATTAAAGACGATGTGAGAAAGATTAAAATGCAGGAAAATAGGACTAATGAATCGCCATAGTTGCCAGCTTTCAAGATTAAACATTAAAGAGGTATATGACACTCTATCATCGAAAAGTTGAAAATCAGTGATGGTAAAGTAGCGCAGCAGTTGAGTATTTTCACCAAAACTGACAACCGTACTCATCAACAAACTGACTAGCAGCAGTGTAATCACCACCGGAATTTTACTAAAATTAACTTTTCTGCTGCGATTAAAGCCCGCCGGGCTAGCTTGTTGAATATTCTGCTGCGTCTCGATTTCAAGTACTAGCGCTTCAGAAAACCTGCCATGTGTTAACCAATATTGATACAGCTGATAGACGTTTGCTGCATATTGCGGCTGGGCAACTAGTAATATTTGGCTTTCTTCAAACGCCACTCTATGGCTAATTTTCAATGCCCACAACTGTTTGGTAAAAGCACTCAGATCTATATCTAAAGGGGCTCTAAACACTTCAATCACGCCAATTTCCCTTTTAATTACGCCGGTTCTCTCTGAAAATCATCACTCTTAAAGCACAGCGCTAGTGAATGAGTTTTAAACTTCTGTACGTACGTTAACACTTACAAACTTGTCTGCTCGTAAGGTTTTTTCAAAATCGTAACGATAGGCGACTAATTTACCGAATTTCACCGCACTATAATCCAAGCAGGCGATATTGTTGGTAATAGGTGCAGGGGTACCTTCACACCAATAGTGACCGATAAATAAGTTTTTTTCTTCAGGCGGGTAATAGTATAAATTTTGAATTTCTGTTTGCGATAAAACCCGGTGCAACATATTCGCCGGTAGCGGATCAGGCTGAAAAACCACCTCTCCGTACAGCTCCGGATTTTTCATCCAAAACTTAGTTCTAAAAAACTGGCGAACATAACCATCTCTACAGGTCATAGTTTCATTATTCGGCAACTTAATTTGCGTACCTCTTAACAGCCGATCCATCACTGTCCACTCAAAGGTATCCCTAATCGCTGAGTGGTAGAGGAACTCACTATCGATAGTATTGGAACCAGTGGTCTCAAGCATTTTCGCCACCAGCTCTTTATGCCAACAGGCATGCACTACTCTAAAGGATTCAAATTCCAGAAACAGCGGCAGCTTCATCATCCATTGATAGAAGTCTTTTTGGTCCTGCGGATGATTCGCCAGCTGGTTAATAGTCTCCTGCAAGATTCTTTGATGTCTTGAAGTGTGCTCCCGTAAATATGGCATATGTACCGACTCACCAGAAGTACTATAACTCAGATAATTATACTCGTGATTCCCCATCACAATATGCGCATTACCAGCATCGACCATGTCGCGAACTAAATGCAGAGCCTCTCTTATCCTTGGGCCACGATCAATGATATCGCCAAGAAATACCACTTTCCTAGTAGCGTGGAAATAGACACCATTGCGTTTTGAATAACCGAGCCGTGTCAACAGCAATTTTAAGGCTAAGCCGCAGCCATGCACATCACCGATGATGTCGTAACCTTGCGCAGCACATTGTTTAATCATCTTTATAAACTCGAGGTTCTAGCGGTAAGCCCCGCACTCCAGCCTAATTTTTCACGGCAAGTGCGATAAAAGTCGTAACCTTCAGGATGAATTAATTTAAGTTTGTGTTGATGTTTACTGATATGAATGACATCTCCAGGAGCCAAGTTAATGCTCACTTGTCCATCGCAAGAAACAATCGGATAAGTTTCATTGTCTTCACTGATGATCAATCTTAAATCGCTGTTGCCATCCACCACAATCGGCCTTGACGATAATGTGTGCGGAAACATTGGCACTAAGACTAAAGCGTCGAGTTTAGGGTGCATAATCGGCCCCCCTCCCGATAGAGAATAAGCAGTAGAGCCTGTCGGTGTGGCAACTATCAAACCGTCTGAGCGCTGGGTGTACACGTAGCTACCTTCGACAAAAAGATCGAATTCAATCATTCTGGTCGCCTTGCCTGGGTGCAATACCATGTCGTTCAGCGCATCGGCCTCGCCAACTATCTCGCCATCTCTTCTCACTACAATTTTTAGTAAGAAACGCTCTTCTTCGGTATATTTCCCCTCGAGGATTTCTGCAAATTTTTCTTCAAAATTCTGCGGCGATATGTCGGTTAAGAAACCTAACTGCCCTCTATTCACCCCTAACACCGGCACATCAAATCTTGACAATACACGCGCAGCACCAAGCAAACTACCGTCTCCTCCCACTACAATCACCAGATCGCATAGATCACCCATTTCTTTTTGTTTACAGGTATCTAAACCGTGACCCGGCATCAACTCGCCAATCCGCTTATCGAGAATGATTTTAAATTCTTGCTCGGAAAAGTAGCTAATTATATTCTTTAAAGTATCTATAACCTTCGTACTGCCTAACCTACCGATTAAACCGATGTTTTGAAATTTACTCATTAATAAAGCACCCAGGTTATCTAATAGAGATCGAATTATAGAACAAAATTTTCTGCTCAGCTAGCCAAGAGCCTCACCGAGCACTGAGCAATTTACTGCACAGTAGTCACTTGCTCTAATTTCACGTTGATTGTCATTAACCTGAATCCGTGACTTCAAAGTGAATACAGAGTGTAAGATATTGGTTTTACAGTGGAATTGAAAAATCTTAGCTGCACCCGTAGGTTCAGC
>ASZJ01000154.1 GCA_000416275.1 Osedax symbiont Rs1
GTCCCATTATCTGATTCAGGATTAAAGAACATACTACTCGAAAATCACCGCAATCTTCAACAGCCACTTAAAAAGAGTAGCGACAGACTTTAACAACCTTCTTCAGGAATAGAAAACTAGCTTATAAAGTCATTAAATAGTCACTTAATAGCCACTACAAAAATCGCTACTTGGTAACGTCCTCATAGAGAAAAACCTCTGCGCCCCTGCAGCCCACCTGAGTGTAACAATCCAATATTAGCACCTGCATCAAAGTAATCGCTCGCGACCAATTCATCGAACCTGCGCCACATTTTAGCGCTGTATACCGGCTCTAAAGTGACATTATGCTGTAGTTCAATATTTTTCATTTCTGCCAAATGTGTGCCTTTTACTTTGCCGTAGCCACCGTAGTGACCCGCCAAATCTAAACACCACTGACAACCCGCTATTCTTTGCCCCGCGACCAGCAAACGCTCGATATCAGCCTCGAGAAAAGCAGCTCCTTTTAATACCGGGATACCTAAGATCTGATCGGTCTGACGAGCCGCTGAAATCAGCCCAGCCAAAGTGCCTCCAGTACCGCAAGCTGCCACTAAACAATTAAGTTTTGGTAGCTTTTCTTCAATTAACAGCATCAGTTCAGCAACGCCTTTTAGCGCTTTAACACTAGAACCTCCCTCTGGAATAATTAGACTATCAGGGTATTTTTTGTGCAGCGAGGCGATAAATTCAGGGTCAGCTTTATTTCGATACTGCTCTCTAGAGAGACTTTTTAATTTCATACCCCAAGCACGGGCATCTTGTAGCGTTTGATTATCTGCTGACCACTCTCCTCTGATAAAAGCGAGCACTGGTATTTGCAGAGCATTAGCGGCGTAAGCCAAAGCGTGAATATGATTAGAATACGCTCCGCCAAAACTAATAATTTGTCGGCACTGTTGCTGTTTTGCATCGAGCAAATCGTATTTTAGTTTAAACCATTTATTACCACTCACTTGAGCATGCACTTGGTCTGAGCGAATAAGATGAACTGAAATTTTTTTACGACGGTATAAATCGCAATCTAATAACTGTATTTGCAGTGAAATAGGATCTTGGAAGTCCATCGGGCTAACCTTTTGTAAGATTACTAGATGATTGATATAACAGAGAGGGGGGTATTTAGAATAAGTGGTGGGAGTGGAGAGGTTCGAACTCCCGACATTCGCCTTGTAAGGGCGACGCTCTCCCAGCTGAGCTACACTCCCACTTAGTGACTCATTTTAGTACATCGAGCGCATTTGATGCAATAGCTTTTATATCGCTATCATTTGAAATTCACTCTTAGATGAGAACTCTCTAAAAGTGGCGGAATGGACGGGACTCGAACCCGCGACCCCCTGCGTGACAGGCAGGTATTCTAACCAACTGAACTACCACTCCACATGGTATATCTACTTCTATACGGGTTATTGACCCGCGACCAACGCTTACGGTGACAGACAGTTATTCTAACCAACTGAACTACCACTGGACATGGTATAACAACTTAACTTACGGGTTATTGACCCGCGACCAACGCTTACGGTGACAGACAGTTATTCTAACCAACTGAACTACCACTGGACATGGTATAACAACTTAACTTACGGGTTGTTGACCCGCGACCAACGCTTACGGTGACAGACAGTTATTCTAACCAACTGCACTACCACTGGACATGGCATAACAACTTAACTTACGGGTTGTTGACCCGCGACCAACATCTATGGTGACAGACAGGTATTCTAACCAACTGAACTACCACTGGACATGGTATGGCGAAATAAAAATTTTCATTTTTAAATCTGTACAAGTGGTGGGAGTGGAGAGGTTCGAACTCCCGACATTCGCCTTGTAAGGGCGACGCTCTCCCAGCTGAGCTACACTCCCACTGTTTGTACTTGTTTTGCTCTTCAATAAACCACAGCGAGCATTTTACTGTGATTGATACCTTCTAATATATAGAGCACTAACCTAAGTTAGTGGCGGAATGGACGGGACTCGAACCCGCGACCCCCTGCGTGACAGGCAGGTATTCTAACCAACTGAACTACCACTCCACATGGTATATTTACTTCTATACGGYTTATTAACCCGCGACCAACGCTTACGGTGACAGACAGTTATTCTAACCAACTGAACTACCACTSSACATGGTATGGCGAAATAAAAATTTTCATTTTTAGATCTGTACAAGTGGTGGGAGT
>ASZJ01000155.1 GCA_000416275.1 Osedax symbiont Rs1
CACAGCGAGCATTTTACTGTGATTGATACCTTCTAATATATAGAGCACTAACCTAAGTTAGTGGCGGAATGGACGGGACTCGAACCCGCGACCCCCTGCGTGACAGGCAGGTATTCTAACCAACTGAACTACCACTCCACATGGTATGGCGAAATAAAAATTTTTATTTTTAAATCTGTACAAGTGGTGGGAGTGGAGAGGTTCGAACTCCCGACATTCGCCTTGTAAGGGCGACGCTCTCCCAGCTGAGCTACACTCCCACTGTTTGTACTTGTTTTGCTCTTCAATAAACCACAGCGAGCATTTTACTGTGATTGATACACCTTCTAAATATAGAGCACTAACCTAAGTTAGTGGCGGAATGGACGGGACTCGAACCCGCGACCCCCTGCGTGACAGGCAGGTATTCTAACCAACTGAACTACCACTCCACATGGTATAACAACTTAACTTACGGGTTATTGACCCGCGACCAACGCTTACGGTGACAGACAGTTATTCTAACCAACTGAACGACCACTGGACATGGTATATCTACTTCTATACGGGTTATTAACCCGCGACCAAAATTTAGAGCGACAATCAATTACTATAACTGACTACACTACTACTAAAAATGGCTTTAAACTTCTAACAATTCGAAGCAAACCTTATCGCCTCAAACCGAGGTGCGAATTCTAATTACTTTTTGAGCGAAGTCAAACCATTATCGTGTCTTTTACTGTTTTATTTACTTTTTTGGTATTTCTCGCCCTACTTCGGTCACTCTTTGATCAACACTGGGATATCCCAGCTAAATGTCTCTTTATCACTAATTCCTAGACACTTTTAATTTGCATCTGTAACGGGACTCGCTATTCTTGTTATCTATACTTTTCAGCCCTGAATTCGGATAATATAATCAATTTATGAGCATACAAAATAACAACCCTCCCGATCTTACGGTCAACGAGTCACTAGATATGTTTGTCAATGACTGGCTGTCTTTACATCGTATCCAGCAAAATGCTGAGTGCCTATCGATACCATTTGACGCTGCGTGGCCGTCTGTTTGCTACCACAGTATTGATAGCGCAGACAGTGGCTCTGTTTTCAATGACGGTGACGCATGCTACTGGTCCCCCGTTAAACAGCATCAAAACCCGGCGCAGCAGGACATGTTCCACAGACTTGGAGATGCTTTAGGATTAGATATTCATCCAGATTTAGCCGCTTTTTACTCTCGATATTGGTCACAGCATTTAACAGCTACGACCCCCGATGGCGAGCTTGAGCTGATCCAAGTTTGGAACCAAGACGACATGGAACGCTTGCGCAGCAATTTGTTAGGCCAGGCAATGGATAAGCGAAAAAGAAAGCAACCACTTTCATTTTTCTTTGCAGTAACCTCCCCAGAAGATGGCATGCTCTGCGTTAATAACGACAGCGGTGAAGTCTGGTTTGAATTACCCGGTAAAAAACCGGTTCGTAAAATTGCCGACTCTCTACCTTTATTTCTTCAGTCATTGACGCCGGTTTTACAGGATCCGGATAATTAACAATTCACTCCCAGCCCACGGTATAAGCCAACAGCCTGCTAATGTGACTCAATGGCTCTCCAGATTCTGCATGCCATTGATTGAACACCCTCTGCGCTGTTGCTAAATCTTTTTTAGAGGTAGGCCTTTTCTCTACGATGCCCTGTGCTTTTAACCCAGCAACTACTTCATCGGTCAGTATAAAGGTATCTTTGCCGATCAAACGCAGAAAACACGCCCCTGAATTCCCTCCCAAATGTGATCCCTGTTTTTTCAGCTCAGCCCATAAACCAGTAATATCCGCTACCGGCCACTGGCTAATATACTTGGCAAAACTGCCATGCTTTTCGATATATTCAGTCACCATAAAAGCATTTAATCGCGTCGATTTTATTTTCCCCCAGTGACGAATAATTTTTTCATTTTGCATCAATCCTTCAAGCTGGTCATCACTCATTAGCGCGACTTTATGCGGAGCGAAATCAAAAAATGCTTTTTCAAACTCAGGCCATTTCGCATCCACTACAGAATGTTTAATTCCCGCTCGAAAAACCCGCCTCGATAAATTTGATAATATAAAACTATCAGTCAGCTCACTGAGTTCTTGTTCTGAGCGCACCAGCTCATATCGTGACTCAAGTCTTTCAATCCCAACCCGCTCTACCACATGCTGATACATCCATTGATAACTTTTCATTCACACCTCAGTCTGGCATTTTTCACTATTTCACAAAAACAGATTAACAACTAGCACTTAGCCACCAACCAACAACAAACACTAAAATAAACGCCGCAAACAATAATTATCACTGCAAGGTGCAATACAGCAGGAAATTATCACGGCAACTTTGCTAAAACAGCATTATTTACTGTTTAAAGCGTTAATATAAGTAAGTATGATGCAGAAAAAATACATACTTTACAAAATTTTCTTTAAAATTCATTCACATGGACAAAGTAATGCGCCTCATCAAGAAATCCAAAAAACTCAGCAATGTTTGCTACGACATCCGCGGACCGGTTTTACAAGAGGCCAAACGCCTGGAAGATGAAGGCGCCACCATCATTAAATTAAATATTGGCAACCCAGCACCTTTTGGCTTTAGCGCCCCAGAGGAAATAATTCAAGATGTGATTCATAATCTGCCATCTGCACAGGGATACTGCGATGCTAAAGGGCTATTTTCTGCGCGCAAAGCTATTATGCAAGAATGCCAAAAAATAGGCATTGAAAATGTGGATGCCGAAGACATTTACATAGGCAACGGTGTTTCAGAATTAATCGTGATGACCATGCAAGGCTTGTTAGACAATGGTGACGAAATGCTAATTCCGGCACCAGACTACCCTCTATGGACAGCTGCTGTAAGCCTAGCGGGCGGAAAACCTATCCATTATCAGTGTGACGAAGATCGAGATTGGCATCCAAATATTGAACATATGCGCAGCTCAATTACCGACAAGACCAAAGGGATTGTGATCATTAACCCGAACAACCCAACGGGAGCCGTTTATCCCGACACTGTTTTACTGCAAATAATCGAGCTCGCTAGAGAGTTTAATTTGTGTCTCTTTGCCGATGAGATCTACGATAAGATCATTTACGATCAGGCAATACACACGCCCTTAGCCTCTTTGTGTAACGACATTCTATGTCTTAGCTTTAACGGACTCTCTAAATCTTATCGAGTCGCCGGCTTTAGAAGCGGCTGGCTAATTATTAGCGGCGCAAAAGATCAGGCTAAGGATTATATAGAGGGCCTAGACATGTTATCGAATATGCGTCTGTGCGCTAACGTCCCCTCACAACACGCTATTCAAACCGCATTAGGTGGCTACCAAAGCATCAATGAACTAACTGCACCAGAAGGCCGTCTATACCAGCAGCGAGCTATAGCCCACAAACTTCTCTGCGCGATTCCCGGTGTCAGTTGCACTTTTCCACAGGGCGCTCTATATTTATTCCCCAAGCTGGACCCTAGCGTTTACCCTATTGAGAACGATGAGAAATTCGCCTTTGACTTACTAGTCAAGCATCATGTTTTGATCGTGCAGGGAACCGGTTTTAATATACGCGACAATCAACATTTTCGGGTGGTATTTTTGCCGCAAGAAGATCAACTTATAGAGGCAATCAATCGTATTGCCTTGTATTTAGAAGAGTATAGAAATACTCACCAAGCAGGTTAAAGGCTTTCAAACCTCTACCGCTAAATCTAACTGCCCGCTTAGCGAGCTATTGCTGTGGAGCTCAGCATAATCACTAGATTACGCTGAGTTCCACACGGCAGCCACAGATTCAGGACCATATCAACTGCGCTTGATAGACTTCTTACGAGTACTTTTCTTAGGACTGCTTTTCTTGCGAGCCGAAGCGGCAGCAGCGGCGCGTGCAATCACTTTACCACCAGCACCTTTAACCTTACTTTTAGCCGCTTGATTCTCTGACTGGCTGCCGGCACTGGCTTTAGCAGCAACACTGGCTTTTTCTGTCAGCTTAGATTTTTGCACATATTTATAGCCATTTTTCTTTTCAGCTGCAGGCACTAACTGCCAATCGGCTGTACCTATTAAATCATCGCGCCCCATGTCAGTCAGCACGGTCCGCAACCTATCCCAGTTATCCTCATCGTGATAACGCAACAGCGCCTTTTGCGAACGCCTCTGCTCATACTCTCTAGGGACATAGAGTTTTTCGCTCTTATAAGTGACTTTTTTCAGCGGATTTCGACCAGAGTGATACATCGCTGTCGCCAGCGACATCGGTGATGGATAAAAAGTCTGTACTTGATCTACTCTGAATTTGTTTTTCTTCAACCACAGCGACAAGTTCAACATGTCGTCATCTTCACAACCAGGGTGCGCCGCGATAAAGTAGGGAATCAAATACTGCTTTTTACCCGCCTCTTTCGAGTACTTATCGAACATCCGCTTAAACTTGTCGTAGGTCCCCATGCCCGGTTTCATCATTTTGTTCAATGTTTGTTCTTCACTGTGCTCAGGCGCTATTTTTAGATACCCTCCCACATGATGTGTCACCAACTCTTTTACATACTCAGGATCTTCCACTGCTAAGTCGTAACGCAATCCTGAGGCAATCGCTATTTTGTGCACCCCTTTAATCTGTCGAGCTTCTCTATACAACTGTGTCGTTTCACTGTGATCAGTCTTTAGGTTTTTACAAATAACTGGATACACACAGGAGAGCTTACGACATGAAGATTGAATCTCATCACTGACACAATTCAAGTGATACATGTTGGAAGTTGGTCCACCTAAATCCGAAATCATGCCGGTAAAACCTGGAACTTTATCGCGAATTTCTTCTATTTCTTTAAGAACAGAGGATCTCGAGCGACTTTGAATCACTCGCCCTTCATGCTCAGTGATCGAGCAGAAAGTACAACCACCAAAACAGCCGCGCATAATATTGACTGAAAAACGAATCATATCGTAGGCGGGAATTTTACGACTTCCATAGGATGGATGAGGAATCCGCTGGTAAGGCAGGCCGAACACTGCATCCATTTCTTTTGTGGTCAGAGGAATCGGGGGTGGGTTTGCCCAAATTTCTTTGGTCCCATGGCGCTGTACTAGCGCCTTTGCATTGTGCGGATTGGACTCTAAGTGCAAAACTCTTGAAGCATGAGCGTAGAGCGCAGAATCTTTAGATACTTTTTCAAAGGATGGCAAGCGTATATAGGTGCTATCTTTATCTAAGCGCTGCTTGCCTTTCAAAGGCTCGGGGATAATACGAATCGGCACGGTCTCTATCTCGCCGCTCTCTACTTTAGAAGAAGCACATTTTTCTTTATCTTCAATATATTGATAAGGATTTGGCAACTCTTCGACATTACTGGACCAATCTATTCTAGATGAGTCAATTTCGATATAACCGCTAGGTAGCACATCACGCAACACCACAGTGCCACGTAAATCAGTGATGTCTTTTATATCAACGCCTTCCGCTAAAGCATGAGTGACGTCAACGATTGCTCGCTCCGCATTGCCATACAGTAAAATATCGGCCCCTGAATCAATTAACACTGAGCGCCGAACTTTATTACTCCAGTAATCATACTGGGCAATTCGTCTTAAACTCGCCTCTATTCCACCAATAACAATCGGCACTTCATGGTAGAGTTCACGACAGCGCTGTGAATAGACAATCACCGCTCTATCCGGCCGCTTCCCCTCGGCGCCATCAATGGTATAAGCATCATCGTGCCGAACTTTTAGATCGGCAGTATATCTGTTGATCATTGAGTCCATGTTGCCCGCGGTAATCCCAAAATATAAATTCGGTTTACCTAAGGCGGCGAAATCATCGGTACTTTGCCAATCAGGCTGCGAGATAATACCCACTCTAAATCCCTGCGCTTCAAGTGCACGGCCCATTACCGCCATCCCAAAACTTGGATGGTCGATATAGGCATCTCCGGAGACGATTATGACGTCACAGCTATCCCAACCCAGTAAATCCATCTCCTGGCGAGTTGTCGGTAAAAAGCTGGCGGTGCCGAAACACTCAGCCCAATGCGGTTCTTTCGCAAACAGGTATTCTGCAGTTCTGATCATTAAAATTACACAATTAATTTAGCATTTGATATGTCTACCCAATGTTGCCGGTAGCACATTTGACAGGGTTGTTAAGTAACAGTAAATGATACTAACAACGAACGACTTCGATAATCCCCTATTATCTCAGAAATGCCGACAAATTCATATCGCTTTCAAATATTAACTTTTACGCAACTAGCCACGCACTTTGCGACACTTTACTGCTACAATCTGCACTAAAGGTATTGTGGCTGACCTGCAAATCAGGCGATCCCCGACGCCCCTCATCAGACAACATTGAGAAGCGCTGACTTGAACTATGACATCTCTCCCAAGACTATCAGTAACACTCAGTTTTTTAAGCAGTTTACTCACTTCGCAATTTAGTTACGCCAAGCCGGTGATTGTCTATGCTGCCGCCTCTTTAACCCAATCAATCAATCAAATTAGCGCTATTTATGAACGGCAAACCCAGCGACAAGTAATCAGTGTCTTCGCCGCTTCATCAACTTTAGCAAGACAGATAGCCCACGGCGCCCCCGCTGATATTTTTATCAGTGCCAATCAAAAATGGATGCAATATTTATTAGCTGAAGACAGAGTCTCAGCCTCGACACTAACACCATTACTAGAGAATCAATTGGTACTTGCCGCACCTAGCAGCAGTCAAATACCAGCCGACGACAGCCGATCAGCTGCGACGATCAACCTTGCAGAACTCCTCCAAAACAACCGCTTAGCGACCGGTGACACCAGCCATGTTCCGATCGGCATTTATGCCGAACAAGCTTTACAATCTATAGGCCAATGGGATTCTGTCAAAAGTAAGCTAGCACTAACCGGCAACTCTCGCAGCGCACTGCTGTTTATCGAACGAGCGACCGTTCCGATCGGCATAGTTTACAAAACCGACGCATTATCATCGTCTAAAGTGAAGATAGTCGCCAGCTTCTCAGCCGCCAGCCACGATCGCATTCAATACCCGATCGCATTAGTCAAACACCCAAGCAGCGTTATTGGTCAGCCTTTAAAAGCGCAATCGCTCTCAGCTGGTCAATCACCCGCCGCTGCTTTTTATGATTTTTTACAATCGGACTCCGCCGGCAAAATTTTTCGACAGCATGGATTTTTGACTTTAGACAATGCTAACTGATTTCGAGATACAGGCAATTTCGCTCAGTCTAAAAGTGGCGGTAAGCTCAGTCACTTTTAGCCTGCCATTGGCTTTATTTTTTGCCTGGCTACTTGCCAGAAGTCGCTTTATTGGCAAGCCTATTCTAGATGCAATTATTCATTTACCGCTGGTTTTGCCACCGGTGGTGATTGGCTACTTATTATTGATTAGCTTCTCCTCGACCGGGTTTATCGGTATTTTTTTAAAACAAAACTTAAACATTGATATTAGCTTTAGCTGGCAGGGTGCAGCGCTGGCCAGCGCTATTGTTTCTTTTCCTCTGATGGTGAGGGCCATTAGACAAAGCTTAGAAGCTGTAGATTACAAACTCGAACAAGCGGCTAGCACTTTAGGAGCCAGCAAGGTAAAAGTATTTATCACTATTACTTTACCACTGATCAGTCCAGGTATTTTAAGCGCTGTAATCTTAGGTTTTGCTCGCAGCTTAGGGGAGTTCGGCGCTACTATCACTTTTGTATCCAACATTCCCGAAGCCACACGCACCATTCCTTTAGCCATGTATAGCTTTATCCAAACCCCAGGCGCGGAGATGCAGGCATTGCGACTGTGTATTTTAGCCATTACTATTGCACTGGTAGCGCTCATTGCCTCCTACTGGCTAGAAAACAAACTGCGACCCGCCAGCGGCAGGAGTTAATTGGGATGCATTTAAAAATAACTAAAACTCTCAATCAGTACACCTTTTCTCTGGATACACGAATATCAGATACTGGCATCAGTGTTATATTTGGTCGTTCAGGATCAGGCAAAACCACCTTGATCAATATGATTGCAGGGATCAGCCAACCCGATGCCGGGTTTATAAAAACCAGTGCTGGATGCTTCTTTGACTCAGCGCTTGGCATAAATCTGCCAGTGCACAAAAGAGGCGTCGGCTACGTGTTTCAACAGTCGCGATTATTCCCCCATTTTAGCGTGTTGAAAAATTTAAAATATGGCTATGCTGCACACTTAGACCCCGATCGAGAATTTTTCCAGCAAATAGTCCAGCTACTAGACATCCCAAACCTACTCAAGCTCTATCCAAACCAGCTATCTGGTGGAGAAATGCAGCGCGTAGCCATCGGCAGAGCCTTATTGTGCAGACCAAAAATACTGTTGATGGACGAACCACTTGCATCTTTAGATTTACCGCGCAAGGGCGAGCTACTCCCCTACTTAGCAAAGCTCAACAAACAGCTCAAGTTACCCATTCTCTACGTCACTCACTCACTAGATGAAGTACTTTTTCTCGCCGACGAAATATTATTATTAGAGCGAGGCAAGCTGGTTTTACAGGGAGAGCTAGAAGCGGTGTGGAATGATAAACTGATCTTGCCATGGCTTAATAACAACCAACCTTCCGCAATATTGCACAGCCAAATAACCGCACATCACCCACGCTATTCCCTCACCGCACTGGCGGTCAATGAACAGCAAGTATTTTGGGTAAACAAACTCAACTTACCGCTCGGCGAAAGCATTCGAATTAGAGTGTTTGCAAAAGACATATCACTGACACTGCGCAAAGCACCCAGCAGTGAAACCAGTATTCGCAATATATTCAAAGTAATAATTATCGATATCATTAAGGAGCCACAAAATGTCCGAGTTAAACTGGCCATAGGAGACAACATTTTATGGGCCGAGATAACACTATGGGCTTTTGAAGATTTGAAATTAGCACTCAAGCAAGTGGTCTACGCCCAGGTAAAAAGCATCAGCGTCAACAATCGTGACTGGGCGACTCATTAATTAGCTCTCATCGAGAGACAGACATCAACTGCAGCCCCTTCGACACAAACCTATTGTAAGATGAAAATATAGAATATAGGCCAGTAGAGCTGACCTATACAACGGCTATAACCGCCTAGCGCCAGCGACGCTGACTGCGATTAGAAACACCCGCCATTTTCACCAGCCCCGCTCTGGTGTGCGCATGACAGACTGCTATGGCTAATGCATCCGCCGCATCTTCCTGCGGTAGACCTGGCAGTTTTAAAAGTCGCGCAATCATATGCTGCACTTGGGCTTTGTCGGCACCACCATTACCTACCACCGCCTGCTTAACTTTCCTCGCTGCATACTCATAGACGTCCAGAGTCTGCTGAGTGGCCGCAACTATGGCCGCTCCCCTAGCCTGACCTAACTTCAGGGCCGAATCGGCATTTTTAGCCATAAAAACTTGCTCGATAGCAAATTCCTGCGGGGAATACATTTCAATCACCTCAGTTACACCGGCAAAAACTTGATTCAATCTATCCGCCAAATCGCCATCTTTCATACGAATACAACCGCTCGCTATGTATTCATTTTTTCCACCAACAGTATTAATGACACCGTACCCAGTTATTCTCGAACCTGGATCTATCCCCAAAATAATCATTGAACACTGTACTCATTCAGCAGTGCTGGCAACTCAGTTAACATAGATTCTTGGCACTCGCTTGGTGACGCCGGTAAACAATGTATAGGCGATAGTATCGGCCGCTTTAGCCACCTCTTCCACCGCCAAATTATCTCCCCATAACTCCACTTCACTACCTACCACCACATTGGCCAGCCCGGTCACATCCACGGTCACCATATCCATTGAAACGCGCCCTGCAATGCTAGCCTTTTGTCCCGCCACCATAATCGGCGACCCATTGACAATATGTCGATCGTAACCATCCGCATAGCCGATCGCAATCGTTGCGATGCGGCGCTTACTCCGACAGACAAAGCTAGCGGCATAACCCACTGTCTCATATGCAACGACATCTTTGACTGCTATCACTTGGGTGGTAAAATTCATCGCCGGTTTTAGTTGCTCAGCCCAATCCTGAGGCACCGCAAAAGGCGAGGCTCCATAGAGCATTAACCCCGACCTTACCCACTGTCGATGGGTATTTTCAAGCGCAAGTATTGCAGCAGAATTAGCGATCGAATGCTCCGAATTCAACCCTTTCACCGCCGCGTCAAAAAATGCTAACTGTTTTTTTGTCATCTGATTGTCAAGCTCATCCGCGCACGCCATATGCGACATCAATACAATGTCAGCAACGTTATCACTCGCCTGCAACTGCTGATAAACACTGGTTAATTCCACGGGCGTCAAACCTAAACGATGCATTCCAGAATCTAATTTAGGCCAGACGTTAATAGGCTGGGATAATTTCGCCTCTTGAATGACCTTAACTTGAAATTCACTGTGTAGAGCAGTCCAAAAATTATTACCGGCGATGATCGGCAATTCATCCGCAGTAAAAAAACCCTCTAACAATAAAATCGGCGCTTTAATACCCGCCTCTCGCAGTTCGAGCGCTTCTTCTATACAGGCGACCCCAAAAGCACTCGCCAATGGCTCTAGTCTTTTCGCGACTGGCACGGCACCGTGACCATAAGCATCCGCCTTTACAATGGCAATCGCCTTAGCTGCTGTAGCCAAAGATTTTGCCAATTTAAAATTATGCTCTATCGCTGATAAATCTATAACTGCCTGTGCCGCTCTAGACATCTTTTACCCACTTCCATAAAACCACTAGTTAAGAACCGCGCCCACAAATTTGCAGCACCGGACAATATTTTAGCTTTTAGCTAACCAATAACCATAATTGCTTCAATTTCAATATCTACCGCTCTTGGCAGCGCTTTAACTTCATAGGCAGCTCTTGCGGGGTATGGCTGCTTAAAATAACGAGCCATTACCTCATTAACGGCGGCAAAATTACCTAAATCAGCCATTAATATCGACAGTTTTGCAATGTCATCCATTGAGCCGCCAGCGGCTTCAGTAATTGCTTTCAAATTTTCAAAGACCCTCACTGCCTGCTCCTCAAAGCCGCCAGCAACTATTTCCATAGTGACGGGGTCTAAGGGAATCTGACCTGAGATATAGACAGTGCTACCAACTTTTACCGCCTGTGAATAAGCACCAATTGCAGCTGGAGCTTGATCTGTTGAAATAATACTACGATTTGCCATTTAAATGTCCTCACTTACTTTAATGAGACCTCTGCATAACTACTGCGCTCGCAACGTTATGCAGAGATCTCTTAATATGAACGTACAATTAACCTTAGCTCAGAGCCTTGAACAACTGCGCTTAAAGCACTTGAAAATACCTCGCAAAGTAAACTATTTCAATAGCTTTCAACTCACTACAAGGGATTATAGTTACTAAAATAAAAATTCAGCTGTAAATCACAAGCTAGATATTGATGATTTTCGTCTGTTTTAAGTATTTAACAATAAGATATTCCAGATTATTACATTATTGTTAGAATTATTTATTGTTTTTTGCCCCTAAATTAGGTTTAATCCCCGCTCTGATAGATAGTACTTTAAAATTATATTTAGTCGTCTATTTTAATAAGAGCTAGCACTGTGGTAGACAAGCCTACTCGCAATCCATTTCATTATTTATCTGATTATAATTATGCGTAAACTAGACCGAATAGATCGTAACATTCTGCGAATTTTACAAAACGACGGCAGAATCTCTTATACTGAACTCGCTGACAATGTTGGACTTTCTACAACACCTTGCATAGAGCGCGTCAGAAGACTGGAAAAAGAAAAATTCATTGAAGGCTATTACGCCAAACTGAACCCTAGCGCGTTAGGTTTTGACATGTTAGTTTTTGTAGAGATTGCTCTCTCCTATCAATCACCTGATGCATTTGAAACTTTCAATCAAGCAGTCAAGCTCCTCCCTTATATCCAAGAATGCCACTTAGTGTCGGGCGATTCTGACTATTTACTAAAAGCGCGCATTAGAGATATGTCTGAGTACCGAGCGCTACTAGGCGAAATGCTGCTCACCTTGCCCGGGGTCAAAAACTCAAAGAGCTACATTGTTATGGAAGAAGTAAAGGAAGCCGTTGGCCTGCCCATCAAAGGCTAATAAAAAATCATCTTTGCCAGAAATAAGATATTGCTCTAGCTCTAGCTACTCCAATATCGATGGCTCTCCCCTGCTTCGCAACATAATAAGGCTTGCTGACTAAAAGCTCGCAAGCCTCACATCACTCTGCCAAATCAATATAAATCATGACAATTTCTGGCGCTTTTTTAAGCCTCTTGCACTAATAGTCAAATTTTTAGACGCTAATCACGAACAATTATACTGAATCACTCTTTAGCATTAAGTTTAGGAATTAATCCTATGTTTATAAATCCCCATATCAAGCACAATCTGTTTATGGAGAGTTAAGGAAGGATCTTATTCAATTCCTAGGATGGGAAGCTCAAAGTTACTCAAGGAAAGAGTAACATCAGCAGGGAAGCTGACAGATCTTACAGGGACGAATTTAAGATCGTACTACTATTCGCTATTCATTTAGCGCTAGTAAACTTATATGTTGAGATAGAATGGATTCTATGTTTCCTGAGGACAGGGACTCAACATACTACTTTAAAGGATTAAAGTAGTATCGGCAGGGAAGTCGAAATCAAGGGCTTTGAATGGATGACATTCAAGCCCTTTTATTTTGCCTAATTTTTAGAAAACCCCAGCAAACTTCTCAGCTTCTTTTAGCTGATCTGTATAGCAAACAGCTACCGACCTATAAAATATGCAGACCTGATAAAGACGGTCGTGATATTACAGATCTTAAAAAATCACTGACTAAATCTTAACGGAGACTCTGAACAAGTCACACACACCTCTGGCGAACAGAGAAGCTGGTGATTAAGACGACGGCTCCGGCATACAGGTTACTGAAACTAACTCACAGCTTGTTTACAAATTTGATTACGTCCTTGCCCTTTCGCTTTATACAGCGCTATATCAGCCGCTTTTAACGGGTTAGTATTAGTACGGGCAACCGCTAATCCGCCGCTAATAGTCACCGACACTAGCTCACCACTGCCGCCTTTACCGCGTAAGCCACGTCCCTTTTTATTATTTTTACTGCGTTTTTTACTGCGCACTTTCAAGCTAGCCTGCTCCACTTGCACTCTAACTTGCTCTAGTGCATCCGCTGCTACATCTACGTCGGTGGTCGGGAAAAGAACACAGAACTCCTCTCCGCCATAGCGGTAGGCTGTGCCACCTTTTACCTGACGAATTTTTTGTGCGACCATGCGCAGTACTTGATCACCGACATCATGACCATAAGTATCATTAAATTTCTTGAAAAAATCGATATCTAACATTGCCGCTGTATAGTTTTTACCTAGCTTAACCATGCGCTCATTAAGCGCTCTTCGTCCTGGAAGCCCCGTTAGTTCATCCATATAAGCCATACTCAATGTACGCTTAAATAATGCCATCACTAACAACAATTGATTCAAAGAAACCAGTAAACTTAATTGTATTTCATCGACCGGAGGCATTACTAACAGCCACCCAGAGAACACCAACGAAACCAACAGGTAGGCATCTATCAATAAGGTCTGGACGAAAAGCTTAATCAGTAAATATAGAAAACATCCGCTAAAAACCGCCAGTGCTGGAATTGAAAGATTAAACCTTTGAATTGACACATGCGGCCAGCTAATCAGCTGATGCAGCTCATTGGCTTGAAACACATAGGCAACTGCCAATAAACCAGGCTGACAAAAGATAAATACAATTCTAAACAAGCCGGTAATACTGTAAGTTCCACGCTCTTTATAGAATGCTATCAGCAACATATTTACCGACATAACCACTATCGCTAGCTGAGTGTAGTGTGGATTGGCGAAATCTAGCTTTAGAAAAGTCCAAACAGCAAGGCTTACTAATCCGGCAAACAAGATGCGACTAAAATTAAAGAAACCGACCACTAAAAAAAGAAAGCCGCTAATAGCCAGTGGCAACCAGGGAATAAAATAATTCCACTCTTGAGGTATCATGCTAGAAAAAGGAAGAAAATATATAGCCGCGGCAATGAAAGCGAGAGGTAAAAACAATAAATTAAAGGGTCTCATAAAATCAGACACAGGCTTTCCTTTTATAATATTTAACACGGTAGTGTTTGAGGGGATATTAGTTCAATTTTTGGGCGCAGTCATTCTATGTAATTGATGCTTAAGTGGCTAGCAAAATCAGACTAAAATTTGGATTTATCTCTTGCTTGCCACATCTGATTGGCTTTTTCCAAGCCGCTTGACTGATCGCCACAAACTCCCAACAAAACTAAGGTTGCAGCCAAAGTGCTAATCACCGCCCCTCGGCCATAAATATGCTCTATATCACCTCGCCAGAGTTGAAGCAGTTTTTCGACCTCAAGTTCACTATCTTTAACTTCGCGCTGAGCGTAGATCCTCGGCCATAGCTGCTCTGACAGCTGCTTGTTCTTAATCCAGCGGATTTCACAATCTGCATCTGGTCGCATTTCAGCCTCACCACCATCACCGCGAATTGTCAGGCTATTTTGCACCCCTAAAATAGCACTGGTTTTTTGATGCATAGGCGCGTAAGCGGGGTGAAAAACGCCATCTACACAGTTATTAGCCTGTAGTGGATTCAACATCCTACACAGTGTATGGACTGGGGAGCGCAAACCAAAGATCGAGCGCATATCAATAATTTCAGCCACTTTGGGGGCGAGACTGTCTATTCCCATAAACGCAAAATTATCTGCACTTAACTGCTCTGACACTTGCTGCCAGCTAGTACAGCTCGCTATCGAAAATAGCGACAATACATCCTGCGTATAGATCCGCCCAGCAGTATGACCACGAGCACCGTGCATTAAGATCCTATGACCGTTCTCACTCAACAGTAAAGCGGTTAATAAAAACCACGGCAGCTGACGCTTTTTACCCGCATAAGTCGACCAATCCAGCGCAACTGTTAGATTTTCAGGTGCCGGATTGCGCGACCTAACGGCTGTTATAAAGCCGGCCAACTCCTCGGGTGATTCCTCTTTAACTCTGAGCAACATCATAAAAGCTCCAAGTTGCTCGGCTCGAACATCGCCATCCAAAATCATGCCCATTGCATGCTCTGCCTCTGCTTGATTTAAAGACCTAGGGCCTTTTTTTCCTTTTCCTAAAATTCGCACATATTTTGCAAAGGGATGTTCTTGCACACGATCACCTATCTGTTTAATTTTCTGCAACTCTCTGTTAAATTACTGTAGCTATCATAAGCCGCGCGCAAAAGAAGTCCATCAATTATTCAGAGCTGTATAAAGGGCTGCTATAGAGAGGCTATCATAGACCTGAATAGCCCTGAGACCTTTAAATTCCTGTGCTGGGCAGCCAACAAACGATATAATGCGCTCAACCTGACATAGATCAGCAATATTTGACAAGTTTTCAACCACAGGCAAATTCAATGTCGAGCAATAAAATTCATTTTGGTCGCCCCAAAAAACACAAACAAAAACTCTCAGAACTGACACTGACCATCGACAACCTCAGTTTGGAAGGTCGAGGCGTCTCCAGGCAAACAGCCACGGAACAAGGACAAAAAACAATTTTTGTCGATGGCGCAATTCCCGGAGAAATCGTCCGCGTAAAAATCAGCCAGCAACACAAGAATTATGATGAGGCAAAGCTGATATCTATTGAGCAAGCTTCAGTGCACAGAGTCGATGCGAACTGCGAGCACTACAATCATTGCGGTGGTTGCCAGTTACAGCATATTGCAACACCAGCACAATTGGATTTTAAACAGCAAGCGGTTTTATCTTTACTAGCAAGAAGCGCTAAAGTAACACCACTGTCTATCCAAGAGCCGATCAGATCTGCGCCCTACCACTATCGTCGCACCGCTCGCATCGGCGTTAATAGGCTCAGTCAAAGCAATAATATAATTGTTGGATTTCGCCGCAAGAGCAGCAGTAAGTTACTGCAAGTGACAAAATGTAACATTTTACCGGAAAACTTAAGCGGGCTGTTTGATCAATTACGTCAAACCTTGCAGCAGATAAGCAATGCTAAAGCGATCACCCACATTGAATACCAGCAAGGTGATCAGAGCGGCGCCCTGACCTTTCGCTGTAAAGAGCCTTTAAGCAAGCAGGCTCGTAAGCTTCTGGCAACTATGCTGACAGAGCTTGGCCTACAAGGCTTCTTAAAGTTTGATTCTGCGACCGAGCCACTGCACACTAATGCCGAGAGCCTGAGTTATTTCGTAAACCAGGTAGAGCTGCGCTTTAACTCTGGGGATTTTTTACAAGTCAATTCTCAAGTAAACAAGCAGATGATTAACCGAGCTATTGAGTGGCTGGCTCTCACCGAAAAAGATCATGTCTTGGACTTATTTTCCGGTTTAGGTAATTTCTCCCTACCGATCGCCAAACATGTTGCAACGGTGACCGGAGTTGAGGGCAGCGAGTCGATGGTACAGCGAGCTTCTGAAAATGCCCTCTATAATAAAATAGAAAATAGTCAATTTTTTCAGTGCTGATTTAACCCAGCCGGTAATCCACCATCCCTGGTATGCGAAGGCTTTTAACAAAATCATCCTAGATCCTCCACGCAGCGGTGCCAGCGAGCTGATCTCTAGCTTACTCTCTGGTGACGAAGAGCATGTCCAGCTCTCTCCCGAGTTAATTTTGTATATCGCTTGCGATCCTTCATCTCTGGCGCGAGACACTGCTTTACTATTGAGTTTAGGTTATCAAATAACTAAATTCTGTGTGATGGATATGTTTCCGAACACTACACATATAGAGACAATGGCACTTTTTTCAAAAGTTAAATCCAGCGAGAAAAAGATCAGTCGCGCCACTAAAAACAAACCCAAGAAAAAGAAGCTCTTTTCCCTTTGATTAAAATTATTTATCAAGATAATCAGCTGTTGATAGTGGATAAACCTCACGATCTACTTTCGGTGCCCGGCAGAGGGCCCGATAAACAGGACTGTTTAATTACTAGACTTATCAACCAAGGACATGACAGCGCTTTGATTGTACACCGTTTAGACTATGCCACCTCCGGGTTGATGGTGATTGCACTTAACAAAGCAGCGCATAAGGCCTTGAGTCGAGCATTTCAAGATCGAGCCGTGGAGAAAAGTTATCAGGCGATTGTCAGCGGCATCATGGCGCATAACCAAGGCACTATTAGTCAACCCTTACGCTGTGACTGGGAGAACCGACCTTTACAAATAGTAGATTACCAGTGGGGAAAAAATGCCACAACTCACTGGCGTGTCACAGAGCGAACGGCAAAGACCAGCCGTATTATGCTCTACCCAGAAACTGGCCGATCCCACCAATTAAGAGTACACATGCAATGGTTGGGACATGCTATTTGCGGCGACCGATTTTATGCGCACAGCCAAGCACTCGCTCTCTCGGAAAGATTATGCCTACACGCGCAAACTCTAAGCTTCAACCACCCAGCAGACAATCGAGCTTTATCTTTCTCACTAGACTGCCCATTTTAGAAAATTATCTATCTGAAACCTCAGACATAACGTGACCAGCGGAGGTAAGGCAACCGAAGCGTGACAACAGCTTTAGTCAGCTCGAAGGGTTTTAATCAAAACCGAGCATATAGCCGAACCTTGGTGCCTTTTTTATAGCTATGAATTGCCATATTGAGCTGGGCTCAAGCTTTTTCATCACCCAACTGCGGCTTTTCTTCTACAGCTAGAATAAATCAGCATGTTTTATTATCTATCTAAAACCTGCTCCGCAATTTTCGACACCTCGTTCCATTGATATTTTACAAAACGTTACTTTTTTATAATATACATTTTAAATATGACTCCCTAGTATTGGCTGGTTGCGACACACTCGTCTCCATTTAGTTTTATTGCCCTTTAAAGCCATGCTCTAATGGTCTTAACACGGTAGTTATCTGTCTTTAATCAGCTAGGCAAAGGACTGCTGTTTTTTGACAATATATGCTCAATGGAGTTCAGTAGCGGTGGGTTGATCTCTAGCTAGTACAACCTGTGAACAATGACGGTTTAAGCCAGCTACTGCACACACATATCAGGGCAGTTAATTAAAGGTATTCAGCTCACTTACGGCACAGCATTTTTAACCCACTTTTACTCAATAGCTTTTATAATAGTTGGAAAAATATAATTAATCGCTCCGAAGTCAATGAGATTATTTTTGAAAGCGACCAATTCAACCGTGCTTTTGGCTATCAATTACCGCCTTTTGCCTACTGCAATCCAACTGAGACGCAAGAGCGGGTCAGTACTGATTCACAACAAATTTATCAAAGCCGGATGGGCTGGGACATTACTGACTATGGTGAAGGTAAGTTTAAAGACTTAGGGTTATTTCTGTTTACAGTACGCAATGGTCTTCAATCGGACGGTAAGCGAGGCATGGGAGTTACTCTATGCTGAAAATTATGAGTAGCACTTTCTCGCTAATCTGCACATACTGGTACGCCCTTTAGTCGCTATCACTAAATTTTTTAGCAAATCCAACTAAAGCCCTCTTAGCAATCATAGCCTCAAGGTATTTTAATCGATGAATTGGCAACCAAACAAATGGATCGCCGCACTGTTAGGCTTTGTATTCCAGCCTTTGGGAATGCTATATGTTATGCGGACCGGCTGGGCGAGTTGCTATTTTATACTAATCATTTGCACCGCGATCATCGAGTATATAGCGGTCGAAAAATATCAGCTGACACTATTTGAATACAAACCTATCGCGCTGCTAGTGATGGGTACTTGTGCCGTCCACTGCTTCAAACTAGCCACAAACCAAAAACCGGTGATTCCCAGACCTTGGTATAGTAAATGGTTTTCTTTACTGGCGATTTTGGCGACTTTTTATAGCACTATATTTCTAGTCAGGTCCTATTTGTATGAACCTTTTCGATTGCCATCAACCTCTATGTATCCAACCTTGGAGAAAGGCAGCTATTTAATCGCGAAAAAACTAGGTTATGGGAATTATGGGAGCTTGGGCATAACAATTCAAAAATCAGCAATGTCCGCAATCATCAAACGCGGCGAGATAGTCATATTCCTCTACCCGAAAGATCTCTCAACCTTATTTGTTAAAAGAGTAATTGGATTGCCTGGGGACGAAATAATTTATGACCACAAAACCCTTTATCTGAACGGCAAAGAAGTTAGTACTAACTATCTCAGCACTACAGGAACACAGCAGGTTTTTCAGGAACAGATTGGAAATATTAGCTACAACGTCGCTAATGATAGTCGCAGAAAATCGCTAAAATATCGGATAAAAGTAGCGGCAGGTCATTATTTTGTGATGGGCGATAATCGAGACAACTCCAACGATAGTCGCTATTGGGGGGCTGTACCTGAAGCTAATTTGGTTGGAAAAGTGGTACATGTATTTGATTAAAAAATGCTAATACTCAGAGAGCTCTACATAACTACTGCGGTAGACACATCAGCAATTTAACAGTGTAAGCCGCGCTGCGTTATAATATCGAGTAGATGATCAGCTTCGCCATTGGCCAAACTAATCATCTTCTAGTTTGAGAGCTCTGCATAACTTACCCAGAGGGTATGATAACTGCGCTCGGTAAGACGGCGTTAAAAACCGGCTCAATATGCTCATTGACACCAGTAATACCCATAAATAGGGGCACACTGTACCCAAAGATAGGGGCACACTGATTCCGCTATCTCGCAATTAAGCGGTAATTAACCCATAATCCCGATCAAGAATTTCAATGATCTCAGCTCTAGGGTTTGCCGGTATTTGCACATCTTTACCGGTAATTGTCTTGGCGATACTAGTGTAAGTGTTACTTACCTCCAGTAAATCAGCCTCACTTAACAGAAAGTCCGCCGCCATACTTAAACGCTCTGGCATTTTATCTTTCGCCAACAGCAGCTCAGGTACTGGCACTGACTTAAGCAACATCTGACGAAAACCTTCTTTAGAGTTCTCTACAATCCGGCCTTCATCATAAGCTTTAGCGTCCCAGATTCTAGAGGAGTCAGGGGTACCCACTTCATCGATATAAATTAGCTCATCATTGCCGTCTAAGTCTTTAACGTAGCCAAATTCAAATTTGGTATCGACAAAAATTTGTTCAACCGCTGCCAACTGCTGAGTGATTAAGTCAAAGCCTTCTGTTAATAACTTTTCGTATAGATTCACATCTTCAGTACTTTTAAATTTAAATGCAGCTAAATTATCAATGATGTTTTTTCGGCTGATATTGACATCATCTACTTCGGGGACTTCACTGACTCCGGTGATAATGCCTTTGGTGGAAGGAGTAATTAACAAGTTGGGCATTTTTTGATTGGCTTGCAACCCCTCATCTAAAGTAATCCCACAAAAGTCACGTACATCTTTAGCGTATGAGCGCCACATACTGCCGGTAATATATTGACGTGCTATCGCCTCAACCATAACCGGCTGTGCCTGACGCACAATCCAGATATAGGGATGCGGGACATCAACAATATGGTTGCCAGCTAATCCAGCCTCATCGAAGGCTTTGAACCAATGTGCAGAAATAGCGTTTAGCGCAGCACCTTTACCAGGCACGCCATTTAATCCATTTTCGCCTTTCCAAATGCATTCAAATGCCGAGATACGATCACTAATAATCATAATCGCCAGCGGTGTGTCAGCAGCTATTTTGTAACCTTTTTCGACTATCAGTCTGGCGCTGTCTGCTGCGGTTAATTTATAAACTGATCGAACTTTTCCGCTGTGAATTTTGTCACTCACTCTAATTGGTAAGTCATCATTCACATCCATTACTTGATAAGCGCTCATTGGTTCTCCAGTTATTTTCGTCATATCAACCTGAATCAGTCACTTTACGGCACCACATAGCGCAAGCTCTTGATTTACTTTGCAGTCACGGATTCAGGATAAAGGTTAAATTCAGAGGTACTGCATGCAACTTTTATTGGTTATTCATTAACCCACTGTGTCAGCCAAATAAAATATGCAATACTCAAGATAAAGTCCTAAACAAAAACACCCACTGACTAAGTGGGTGTTTGACTATCTGAGACCATCAGGCTCTAGGAATGCTGTCTTTAATTCTCCACAACAATTCTTCTGCCGGGACAGAGGCCGCCTCTTCACCTTTCTTATTAAACACGGTGACGAACGTAGCATTGCCGCGGAATTTCAATTTTAGTTGATAGCCAGCAGTTAGCTCATACACATTAGTATTTATATTAAAGAAGCCTTTATTAAAACCTCGATTAAAGTTATAGACTACCTTTCCGCCAAGCCACACTTTAAACCCTTCTTGGTTAGCTGGATGATTGTGATCGGTGAATGCCAATTCTTTGCTGGATTCCACTTGCCCTTTTGCGGTGTAACTGACATTTTTAATGTCTGATTGATCATCATCCCCAATACCGAAAGAAGCAAAAGTCAAAGGCCCACGATCGCCATGCAACCATTCAAAAAACCCACGCTTTTCTTCCTTAACCGGCGTTAAAGAAGTAAAAGTAAGATAGAAGGCACTGCCTACAGGATCTTTGGTACCGACATCTATCTGGTTTGCAGTTAATGAGTTATCCACCAGTCGCCAGGCATTTTCTAAACTACCGGAGATTTTCAGTGCTGGCTTACCGTTAGCATTACGACCGAAAAACACTGCTCCATCGCGTTGTGAGCGCTTAAATTTACTCGCTAATAAGCCACTATTTTCAGTGCCGTTGGTCGCCTTACTCATAAAACGCAATAATTCGTAAAGCATATCGGTTTTGTAGGAGATATTTTCTGACTCTTTACTCCAATCGACCTTATCCACCACTTTATTAACCGGATACTGCACATGTGCCATACTGATCACGGTTCTAAAAGGGTTTTGCTGATCCGCTCGGAGCTGAATGCGCAGCTTGTTCTTACTATCGCCAGCAACATTTTGCAGCGTCAGTTTTTTGACCCAGCTATCGACAACACCAAGCTTATCACCTTCTAAGACTAACCAATCACTTTCAATAATCCCCTGCTGATAATTTAAACCGGTAATACCTAAGTTATTAAACTCCATAAACTGTTGAGCTTTTGACCATATTTTATCAATTGGCTCGTCGACTTCTAATACTTTCTCAGAGCCGTCCTGCTTGAAATTTACTGATTCAGATCCTGAATCAGCATAAAAATACTCTGGACGTTGAACCTTATTGATCGGTGCAGAGTCAGCTAAAACGCGATGTGGTATTTCCATCGCATCTCGAGTTTGTTTGGCGTGTAGCTGCCCTGGAATTTGCAACCGAGTCGATGCAGTTACTTTTTGATACTCTTTACTGCGATCGTGAATCAAACCGTTTTTACCGTACAAGGCATTGTTTGATAAAGTACTGCACCCCGTCAGCAAACCAACACTCAATATTGCCGTAAGCCCTAAGCTTCGCAAAGATATATTTTCGACTAACAAATTTTTATAACTCTTAGAGTGCAGTTTTAAGATAACTGCTGGATAATTACTAATATGCTGGTATTTCATACAACCTCGAATCTGGATTAAAAGCGATTACTGTCGATTACAGCTTACAGTAATTGGTTGGTTTTCATGGCGCTCAATAAGGATGATTTATACTGTTCAGAAAGCGGCGTTAAAGGTAATCGAATACCTTCTCCCATCAGTCCCAATTGCGCGACGGCCCACTTGACGGGAATCGGGTTTGACTCCATAAATAATTGATTGTGTAAATCCATTAACTCAGCGTTAAGCGCCCTAGCTCCAATCGCATCTCCGGCAATCGCCAATTCACACATTTTTGACATTTGGGTTGGGGCTATGTTTGCGGTAACCGATATATTACCGTGACCGCCAGCGAGCATAAGCTCTACAGCAGTTACGTCATCACCTGAATAGACAGCAAAACCTGCAGGGGCATTCTTAACTAATGATTTATTTCTCTGCACATCACCAGTCGCATCTTTAATACCAACAATATTAGCGACATCACGAGCTAAACGTAAGGTGGTTTCCTCCTGCATGTCGGCAATGGTTCGCCCTGGCACGTTATATAAAATCTGCGGTATATCTACAGCTTCGGCGATCGCTTTAAAATGCAGATACATACCCTCTTGGGTCGGTTTGTTGTAATAGGGAACCACAGACAAGCAGGCATCTACACCTAGCGCTTTTGCCTCTTTGGAAAGCTCTATTGCCTCTTGAGTGTTATTAGCGCCGGTACCGGCAATCACTGGAATCCGTCCAGCAACTAATTCGACAACCCGTTTAATAACAGCACAGTGCTCAGTAGGACTTAAAGTAGCAGACTCTCCAGACGTGCCGACAGCAACGATTGCTCGAGTGCCATGCTCTATGTGAAATTCAACTAACACAGCTAAGGCAGACCAATCTATATCTCCCGTGGGGGTCATTGGGGTAACAAGTGCAACAATACTACCGGTAATCATTTTCTTCTCCAATACTGACGAGGCGCTAGCTGCCCTCTACCTACTCTCTCTCAAACATAAACACACAATTGATTGAGCCTACCATTTGGCACCGTATTCTATAAGTATACTAAGGATAAGTCTCGTATTTTCTGTAGCTGTTGCCAACAACTTTTTCTAACAAAAACGCTGCGCCAAACTATCCCAGAAACATGCTAAATATTTATAAAGAACAACTAATACCTGAATCCGTGATTACAAAGAGAATACAGAGTGTAAAATATTGGTTTTACAGTGGAATTGAAAAATCTTAGCTGCACCCGTAGGTTCAGCAGGCATTTTTCTAACCGCTGTAGAATCAAGAGCTTGCGCTATGTGGTGCATTGAAGTCACTGATTCAGGTAATAGCCATACAAGCGGAGGTTGATGACAAGATGGGGGGGGGTGAGGAAAAATACAGGCAAGAACAGAGCTCAGCACACAAAACTGCTGTGTACTGATGACAGAACTATAGTGCAAATAGAAAAGGCTGTAACCAAGGGTGGCTATGCACCCGACACCTGAGTACTAACCTTTTTTGGTCAGTAGCATTTCTAACTTACTGTTCATGCGCTGCTGTTTTTCTTGATCTTTTTTAGTTTGTTCTTGCAGGCGTTGATTATCTCTACGGCGCTGATGGAAGTCTTTTAACTGAGTTTTAGCGTATTCTGCTTCACTTTCTGTTACTTTCCCCGCATCTTTTCCCGCCAAGTCAATCCGCTCTACATCTAACTTCATTGCCCGAAAATAATTAGGAGCGCGAACATAAGATGCCAAGGCGCGCTTAATTTTATTTTTAGCGACCTTTTCATCGGCAATTAAATCGTCTTGAATCCCCACTTTTAGTGGCCGAATATTAGTTCGACTAAAAGTTTGCGGATATAATTCGATTAACATCGCTAGGGCAGCTTGGTTACTGGCTCTGTTTTTAGCTTTGTTCTTATTGACTGCTGGTTTTTCAGCACCGGTATTTTCTACATTGATTACTTCTTGAATCACGACACAACTCTCGAGTTTTCTGAATTTAAATATTGAGACCACAAGCCCGATAATCGAAATTGACTCGGCCCTAGCAAATTATCTAACTAGGGTAGCACAAAACCCAAGTTTCACTATTATTAAAGATGTATATTTATATTAATCCAGCCAAACTCTACGCTATTTAGCTGTACCTTTACGAATAATATATTTGTATATATTCTGCTCTTCATAGTGCTCAAGTAATTCGTGACCTAAAAACATACAAAACTTAGGTATATCTCGCTCTGTAGATGGGTCTGTCGCCTCAACCAATAAAGTATCACCAACCGACATATCCCGTATTTTACTATGCAGCAGCATCACGGGTTCTGGACAGCATAAGCCTTGCGTATCCAGCAAATGATCGACCTCTTTATCAGCCATGTATCTACCCACAAGATAATTTCAAAATATAACCAATAACCTACTATTTTTAGACGGCGTCATTGTCGCAAAAAACTTGTTTGATAGAAAGGTAATATACTAGCTAAATTACGATTAAGTTAAATCTATTTATATTGCCCACTATTTGCCACCAGTACTGGTGACACCTTCCGTAACCTATAGATGACAGTATCGCTAAAGACTAACATTTATCCATCGACAGCGACTGCCGACCATGTAAACCTAGCCTTAAATCGCATTGTGGTTGTGACAAGTCCCATTATTGAAAATACTAGCAGACTCCATATTACCCACACAAAAAACTCCAACCCCACCGAAACCGCCTAATTCCCCCCCAAGGCAACTGCCACCGTTTGAGCCGATATTTTTAAATACTGCTTTTGAGTATATCCTGATTTAACTCTAGGCTTTAAGTCATGATCAGCATCTTCAAACCACTGAATTTTTACTCGCTGACTTAAAGGATAGCCAAGCACTTCCTCCCTCGTTCCTAGTTTATCTCTACTCCCTTGAAAAATATAAACATCCGTTGCTAGTTCTAGTAAATGCTCGATTCTCAATTGCGCAGGTTTTTTGATTGAATGAAAAGGATAACCGTAGACAAAAACCCCATTGACGGTGACTTTGTCGGTTATAGGCAATTCTGAAAAAGTACTATTGAGCTGACTACAGCTAGTCGTAGGATGCATATAAGCTGCGATTAACGTAGCTACTCTCCCACCAAGAGATTTACCTGCTAAATACAATGGCAACGAATCATTTTCCGGCAGACTGAGAACTTCTTTTATGACCGCAAGGTAAGTAGCCAACAAAACTGGCATTTTATCGGGGAAACCTTTTTTACCGGTCGAGCGCCTTTTTGCCATAAAAGGGAACTCAAACCGCACAACCTTTAAACCACATTCATTAAACAGTTTGCTCAAATTATTCATATACTCATGATCCATTGCTATACCGGAGCCATGGGCTAGAACAACCACCCCTTTAGCCGCTCCCCCATCTACGGTAAGCTGATCAACCCGCTCACCGCCCAGATTGGCTACGACAGCATCTGTAACAAGTAATTTCACTTCCACGCCTCTATAAACATGATCCACACCTCAATTACATCACCAAACAATGACTTAATACTCGAATCCTCCGACCATGGCAACTTTATTATAGACTTCTGAATCTGTGGCCTTAAAGCGAATACAGAGTGAAATATTGGTTTTACAGTGAAATCAAAAGAAACTAACGACAGCAATAGGCTCAGCGGGAATTTTTCAAGTTGCTTTAGAATCAATAATTTAGGCATTGATGCGGGGACGTTGCTGATTCAGCACATTGTTTAAACCTAGCACTTTAATTAAAACATCCTATACTTAAGGCGCCTGGAAGAATCCCGAACAACTCAGACACGCCCCGGCGTACTAAACAAACGATAAAGACAACAATTAACACCTCAATACTCTCGGGATAAAACTGCAGACATAGAATACAACCCCCTCTGATCATCACTAAGACTGAGTAGCTGAAGCAGTGGTATGAAAAAAGTTCTATTTAAAATAAAGACCGATATTTGCTGGCGGGGATTTACTATCTTAATAGCATGAGACCTTTGCATAACGTTGCGAGCGAAGACTGGCGAGATAGCGGAGTCAGTGTGCCCCTGTTTATGGGTATTACTGGTGTAAATGAGCATGTTGAGCCGGTTTTTAACGCCGTATTACCGAGCGCAGTTATCATACCCTCTGGGTAAGTTATGCAAAGGTCTCAGCATATTTCAATATTGACGCTACACATCCGGCAATTATTATTTTAAAACCGCTTTACTTACTTTTAGAAGACTGATTAAGAGCCACTAACTGTTTTAGCGCAATCTTGCAACACCCTTTTTTAGGCATTTTCAAATAGTGGTCAAAGAAATGATATAGAACAGTTTTAGAACAAATAAATTTATATTTATTGAATACTTGACTGAATATCATTGTAAAACTAGGGTTATTCCAAGATAATTAACCCAATAATAATTTTATAAACGCTTATTGATGAGAATTTTACATGAGCACTGAAATAGCACACCCAACTTACGACTATAACGTGGTGCGTCAGTTTTCGATTATGACAGTGGTTTGGGGGATTGTCGGCATGTCTGTCGGTCTTCTAATCGCTGCACAATTAGTCTGGCCCCAACTCAATTTTGACACCGCATGGCTAAGCTTTGGTCGCCTGCGACCACTACACACCAATGCAGTAATTTTCGCATTTGGCGGTAGCGCACTATTTGCAACGTCATACTATGTGGTGCAACGCACCTGTCAAACTAGACTATTTGGCGGCTGGTTAGTTCCCTTTACTTTCTGGGGCTGGCAACTGGTCATCATTTTAGCCGTAATCACTTTGCCTATGGGGTTAACCTCTACCAAAGAATACGCAGAGCTAGAATGGCCAATAGACATCTTACTCGCCCTGGTTTGGATTGCTTATTTAATCGTCTTTGTCGGCACCGTACAGCAGCGAAAAGTATCCCATATTTATGTGGGCAACTGGTTCTTTTTGGCATTTATTATAGTGGTTGCCGTACTGCATATTGTCAACAGCGCCGCTGTCCCGATATCACTTTGGAAATCATACTCCGTCTACCCTGGTGCGATCGATGCCATGGTTCAGTGGTGGTATGGACACAATGCCGTAGGCTTCTTTTTAACCGCTGGCTTCTTAGGCATGATGTACTACTTTGTTCCCAAGCAATCAGGCCGCCCAATTTACTCTTACCGACTATCAATAGTCCACTTTTGGGCATTAATAGCTACTTATATCTGGGCTGGCGGCCACCATTTGCACTACACCGCGCTACCCGATTGGACTCAATCTGTAGCGATGGTAATGTCGCTGATCCTACTTGCACCTTCGTGGGGCGGTATGATTAACGGAATGATGACCTTGTCCGGCGCCTGGCACAAGTTACGCACCGATCCTATACTACGTTTCCTAGTGGTTTCACTGTCTTTCTATGGTATGTCTACCTTTGAAGGGCCGATGATGGCCATCAAAACGGTAAACGCACTATCTCACTTTACCGACTGGACCATTGGTCATGTACACGCCGGAGCACTTGGCTGGGTTGCTATGATATCGATAGGTGCAACTTATCACATGATCCCTAAAGTATTTGGCAAATCAGCTATGCACAGCACTGCGATGATTAACATTCACTTTTGGCTAGCTACCGCCGGTACTGTACTTTATATCTGCGCAATGTGGGTAAACGGTATTTTACAGGGGCTAATGTGGCGCGCGGTTAACTCCGATGGCACCTTAACTTACAGCTTTGTTGATGCCCTTGAAGCTAGCCACCCCGGTTACTTTGTTCGCTGGTTAGGCGGTGTTTTATGGGTCACTGGTATGTTGATTATGGCCTGCAACGTTTGGCTAACCATCCGCAGCGCTAATAACGCTGTTGATAACGCGAAACCACAAGCAGCTTAAGGAGCCGATATTATGTTAAAGCACGATACGATTGAAAGACATGTTGGTTTAATGGCTCTGTTAATAATTTTGGTAATCAGTGGTGGTGGTCTAGCTGAGATTGTGCCGTTATTTTTCCAGGTATCTACGACCAAACCTATTGAAGGCTTAACACCTTACACCCCAATAGAAATGGAGGGGCGTGACATATATATTCGCGAGGGCTGCCATGTATGTCACTCACAGATGATACGTCCGTTTAGAGCGGAAACTGAACGCTATGGACATTTCTCTACAGCTAACGAATTCGTCTGGGAACACCCGTTCTTATGGGGGTCAAAACGTACTGGTCCCGATTTAGCTCGTGTTGGAGGACGCTATTCCGACGACTGGCACAGAGCTCACTTGTACAATCCTCGCGATGTTGTTAGTGAATCGAAAATGCCTAGCTATCCCTGGTTGTTTAAAAACAAGCTAACGGGCGAGGATACGCAGAAAAAATTAGAAGTTTTTGCCCAGTTCGGTGTGCCATACACAGCCGAACAAATCGAGACAGCACAAGATGAAGTTGCTGGTCGATACGAGATTGAAGCATTGATCGCTTATTTACAATCTCTAGGTAAAAAACATACAGTCTATAACAACAAACGGTAAATAACTGTGAGTTACGAAGTTTATGGTCCTTACATTCCAGTAGTGATGCTAATCACATTTCTGGCACTTTTTGTCTGGGTACTTTTACCCAGCAACAAAAAAGGCTTTGATAGTGCTGCTAATCTACCCTTTGAAGAAGATGGCTTTGAAGCCACAACTGATGAAAGTAAGACCCAGAACAATGACAGGAGAGAAACACCATGAGCCCTTTTTGGAGTGCTTGGATATCCATCATTACACTGGCCGTTATTTTCGGCTGTACAGCACTGTTATTGCACACCCGCAAAGGTGAGAAGTTTAAAGGTGCTACTGAAGAAACCACCGGGCATGTATTTGACGGAATTGCTGAGTTAGATAATCCTCTACCGAACTGGTGGTTTTACCTGTTCATGAGTACTGTTATCTTCTCACTGGGGTATTTGGTACTTTACCCAGGCTTGGGTAATTTTAAAGGTGTGTTAAATTGGACCTCCACCAGCCAGTATGAAGAAGAAATTCAACACGCAGAAAACACATACGCGCCAATTTTTGCAAAATATGCGGCGCTACCTATCGAAGAATTAAAGAGCAAGGATAACCGGGCCGGATTATTAATGGGCCAGCGGATGTTTGCCAACAACTGCTCGGTCTGTCATGGTCCAGCGGCAACAGGCGCCTATGGGTTTCCTAACCTGACTGATGCTGATTGGTTGTATGGCGGTTCTGCAGACATGATTAAGCAGTCAATCACCAATGGCCGAACCGGTTCAATGCCCGCTTGGGGATCAGTTCTTGGCGAAGCTGGGGTGAGAGACATGGCTAGTTACGTACTAAATCTATCTGGCACTGAAGGACTTGATTCTGAGGCAATCGCTAGAGCTAAGCCTAAATTCCAAGCACTATGTATTGCGTGTCACGGCACTGATGGTACGGGAGTTCAAGCACTAGGCGCGCCTAATTTAACAGATAATGTCTGGTTGTATGGCGGCTCTTATGCAAAAGTTGCCCACACCATTCGCACCGGACGTGGAGGCTCAATGCCTGCACATAAAGACTTACTCAGCGAAGACAAAATAAATTTGATTGCCGGCTATGTATATAGCTTATCAAATAAAGACAAGTGATAAACTGAGTACTACAAAAAAGCGTTATAACTTAGTTATAGCGTTTTTTTTTGACTTTTTACCGGAATCTAACCAACAATTAGTTAAACTGATAAGTAGAGACCACTATATAACGTTATGAGCGAAGGTAATAAAAGGCAAAAATCGGCGAGATAGCGAAGTTAGTATGCCCCTCACTTTGGGTACAGCGTGCCCTTCTTTATGGGTATTACTGGTATAAATGAGCAGTTTTAACCGATTTTTAACACCATATTACCGAGCGCAGTGATCATACCCTCTGGGTAAGTTATGCAGAGCTCTCAAGTAATTACCGACCTTAAAACACTATAATTATACTAATACACGACCGACCAGACACCGCCGAATAGTGAGCAGCAACATGAAAAAAATACCAGTTAGCGACATCACTCCCAGCACTAAGAAAACTGTTGAAACATACGACTTATATGCAAAACGTGAGCATATCTACGTCAAGTTTTATAAAGGTATTTTCAAAAATTTCAGGATTGTATCTGGCGCTATGATGCTGGTGCTTTTTTATGGATCCCCCTGGTTGCAATGGAACGGCCAACAAGCAATATTATTTGACCTACCCAATCGGCAATTCCATATCTTTAGCGCCACTTTCTGGCCACAAGATTTCATGCTACTATCTCTGATGCTGATTATTTTGGCTTTCGTGCTCTTTGTGGTCACGGTCTTTGCCGGCCGGTTGTGGTGTGGCTATGCCTGCCCTCAATTCGTTTGGACTTGGCTGTTTATTTGGGCTGAACGGATTACTGAAGGCGACCGCAACCAGCGCATGCGCCAAGACAAAAAACCGCTAACCAAAGCACTGCTCTTCAGAAAATGCGCTAAACATACTATCTGGTTTGTGTTGGCACTCACCACAGGCTTAGCCTTTGTTGGTTACTTCACGCCGATCAGAGAACTTACCCCCAGTTTCTTAGCCATTCAATTAGGACCTTGGGAATTTTGGTGGATCGGTTTTATCGCCGTGGCCACTTACGGCAATGCTGGCTGGCTGCGAGAGCAAGTGTGTATCTACATGTGCCCTTATGCGCGCTTTCAAAGCGTCATGTTTGACCCTGATACCTTAATTATTTCCTATGATGAAAAACGCGGTGAAAACCGTGGCAAACGCAGTCGAAAAATCGATACCAAAGCCGAGGGCTTAGGTGACTGCATAGATTGCATGCACTGCGTTAACGTCTGCCCAACCGGCATCGACATCCGAGACGGTTTGCAAGTCGAATGCGTTGCCTGTGGCGCCTGTGTTGATGCATGTGATGATATTATGAGCAGAGTCGGTTACGAAAAAGGATTAATCAAATACACCACAGAAGTAAATTTGGAGGGCGGCAAAACCAAAATCTTACGCCCCAAGCTGATCGCTTATTTAGTCGTAGTAACCCTGTTGATTCTCTATTTTTCCTATGTGATATTTGAAAGAGTACCGATAGAAGTAGACGTTCACAGAGATCGCGGCCAGTTATTCGTTGAAATATCAGAGAGCATCATAGAAAACATTTATACGGTAAAGATCGCCAACAAAAGCAATACGGATTTAGAATACCTAATTTCAGTTAGTGGAATTGAAGGGATACTAGTAGTCAATCGGCCGACCGCTGCTGTGGCAGCAGGTCAAATAATTGACTTCCCAATTCAAGTCAGAGCCAACACTAGCAATATTTCTAAAAGCAAAACAGTGATTTATATTAATGTGCAGGCGATCACTGCAGCAGAGATCAACTCTGAAGTGGAGAGTCGCTTTATTTCGCCGACTTTTTAATTGAACTGTTTGAATTTTTAAAACCGAATAACGACTAAATGATCTTAATCTTAGCCGTTATTCCGGTGAAACTTCAATCGCGGATTTTACTCAGTTGCTGTAAGATGAGCAAAATTATCTAGGTATAAGTAAACACATTTAATGAAAACAATTGAACAGTACGCGAATGATCCCTGGTACAAACAACCTTGGTTATTATTCGCCATGATCCCCTTAGTCGCAACCGTCATTGCAGGCACTACTTTTTTAGTCGTATCCATTGTTTCATCAGACGGCATAGTCAAAGATGACTACTATCGGATGGCGCGTGGCTATTATAGCGATCCGACTAAAGTGCAGTTTGCCTACGATAAAAAGATTGCTGCCAATATAGCCTACGATAATTTGACTGGCGATCTATCCGTCAAGTTATCCGGTGATTTCCAGCAGTTTCCCGCGACGCTAAATTTTAGTTTTGTATCACCCACTCATCAAAAATATGATTTTAATGTGGTACTTCGACAAGTCGCAGGACAGCCTGTGTATCTTGGTTCTCTAAATTCGGCCATCCAAGGTAAGCGCTACATCATGGTGAGTCCTCCGGAGAATAACTGGCGCCTAAGCAGTCAAATCAACCCTCCATATGATCGATTAACCTTGCTATTAAAGGCCGAGAAACCTCAATAACATGCAGCACAATGAAGTTGCGAACGGACAGTGCTATCACTGTCTGTTGAGTATCCCTGCACATTCCGATTTCCAGCTGACTATTGATGGAACATCTCGCGCAATGTGCTGTCCCGGCTGCTTAGCAGTTGCACAGACAATTTTAGCGAGTGGCTTAGATAATTATTATCAACACCGAAATCTCGTCATTCAAACCACCACTGCCAACAATATTAGCAGAGACCGACAAAGTTTAATTCCCGATGAGCTGCTATTACTCAATGATCAAGAACTGCAAAATAGTTTCGTCACCATCGATACGCAAGGGCAAAAAGAAGCGACTTTAGTGATTGAGGGAATTACTTGCGCTGCCTGCGTCTGGCTATTGGAAAAACACCTACACAAACTCCCCGGCATCAACAAATTCAATGTCAACATGAGCAATCACCGGGCACAGTTAAACTGGCAAGACTCTGAAATTGAGTTGAGTGAAATATTAGCCGCTATCCATCAGATCGGCTATCTTGGTCACCCATATCGCGCTGATATTGAAGAGCAAATACTGGCATCTGAACAAAAGAAAGCCATGCGTCGCCTCGGCATTTCAGGTGTAGGTATGATGCAAGTGTTGGCCCTGGCCATTGCTTTATATTTTGGTAGCTATAGTGGTATTGATTCCAGCACCGAAAACTGGTTGCGCTGGATCAGCTTTACAATTTGCACCCCAATCGTCTTTTATGCAGCACAGTCCTTTTTCTTCGCCGCATATAGAGATTTAAAAACCTTCAATCTCAGCATGGATGTGCCGGTCTCTTTAGCGATCGGCGCCGCCTATATTGCCAGTGGCTGGGCCACTATTTCTGCCAGTGGCGAAATATATTTCGACTCAGTGTCAATGTTCACCTTCTTTTTGCTATTTGGCCGCTATCTTGAGATGCAGGCCAGACACAGAACTGGACGCGCTGGAAACGCCCTGCAAAATTTGCTACCAGAGGCGACCATTAGACTAACCAAGGATAAAAACGGCGTCATCAGTGAGCAATTGATTGCCTGTTCTAAATTATCGGTCGGCGATTATATTTTAGTCAAACCTGGGCAGACTATACCTACTGACGGAGTCATTAGCCAAGGCTATTCCAGCGTCGATGAATCAGCGCTAACTGGCGAGTATTTACCTAAGCGTAGAAACTTAGATGATCATGTAATCGGCGGCACATTAAATGTTGAAAACCCACTGCAGATAAAGGTCAGCGCAATCGGCGCCCAAACTCAACTATCGGCCATCGTTAGATTGCTAGAGCGTGCCAGCCAAGATAAACCTAAAGTCGCTGTTATTGCCGATAAAGTCGCTAATTACTTTGTCGCTTGTGTGCTTGCCTCTGCGGCAATAGTAAGTATCAGCTGGTACTTTATCGATTCATCTCAAGCATTTTGGATCACCTTATCAGTCTTAGTTGTTACTTGCCCTTGTGCGCTGTCACTAGCAACACCTACCGCCTTAACCACAGCTACCGGCACTCTCAGGCAACAAGGATTATTAATTACTCGCTCCCATGTCCTTGAAAATTTGGCGATCGCGACAGATTTTGTGTTCGACAAAACCGGTACTTTGACCCAAGGCAACCTCACCATAGAGCGGACAGTCGCCGCTGCAGGCGACAAGCCGGCGCTAGAATTAGCCGCCGCTCTCGAGCAGCACTCAGAGCATCCGATAGCACGTGCGTTCAAACACTATCGCGTGAGTAGCGCCGAGAACATTGAAGTAACCTTAGGCTTAGGCATTCAAGGCTCTGTCAATGGCATTACATACCGGATTGGTAAAGCTGAGTTTTCAGCACGATTACTTAAGGACACAACACTCACTGCACCAAGCAGTACCGGGCATTGGCTACTACTTTGCTCTGCAGAAAAAGCCATCGCCTGGTTTTTGATCGCCGACGTCCTACGCAGCGACAGTAAAGCCTGCATTAGGCAACTCAAACAGCTAAATATTAACGTGCATATGTTAACGGGTGATAGCTCTTCAAGTGTTAACGATATCGCGGCGCAATTAAACATTCAACACATCTGCTCTGCCGCCAGCCCAAAAGATAAAATCGATTATATTGATAACTTGCGACAACAAGGTGCCAAAGTTGTGATGGTAGGCGATGGTATTAATGATTTGCCGGTACTGGCAGGCGCGCAGACCTCAATTGCCATGGGCAGCGCCTCAGATTTAGCTAAGACCCATGCTGATGCAGTCTTAACTAGCGGCGAATTACAGGTAATTACCACCGCTTTATTACTGGCAAAAAAAACCAAAAGAGTGATAATACAAAATATTGTCTGGGCCTTCAGTTACAATATGCTAGCTCTACCGCTCGCTGCTTTTGGATTAATCCCCCCCTACGCAGCGGCAATAGGTATGTCTCTTAGCTCACTGATAGTGGTTAGCAATGCTCTGCGATTGAGCAAGGTCGAACCGCAAAAAGCAATCGCTACCTCCAATCCTCAACAATTGTCTGAACAGACATAGGACGTTTTCATGGAAATTCTACCTTTCCTACTTGGCATTTCAGTGCTTTTCTTTTTCGGCGCAATTATTTTCTTTTTCTGGAACGTCAATAACGGCCAATATGATGATCTTGACTCCCCAGCCCAACGAATTTTATTTGATGATGACGAAGAGCTGATTCCACATGATTTTCATAATTCTGCCGCTAAAAAACCAACCACAACTGAGCGCAAAGAGTAACCAATGTTTGATAGTTTAACTTTGGCCAGTGCATTCCTATTGGGAATTTTAGGCAGCGCGCATTGCATTGGTATGTGTGGAGGAATTGCCTCCAGTATCGCCTTAGCGCAAAACATCAATAGAACCTGGTCTCTATTTTTTTACAATATTGGTCGCATTAGCAGCTATGCTCTTGCTGGTGCCATATTAGGCAGTCTCGATTTTTTAATTGAATACGCTGCAGTTGAAGTTTTACTGCGCACTTTTGCCGCCTTAATGCTTATATCCATGGGGCTTTACGTCGCGCAATGGTGGCGAGGTCTCACCAAAATTGAAATGATTGGCCACAAACTCTGGCGCTACATCAGTCCAGCTGCCAGCAAACTGCTGCCTGTTACTAGTGTCAAACAAGCCTTCCTGTTAGGAATATTTTGGGGCTGGCTACCCTGTGGCTTAGTCTATAGCACTTTGATTTGGAGCAGTGCGGCTAACAGCAGTTCTGAAAGTGCCTTATTGATGTTATTTTTCGGTTTAGGCACACTGCCGGCAATGATGACCACTAGCCTATTAGCCAGCCAGTTAAAAAACCTACTCAGCAAGCGCATCAGCCAGCAAATTAGCGGCACCTTGATCATCTCACTTGGCGCCTACAGCATACCCTGGATGGGTTTACATGCCACTTTCACGGCGATTTTTTAGCTATTAGATGCTCCTAATTATCGCTAAAACCTATGAGAACAACTATGCATAATATCCTATTTATCTGCGCGCTAGCAGTAGAAAAACAGGCCCTAATTGACCGTTTAGGCGATAACTTCGAAGTGCTAACTATCAGTGCTTATTTAAATTTTACGCTACTTAAATACCCGCATCAGCAGCGCAACATATTTATCACTGAATCAGGTATGGGTGGCATCAATGCTAGTATCAAGTTAGCGCTTATACTAGAGCAGCTCTCTATCGATCAAATCATCCTACTAGGCGTTGGCGGAGCATTGCACCATTCTCTGAACATCGGAGATATGATCATCACTGACAAGGTAATTCAGCACGATTATTATTCATCGCTAGCCAGCGGCAATTATCTTATGCGCCCAGGAGAGCTAATTTTAAGCGAGCCGCAGACAGCACCACCCTGCCCAATTATACAGTCGACAACCTCAGCTTATGGAACTGCGCTAATCAACAGCGCAAAACAGCACCCTAGCATCCGAGTTATAGAGGGGCTAATCGCCTCAGGCAGTGAATTTGTCGGCACTGAGGAACGCAAAAACACCATCCATCAACAAGCCCAACAAGCGTTACTGGTCGATATGGAAGCTGCCGCTGTGGCGGTGGTTGCCAGCCAATATCAATGCCCATTCATGGTCGCGAAAACCGTATCAGACCGATTACACAGCGATGCTAATGCCAGCATTGATTTTAGTACTTTCCTCACTACTGCCAGTAGAAATGCCGCTGAAATTGCCATGCTAATAATCATTAGCGACGATCACTCTGAGCACTAAAATTGACATAAAACTGCGATATTTCTCGTTAGTCAGATAACTAATCAATATAATGACCGGCTGTTAACAACTAGTGCCGAGCTTTATTTGTAAAGATGCTAGTTGGCGCCATCTTTGAGGATCTTTTGAATATGTGGTTTAAAAATATTATTTTTTATCGTTTTACCGAAAATGTCAGCTTCACCGCCGAGCAACTTGAGTCCGCGTTTGAAGAGCATTTATTCACCCCCTGTAAAAGCCAAGAATTATCCCGCTATGGCTGGGTCTCCCCTCATTCCAGTATGCACAATCAACAAGTGTTTCAAAGTAATGGTGCTTTTTTAATTACCGCACAGAAAGAAGATAAATTAGTCCCCAGCTCAGTCGTCAATCAGCAGTTAAAGGACAAAATTGAGATTATACAAAAGCAAGAGGGGCGAAAAATTTATCGAAAAGAGCAGCTTAGTTTAAAAGATGAAATCGTCTTAGACTTACTGCCACGTGCTTTTAGCAAATACAGTCAAACCAGCGCGCTAATAGTCCCGCAACATAACTTTATGGTTGTCGACAGTTCAAGCTACACTAAAGCTGAAGAGTTATTAAATTTACTGCGCAATAGCTTAGGCTCACTCGCGGTTAAACTGCCCGATGTCAACCACTCCCCCGCTGTTATGATGTCGCAGTGGTTAAATCAAGAGAGCTTAGTACCAGCGTTCAAATGCCTAGAAGAATGTGAGTTAAAAGACCAGAGTGGCGACGGCGCTGTTATCAAAGTAAAAGGTCAAGAGCTGCAGTGTGATGAAATTACTATGCACTTAGACGCTGGCAAACAAGTGACTAAACTAGCTTTAGAGTGGGACGAAACCCTCAGCTTCATTTTACATGAAGACCTGTCTATCAAGCGCTTCAAGCCCTCTGATCAATTATCCACTGAATTGAATGAGGAAGATTCTGAAGATCCTTTACAGAGACTAGATTCCGATACCGCTAGATTAACCTTAGAGCTACAGCGTTTATTACCACAACTGTTAAGTGCCTTTGGCGGTGAAGTTGTTCGTTAACTAATTTTTATCTAGAAACTGGGATCTAACTAGAGAGATACTATATTCGATCTACTGGATAATAGATGTAGGAGTTGCTCATGCAAAATACCGACATCTAGATAAGCTGGCAGATCGAATCAGTGGCCATCCGCAGCAGCTGACACTAGATGCTCTAACACCAGTGCTTATTTACACCATTGACGTTCACATGGAACACCATCGGAATCACCGTCCATTTTTGGATTTGGGCAGTTTTGTAGGAAAAATTTAGCCTCAGAGCACGAGTTCATTTGACTGCAATACTGACGACCATCGCATGAGTATTTTGCACTTGCTGCCTTTTGATAACCTAAAGTCGCTGGACTTTTAGCCGCTGCAGAGGAATTAATAACGGTCAGATAGGGCGTGCCAACTAGCTCGAGATCGGCATTGGTCAAGACTTGAACTTCTTGCCTGGGATACATGTTCCAAACACCGGCACCAATCAGCACGAATAATATTAACTTTTTCATTGATAGATTCTTACTGTTTATAGGATTATGACGTCCACATATTATGGACAAGATAGTTTATCTAAAATATCACGAGCTATAAACCCCATCAAACCAATAATTTTCAACACTTTACTGACGCTGAGATATTTAACCAGTTTAGCTTTATTGTCTAGTGTCTTAATTTTCGACAATCCCTCAAGATAACGTACATCTAAGAGCCTCTGAACAAGTCATATATGTGATTGGCGCACAGAGGAGTTGGCGATTAATACAACCGGTATACTGATGGTGTTACGAGAGCCGTGCAAAGCGCAAATTTCTCTACACACCCGGTCGTCGGGTGTGCAGAGATTTATTAAGCTGGAAAAAAGATCTGAGGAATAGTTTTTGTTACTTGTAACGTCTACTCTGATTGAAACCTGCTACTTATAACGCTGCTCAAGCTCTGTTAAATCGAGGCAGTTTTCGCCGTGATAACAGCTAACTAGTTTAACCTAAACCCTTACATTTTCATCTTAGTCATCGCTGCCATCACTTGCAGATCCACTTGCTCGAAGGTCAGCACTTTTCCACCTTCACTCGCTGCAAAATCGCTAGCATCCTGACGTTTTGAAAAGCTAGCTAAGGTCGGCCCCATCGCACCTTTTTTGCCGTGACCGACCACATAAAATGCCAGTTTGGCGTCCGTATAGGTATCTTCCTCTGGGTGCCCCCAAGGCGTGACCGCCATATCGTGGACAAAAGCTTGCTGGATGTTATGTTGATTTTCTGGATCCAAAATAAAGGCAAACATATCCCTAGTAGAGCAAAATTTCATATTGCCACTGATCCCCCTAGAGTATAGCTGTCCTTTAGGGCCGGGGTACTTGCTAATTGTCATCCCGCAAAGATGACATTGATCAGCTTTCTCTATCGCGATGACCTGCTGCACCATCGCTTCAGTCTTTTGATCTTGACAGCCCTGCAGTGCTAACACACCCACGGCTAACAAGGCTGTCAGCAATACTTTAGTTAAATTTCTCATTTTATAAACCCCTTTTATTAAATATATATACCGATGTGGCGATCGGCAGCACCAGCCATAGCAGCAGCGCGCCAAACATCGCGGCCATACTGAACTGCGCCTGCTGTGTAATAGCCATCAAGCCACTTAAATTTTGCTCGGCAAAGTAACTGATATTAACCAACCTAAAGATGTCGGTCGGATTTAGCAGCAGTAGATAGGGAAATAAATCGGCATTTAGATCACCTTGTGTGGTCACTAAAAGCCCCAACAATCCTAAATCGAAGACTAATACGAAAAAAAACCAGAGGATCAAGGCGAGCCCCGCAGCCTTTGATTTTTCACTGACACTGCAGCTAACTACATAGGCAATGGCGATAAAAATCCAGCCTAGCAATATCGCTGAAAATATAAAAACTGCGTAGGGAACCAGCAGTTCTTGCCAGCTAGTAGACGCTGAAAACAAGCCGATCATCACCGCGGAGGAGCCAAAACCTACCGTGGTAGAAAAAGCCATAATAGCCCCTTGCCCCAACATTTTTCCCAGCAGCAACTGCCAGCGTGCCAGTGGATAGGTCATCAGCAATAGCAAAGTACCACTTTCGTCCTCGCCAACTATGCCATCGTAAGCCAACATCAGCGCGATCAATGGAATGATAAACACCGCTAAGCTCGCCAGACTGACGATGGTGGTGGATAGCGAGGTAAAACCTACTTGACCGGCCGCTGCCGCGCCAAAATAGGCCAGCCCCATCGCCAACATCGATAATATAATACAGATAGACAGCACCCAACGATTGCGCAGTCCATCGCGAAATTCCTTACCTGCGACTATTAATATTGCTCTCACAATTGCACCTCTGTATTGCCTTGTACCTGAATAAAGTGCCGGTATAGATCTTCTAGTGAAGGCAGAGATATCTGCAAATCCTGTAAACCTTGCAGTTCAACCAACTGTTTTAATACTTGCATTTTTTGCCCCATAGCGACCTCGAGCTGATAGTGCCCCGAGAGCGGATCGGTTTTCACTACCGCCTCAGCTAACTTAGCAGGCAGCGCCAACGCACTGCCCTGCAGCTTAAACTGAGCGGGTAGCGCCGCCTGATCGCGCAACTGCTCCAAACTACCGCTAGCCAGTAATTGGCCATTACCCATAATCAACGCGCGGTCGATATATTTTTCAACCCCGGGCAATACGTGCGAGCACAATATCACTGTGCAACCGGTTTGTTTGAGCTGCTCAATCGTTAAATAGAAATCTTGGGTGGCGATCGGATCTAAGCCGACCGTCGGTTCATCGAGCAGCAGTAATTTTGGATCACCCAACAGCGCCTGCGCCAGCCCAAGACGCTGTCGCATCCCCTTAGAGTAGGTCTTTACTTTGCGTTTACAGGCATCTTGTAATCCCACTTGCGCCAGCAATTGCATTGACTTAGCGCGGTTGACCTTTTTTAACCGAGCAAAATAATTTAGTACCTCTAAACCGGTTAGCTGCTCGTAGAAGCTAACATTTTCCTGTAAAAATCCCAATTTACTGCGAATCTGCAATGCCTTGCCGTGACAGGGGTTTTCGCCGAAGACCTTAACTTCCCCTGAGGTCGCCTCGATCAATCCCAGTATTAACTTAATAATGGTGGTTTTTCCGGCCCCATTGTGACCAAACAATCCCAGTACTTCGCCCTGTTGCAAACTTAAATCTAAACGGTGTAGAGCATGTACTCCGAGGTACTTTTTTTCGACTTGCTGTAATTCAACGATACTCATTCATTTATTCCCATTGTCGACACTGCCGACTCGCTCAGATGCGCTGGTGGTGCTGTTTTAGAGATGCTATTGGCTGTTGTGCTGGATGTTTTTAGCGCTTTAGTAAGCACCGCTATCGGCTGTTTCATCAGCGGTGCACTATCTACCACCCCCGAGCCTTTGAACACTGGAAATTGGTTTTGTACCCAACGTAAAGTCTCAATTGCCGGGCTGTTAAACAGTAATCTAGCCGCCGGGAATTTCCACAGTAATCGATCGACATTATCATTGGGTTCATAGACGGTATCGCCAATCCCGTCATCGTTCATGTCCCATCCCAGATAATCACTCCAATAGTTACCCGACCAGTCTTGCGAGCGGCTGGAAACGTATTTAACTTGAGTTTTGTTATTGATGAATGCGTTGTTAAACAACTGATTCTCTTCAGAGCCAGCCGTTAAATGGATACCAATATCGCTATCTGAGAATTGATTACCGCTAAACTCATTATACAGCGAATTGTAGATAAACAGTGCCTTGCCCTCTAGGCCTCTACCACTCGCTCTCCCCATCTGTGGGTTGCGTCGATTTTGCACTCCGCTGATCTGATTATTTTTCAGGGTAGAATAAGTGATATAATTGAGTAACATACCGTAATTGACGTCATTGATAGAGCGGTTGTTAATGACCGTCAAATACTTAGACTGCATCAGTGCATAGCCGGTGCGGGTGTTGATAGTGGTGTTGTTGAGCAAGTGATTACTATAGGAGTACATATAGTGTATGCCGTAACGAAGATCTTGCAGCTGGTTGTTTTCTAAAGTACTGTCATTGCTAGACTCAATATAAATGCCATCGCGGGTCGCGGTCACGCTATTGTCTTTGATCAGCGCATCCCTGACATTGTACAAGTGAATGCCATTGCCTCGATCGGTGGAACGCAACTGACGATTACCGACAATCTGATTGCCAATTAGCTTGGCGCTACGGGTGCCGTCAACCCAGATACCAAAGCCTCCACCGGACAGCTGATTGTGCGCCACTTTGCTGTTAGTCGCAGCCTTGGCAATAAAGATAGCCGCATCCATATCGGTTAAATCGCTGCCCCAATTTTGTAGTTTAAGATGGTGTACATAGCTGTCAGCGGCCTTAATCACCAAGCCGTGCCCCGCGCCGCCAGAATCAATAATTGCGCCGGCGTCACCCGTCAGTTCTATGCTATTTGGCAATACAAAATTGCCGAAATAAGTACCCTTGGCCAGCTGCACTTTATCGCCGGCAACGGTACTGTCTAATATTTGCTGCAAGTTATCTGCAGACTTGAGGTAAAAATTTTGGCCGTAGCTATCATTGCTGCCAGCGAGCAGTATACATAGCAAACTACTGCTAATGACTAGATTGTAACAGGCCATTATTAACCTTCGATTTCAATATAACAGTTTGAAACTGGCCCGACACTGCAACAGTGCGGGCCCTGAGCACTTTCTTACTTAGGCTCTACCAACATACGACCGCGCATTTCCATGTGCAGCGCATGACAGAACCAATTACAGTAATACCAATGTACACCGACCTTATCGGCGATAAAGGTCACTGAAGCAGTCTGTTGTGGGCTGATTTCCATCTGCACCCCATGGTTTACCATGCAGAAACCGTGTGTCACATCCTCTATCTGATCTAGGTTAGTAATAACCACGGTCACTTCATCACCCTGCTTGACCTTGAACTCAGTGAGACCGAAGACCGGTGCCACCGACATCATGTAGACTCTGACCTTATTGCCGTCACGAATCACCTTGTTTTGCGAGTTGAGATCGACACCGTCGCGCTTGGCCATTGCAACAGTACTGGCGAAAGAGGGATCTTTACGGTCGTAGATCTTACGAGTTTTAACCAGCGAGCGATGTACCATAATGCAATCGTGAGGCTCTGCATAAGTAGGGCCATCATGGATCAATTTCATGGTATCCCCTGAAATATCAATCAACTGATCGTTTTCAGGGTGCAGCGGTCCACATTGTAAGAAGCGATCTTTTGAGAACTTCTGCAGCGATACCAAGTACTGGCCATCAGCGTCACGTGTTTCACCCATAGTGGTATGGTTGTGCCCTGGCTGATAGTGAACATCTAGCTTCTGCAGTATGTAATCAACCGGCTTACCACTGTATGCTTGAATCGCTTTATCGACATTCCACTTACAGATCTGGCTGTCAATAAACAGCGTGGTATAAGCATTGCCGCGATTGTCGAAAGCGGTGTGTAACGGCCCTAGACCTAGCTCTACTTCGGCGACAACTGTATCGCGGGGCTTAATTTTATCGGCGAACAGATCGTCAAACTTATCTAGCTGGAAGACCGTAACAGTCGGCGATAACTTACCGTTGGCAATCGCATACTTACCACCGGGTGCGGTATTAATGCCGTGCGGATTTTTAGGAACAGGAACATAGCGAGTTAATTTAGAACCCTTGCGACCGTTAAGTACCGGCACATCAGAACCTGGTAACGTTGTAAAATCACCCGCTTTCACTGCCGCTTCGATCAACTCTATATTAAAGATAACTAAGTGATCGCGCTCGCTGCGCATTGTACCTTCTAAATCAACTGCGCCCTCTGCATTGTAGCAAGTGGAAAAAGCGTATTTACCGGTGTAATCGGCATCGGTATTATCTAAGTTGCCATCGACGATAATCTGCCAGGAAACTTCCATCTTCTCGGCATCGATGCCGTTAAACATAGTGTAGTAACTGGCAATATCATCCATCTTTAAGCCATTGTTTGGATGGGGCATGCGAAACTCTGCATTGGCAAATACGTACTTAGTAAAAGGTGCTTTTTGCACCCGTAAACCGTGAATTGCCTGTACATTTGGCACGGTAATAATTTTATCGGTTTTCATGATATCACAGCGAATACGAGCGACGCGCGAATTAGCTTTATCATTGATAAACAGATACTTGCCGTCGTAACGACCATCAGTCATCGACATATGTGGGTGATGGCAATCACCATTTAAAGGCGCGTTTTCGCCCAGTACTTCACGACTCTCGTTAGTGATACCCCAGCCAGTGGCGCTATCTACATTGAATACCGGTATACGCATTAACTCACGCATTGAAGGAATGCCTAAAATGCGCATTTCACCAGAGTGCCCACCACTCCAAAAACCGTAGTATTCATCCAGCTCACCAGGTCCAACACTGTGCTTGCTGTTACTAGAAGCCTGCGCAGTTGCCGGCAGTAATCCAGCACCCACTCCGGCGCCAATCGCTCCCGCCGCTCCCATTAGCGCGGCTGAACCACCTAAAAATAGTCGACGGCTGACTTTTACATGCTCGCTGGCTTGCGGGTCGGCAACATCGATTGCCGGTAAATTCTTGTCTTTAGGATCAATCATTTTAGATCTCCGATTTTGATGCGCTGTCTTTAAATCAGCGCAATGTTTAACTGCTATAATTAGTTTAATATACGATAATTTAATACATAACTTATTGATTTAGCGCAATTTAAAATATTTTTCTGAATCCAAAGATCAGCTAAATTTTTAAAACTAGGCTAAATCAACTTTTTAGGTTCTGTATGCAAAATTAAATCACCGACTCAGGATTATTCAAAACACTATGCGACGTCGCTAATATCCAACGCCTCAATTTTTTTCATTGCCTTCGCGGCGCGCTCTTTCTTATGGCGCTTTTTCGCCAGTGGCGGGCACTTGTCATCTCGATAATAAGTAACTTGACAGTCGAGACACTGATGACACTCGTTGGCATTGATATGGCCATCTGGGTGGATCGCCTGAATTTCGCACTCTCTGGCGCAAGTTCTACAAGGCTGACCACATTCCCTGCGTCTTTTAAGCCAGTCAAACAAGCGTAATCTAGCCGGTATTGCCAGCGCAGCTCCCAGCGGACATATGTATCTGCAGTAGACTTTGCGGGTAAATATATTAATCACCAGCAGCACTACTACGTATAAGACATAGCCCCAATCGCGCTGGAATTTCAGTAGAAAGGTAGTTTTAAAAGGCTCTATTTCGGCGAGGCGCTCCGCCTGTCCCAGCGATTCTAAAGACACCGCAAACAGCGCTAACAAAATCACATATTTGATTGCCCATAGGCGCTCATGGATGGCAAAGGGTATTTCATATTGTTTGATTTTTAGCCGTCGCGCCAGCTCATTAATCAGTTCCTGTAACGCACCGAAGGGACAGAGCCAACCACAAAATATCCCCCTGCCCCACAACAGCATAGTCATAGCGACAAAGCCCCAGAGAATAAATAGCATCGGATCCAACAAAAACAGATCCCAGTTAAAATCACCCTGAAAAGCGTGCACAAAAGTAAATACGTTAACCACTGACAATTGGCCCAGTGAGTACCAACCGATAAATACCACCGTGAATATTAAATAGCCGGTGCGCAGCCCGTGCATCAACTTAGGCTTTCGCACTAGTAAATCTTGGATGAAAATGATCACGAACAGTAGTACCAACGCCACCGTCAACACCGTTATTTGAAAGCTTTTCTGCTCCCAGACACTAACCCACAGAGGCTCTGGCTCTTCTACAACCAGCGGTGGCGGCCGTACTACATACTGTTCAGGCGTATTGTAAGCTCCATAGAAACTACTAAAAACACTGTCCAGCGCACCTACTTGACGGCGCACTAGCAGCTCTAGCTGCCAAGGCGCTCCTATATCAAATTCATAGCTGTCGCGAATCACAAAAATTGCCATTTCAGCAAAGCCGGGAAAACCTTCTATATAGACATCGTCTAGGCGATAGTAATCACTGTCTCTAAAACTGATTACTTTATCGCCCTGCTGCAATTGGGTGCGGTCAAAAATCCCCCCGCGCACATAACCATTGCCTTTAAACGAATACTCGCCGCTGGCCATCACTCCAATCGCCACGTCCCGCTCGCCAATTTCAGTCATCAGCCACTGGTACTGTTTATCGCCCAGTACATTGCGACCAATACTCGGCACGCTGAGTGGCATGTAGTACATATCGATAAAAGGAGCATCGGAGTGAATCGTACCGGCTTTAGTCTGGGCTTTGGTGCCGACGAAAGCGGCATCAATTTGCTGCTGATCAAGTAATAATCTGCGGATCGAGCCGTCACCGGTTAAGTTACCCCACCCGGCCTGGTGGTAAAAATCTTGATTGATACTGGCGGCTTGAACTTTGCTTTGCACAGATAAGCCGGCAATTTCTAAAATAGATGCGACCTTTTTAGCCGAGCGCATAATCGCTTCATTGACCACCATCACCGTCACAGTGGCACCAGATATGACATCGACACTGATCACATCACTGTTGTTTCCCGCGCCGATTCGCACTTTATCAGTGACCATCAACCCCTGGTACTTATCGACAAAGTCAAATAGCTTGTGCTCGGGGATACCCACTAGCAAAATGGGCTCGTGGTGCTCCAGCACTCGGGTATTGACGATTTTTCCGCTGAGATCCATCACGATCAAGGTATTGATCGGTTTACCTGAGTAGGCGGGAATATTCAGCACATCATTAGTATTAAAAGCGTAGCCTAATAGCTGCTCAGCGGCGTAAATTTCACGTACCAGTACTTTATCATCCTGCAGTGCCAGCTTCTCTGTGACGCGACTAATATTCGAAAAGGATTTATTGATAGTCTGCAACTGTTGCTGTTCAGTCACCGTGAACATAGCCAGCGCAGCTTGTGAAAAAATACCATACAAACTTATTAAAACTAGGCTCAATACTATTTTTTTAATGTTGATAAAATTTTTATATACTGGCATCTGGCTCTTCGTCAACTTCTTAACTCTCCAATTATTAGTTGCTTAATTATAAAGAATTAACAGCCAACGGGGCTTGATGTAGATCAAGCATAGATAGGATATTAATTAATACAAATCAATTGGTTAACGATATATATTGTAACTTCTCAATAACTCGGGGCAGAACGTCAATATAAATCATTTTCTCTTGACAGGGTTTTAGTCCAAAAGTCGTTAAAATTA
>ASZJ01000156.1 GCA_000416275.1 Osedax symbiont Rs1
AAGTCACTGATTCAGGTTTAAGCTTAAGTAGAGTCTACTACGCTTTACTATCTGCTTAAATGTGAATCTAGCTCCTCCACTAAACAGCGCCAAAACCATGCTCGCGGCCAGTAACGCAAATTCTCTTTTGACGCCATTTAAGTTAGCTATTAAACTTTTGTCGAATGAGATTTTTTGCAAAATATACCAAACTAAAACCCCCGTACAAACTACAGCAGTGGCTTTCAATAGCTGATTCTCTGCAAAAATTAACAAGCCGCCAAGGGCTAGTAATAAAGGCTGATAAGTAGCGAAGCTCTGGATTTTTGCATAGTCTCCAAATAGACCGGCGATGATAAAGGTGATTCCTAGTGACAACCTTAAAAGTAGTCCCAGTGCATCCCAATTGACGATTAAGTTTTCTGTGCGCAGACGTTGATCAATACTCTTATATCCTGAGCCTAAATTGAATAATACAAACATCATTCCAGAGAGTGTTATGTCCCTTATCTGCACAAAAATCGCCGGCGATGTATAAGTATCGACACCTACTGAGGCGCCCGGAACGGTATCTACCGGGAGTGATACTACAAAACTCCAGAGTAGAAATGCGTACAGAAGTGCCAGTGGTCTCACCAAAAAGCCGCTAATTAAGGCAATCCCAGAAAGTAGTTCAAAGCTAGACAAAGCGGTTAAAAATGTCCAGGGAGAAAGTAGCCCGGCAGAAAACAGGAAGTCTTGGAAAAGCTCGTTGATATAGCCAGATGTACCCATATAATTTGCCACCATGGCAGTTTGAGTACTGGCATCTAGTAGTAAATTTAATTTGGATATTCCGCCAATCACAAAGACTAAACCTAAACCTACTCTAAGCAGGAGAGCAGTCATATTGACACTGTGTTGATTTAGTTGATTCAGTTGATTCATTTTATGTCTCAGTCAAAAATATTAAAAAAGGAACACATAAACAGACCCAATACCGCTGTCCTAACGCAAAATCGTACTAAGTAACAAACAAAGGAGGTATTTGTCACTGGTATTCAGAATACCGAAAACTGATTTTACTTTAGGTCCCCTCAGCGAATATTGAACCTGTTTACATGTTTTGACTTGAAAGCCCATCTGCCGGAGATAGTAGCTAATGAGCTGTTTTAAATAATCTCTGCACTAATCACTGACAAAATAGCGACAGGCAGCGACTAGTGCAGCTTAAAGTCAAAGGAGAACAGTAGTCATACATACTACTAACGCTTTAGGCACTGTTTTGATTGCATCAATTATGAAAATAATTAGAAATTTTTCTTTTCAGTGCGTTAGCTAAGAAATAGCAGAGCAATATTGTTTATTAATGGCATTGTCTTTTTGTCATCATTTTTTGGTTTTTTATAATAAATTTATTTAATATTCAGTTAATTGTACGAAAGTACAGTTGTTTGATGTGCTATTTTTGTATAGATTAACATTCAGTTCATAAATAATGATTTTGCATGCTAATTACTCATTCGGTTTAATTTTGCATATGCCTATATTGCGACAGGGAGTCAAGCCAAATGAGTAACTCAAATTATATTAAAATTGACAATTTAGATGAGTTTGTTAATAAAGTTGAGGTGGGTGACCTTGCGCAAATAGATTCAAATTTACGTTTGAAAATTATTATCCCGCCATTATCGCTAGTGGGAGAGTTCATATTATTAAGAATTTCTGGCACTAATGGTGATACCACTATCGCTAGAGAAATAACACAGCAAGAAATTACCAATGGCGAAATATCAGTTTTGATGCCGGTGGCTAATATTTCAGACGGCAATGGTTTTGTGCAAGGTGACTACGCACTAACTTTAACAGTGGCTAATATCGCTGGTGCCACTAAAAATTATCCGGGGATTGCTACCTTTACCTTGGATACTATTAGCACGGATGCGCCACAAGTTGCATTAATCAACGATTCTGGCATTTCAAATTCAGATTTTCTCACCAGTGATGCCGCCGTACAGGTGACTAGCAGTGAAGCGACTAGCAGTATTGAGTACAGTGATGATGATGGAGCAACATGGTCGGCAAATAAGCCGGTTGCGACAGAGGGGGACAATAAACTACTAGTACGTGAAGTGGATCAAGCGGGCAATGCTAGTGATGCAACTACGTTAAACTTTACTTTAGACACTATCGCTCCTGAAATTGCGGTCAATAACATCATTAGCACTAACGATACCACGCCGGCTATATCAGGGGTGGTTAATGATCCTAATGCCACTGTGGTGATTCATATTGCCGGGATTGATTACCCGGCAACTAATCTAGGTAATGGCACTTGGCAAGTGAATGACAATGTCATCGGTAGCCTCGCTGAAGGC
>ASZJ01000157.1 GCA_000416275.1 Osedax symbiont Rs1
AGACTGAATACACTTTCAAGGTGACCTTAGATGCAGATGGTCGAGTCACTTTAGGATTTGGCTCGACGCTCAACGAAGCGCTCAGCAACGAATCTTTTGGCATCGATAACATCAGCTTGTCAACCAGCAGCGTGTCGCCAATCGGTGATGAGCAGCAAGTCAATAACACTACCAAACACCACCAAGATGAAGCGAGTATCACCGCCTTATCAGATGAGGGTTATGTGGTCACTTGGACCTCATCTTCTCAAGATGGCAGTGGCGATACAGTCATGTTGCAAAAGTTTGCCAATGACGGCAGCAAAGTTGGTGCAGAAACCCAGATCAATACCATCTACAAAGGCAACCAAAATGACTCAAGTGTCACTGAGTTAGAGGCGGGTGGCTATGTAGTGACTTGGACCTCTTACGGCCAAGATGGCAGTTATGATGGCATCGTCGCCCAGCGTTTTTCCACCGACGGCAGTCGTCGTGGCGCAGAAGTAAAAGTAAACGATACAACGTATCATCACCAGAATCAGCCGAGTATCGACTCACTCGAAGATGGCGGCTATGTGATCTCGTGGACGGGTTACAATAAAGAGAATGCCTCTTACGACATCTATACCAAGCGCTACACCAAAGACGGTAATGAATATAGAGAAGTGTTAGCTGCTGAAGAAAAGAATGTCTCCGACACCTATGGGATCAGTGAAAGTAACTCTGATGTGGCGGGGCTTGAAGATGGCGGTTATGTGGTCGTCTGGCAGGGCAATGACTCGGCGGGATACGGCGTCTACTCACAAAAGTTTGCCGCTAATGGCGCGGCAATAGACGGCGCGATCTTACTCAATACCTTGCAGAAAGGCAATCAGAGTGAGCCCAACGTGGCCGACTTAGGCAATGGCAAGTATTTGGCGACTTGGGTGGATGCCTCGACCAATCCGACCAGTATCCGCGGTCAAATTATGGACTCAGATAACCAATTTAAAATTGGCGATGAGTTTGTGATCGCCGATAAGCAGGCGATTAGGTACGACCCTATTGTCGGCCTTGAGGACGGTGGTTTTATCGTCACTTGGACATCCAATATTGCAGCAGCAGATAGCTCGGGATTTGGCGTCTACGGTCAGCGCTTTAATGCCGCGGGTGAGAGAGTAGGGATCAAATTTCTGATCAATCAAACCACCTCGGGCAACCAGGAAGATTCAGATGTGGCCTTAGTCAACGGCAACTTAGTCGTGAGTTGGACCGGGACCGATGCACATGGCAAAGGGGTGTTCGTCAGAAAATTCAAACTAGAAAATGACATCGAGACACTGACTGACAACTTTGAAGACGGTACTAGCAATGGTTGGAGTAATGGCGATGTGACGGATGGCGGCAGCGCCGCGAGCCAATTCTTAGGTCAGTTTGGCCGCGGTGAATCAACGTCCAAAACCTACGACTTTGGGGCGGCCAATGCGGGCAAGCAAGTCGATATCAGCTTTGATTTTTATGAGATAGACACTTGGGATGGGGAGCAGTTCTTAGTTTTCATCAATGGCTCTGAAGTCTCCGATAATCGCCATTACTACTGGCGAACTGAAGCCAATAGTAGCTCACTGGGTAATATCGATGGAACCGGTTCAAGAGCAGACAGCAAGACTGAATACACATTTAAGGCCACCTTAGATGCAGATGGTCGGGTCACTTTAGGGTTTGGCTCGACTCTCAACGAAGCGCTCAGCAACGAATCTTTTGGTATCGATAATATCAGCTTGTCAACCAGCAGCGTGTCGCCAATCGGTGATGAGCAGCAAGTCAATAACACTACCAAACACCACCAAGATGAAGCGAGTATCACCGCCTTATCAGATGAGGGTTATGTGGTCACTTGGACCTCATCTTCTCAAGATGGCAGTGGCGATACAGTCATGTTGCAAAAGTTTGCCAATGACGGCAGCAAAGTTGGCGCAGAAACCCAGATCAACACCATCTACAAAGGCAACCAAAATGACTCAAGTGTCACTGAGCTAGAGGCGGGCGGCTATGTAGTGACTTGGACCTCTTACGGGCAAGATGGTAGTTACGATGGCATCGTCGCCCAGCGTTTTGCCGGAGATGGCAGTCGTCGTGGCGCAGAAGTAAAAGTAAACGATACAACGTATCATCACCAAAATCAGCCGAGTATCGACTCACTCGAAGATGGCGGCTATGTGATCTCGTGGACGGGTTACAACAAAGAGAATGCCTCTTACGACATCTACACCAAGCGCTACACCAAAGACGGCAATGAATATACCAATGTAGCTGAGATGAGTGTAGAAAAAAATGGCGATCTTAGGATAAACATAGCAGATTTATTAAAAAATGATCTCGATCCAGAGAGCGATAATTTTAATTTAATTTCAGTACAAGGTGCAAACCATGGCACAGTGGAGTTAGTGACTTTAGCAAGTGGCGTTAAACAAGTTGTTTTTAAAGCAGCGGATGATTTTATTGGTAAAGCATCATTCACTTATACGATTGAAGATGAGCATGGAGCACAAGATACAGCTACTGTTTATGTCGATGTTATCAACCAGCGTTCAACCCCGCTAATTTTAGATTTGAATGGCGATGGTGTAAGTACTTTAGGACTGGATCAGCAGATAATGTTTGATATTGACGCCGACGGCATAAAAGATCGCACTGGTTGGGTGAGCAGCAGTGATGGATTACTGGTGAGGGATGTCAATCATGACGGTGTGATTAATGATGCAAGTGAGCTGTTAGGCGAATACAGCGTCAAAAAAGATGGTACTAGGGCGAGTGATGGATTTGATGCGCTGGCAGATTTAGATACTAATGGAGATGGAATTTTTGATCAAAGAGATGCAAACTATTCGGAACTGAAAATCTGGAAAGACCTCAACAGTGATGGGATTAGTCAAGCACATGAACTGTATTCTTTAATTGATGCTGGTGTCGACTCTATAAATCTGGACCGGGTCGCTGTCTCCGAGCAGTCGAATGGCAATTGGACGGGATTGCGTTCCTCATGGAATGATCTTCAGCAGAACAGCCATGTTATCGATGATGTATGGTTTGGCTATGAAAAAGCAGAGCAACAAAAGTTAAGCTTGGCTGATTTACTAGAGCCTGATACTCAGTTAATCAACAGCTCCACTGCAAACTCTAAGAATGCAGATGACCAGGACACTGTAGCCGTCTATTTAAGTCCAAACTATGATCAAGCTCAAAGCCCTATAGATGGAGGGATCAACACAGTTGCGGAAATAGCAGAGAAGGTTGAATATGCAGCCGATTCTGCAGCGCTTATCCAAGACTTAATTGAGTATCAGCAAATCATGATCGACTAACCTATAAGTAGTAACAAGCTCTGTGGCGTTCTGTCTCATTAAGTAGAGTTCATCACTTGGAAAAATCCCTTACTCGACAGAGTCAGGGATTTTTCCAACTTTCCAACTTCTAAATTCTGGAACTTCCCAAACCGATAATTTTAAAAATTGCTTTACAATAGCTGTTTAGCATGAGAACTTCGCGGGTCGATGAGTGCTAAGCTCGCAGCATCACTTTGGGAAATAAGATAATGACACTTAAAGATTCGCTACTCGCCTTAATTATTATTTTAGTTTGGGGCGTTAACTTCGTGGTAATAGCAATGGGCCTCGATGGGATGCCACCGCTATTAATGGGAGGGTTGAGATTTTTATTAGTCGCAGTGATCGGCTGTTGGTTTGTCGCCAGGCCGAAGATGCCATTAAAATGGATTCTAGCTTATGGGCTGACCTTAAGTTTTGCTCAGTTTACATTCTTGTTTGTGGCGATGTCTGTCGGTATGCCCGCAGGGCTCGCTTCACTGATCTTACAGTCTCAAGCACTGTTCACTTTGGTCTTCGCCTATCTAATCCTCAAAGAGCAAATAAATACCAGCCAAATATTGGCCATAATAGTCGCCGGCATTGGTCTAGCTGTTATTGGCTTGAGTAGCGCCAACACACAAATGAGTCTGTTAGGTTTTATCTTGACGTTGGTTGCCGCGTGTAGCTGGGCATTTGGTAATTTAATTACTCGTACTATTTCGCAAAAAGGCTATAGGGCGGATGTCAGTTTGATCATTTGGTCGGCGGCCTTTTCCTGTGTGCCATTTTTTATAATTTCATATTTTATAGAGGGGCCAGAGCTGATTAAAGAGACACTGCTTAATATCAATTTGACCTCGGTTTTTGCACTGCTATATTTGGCGGTGGTGGCAACCATGCTAGGTTATAGTCTTTGGAGTTATTTATTAAGTCGCTACCCCGCTGGGCAAGTGGCTCCACTGACATTAGGCGTGCCTGTGGTTGGTTTAGTCAGTGCATCGATAGTATTGAATGAGCAACTAGGTCCGGCGCAGTTAATCGGTATCTCAATTGTGATGTTTGGTTTAGTGATTAATATGCGTTTAGATAAGTTGATAAAACGAATTTTATTTAAATTATAACCTGAATCCGTGACTTCAAAGTGAATACAGAGTGTAAGATATTGGTTTTACGGTGGAATTGAAAAATCTTAGCTGCAAGCTCATATGCTCCTGCATTCGCTAAATAAATGCATCCATGCATAAAACCCGTAGGTTCAGCGGGCATTTTTCTAACCGCTGTAGAATCAAGAGCTTGCGCTATGTGGTGCAGTGAAGTGATTCAGGATATTGGCTGAGTATCTAATTACTGAATAATGAACGCAGTGCTTCCAGTCGTTACTGTCTACAAGATTTTATTTAGAGGCCATGCTTTGCAAATATTTGTCTTTTTCGACCGCTCTGCTCAAATTTTTCTAAAGTCTGGTTGATGCTCATAATTAGCGCCGCTGCATTCTTGGCTTTTTTCGAGACCAAAAAATGAATCTCTATCGGCTGCACCTCCGGTATATCCATAAAGCCAATGTTCGCTAAAGATATCTCCCGGCTTCTCTCCGCCTGCAGCATTATCTCTTTATAATGGATGGATAAATCACAGCGAGCCTTACGCGTCATCTCTACCAATATCGAAGTATCATTAACTGTGCGATCGAGCAGAGTTTTAGTATCGAAATTTATACTATTTAAATCATAGCCGGCGATCCCGCAGATAACGTAATCAGACAAATCGTTGATAGATTCAAGCTGCGGTGGCTGCGGGTATTTAGTTTTGCTGTACATAAAAGTGTAGTTGACAGTGTAGATAGGCTTTGATTTTAAATAGACCTTGAGACGTTCAGGGTTTGCCGATGCATTGTTAAGAATATCCATCTTGCCACTGGCTACTTCATTTAAACAGCGCTTCCAAGGCTTTAAAAAAAAGCGCTGCTGCAGATTGTTCTCTTGCAGTATGGCACGCAGTAAGTCAACACCGGCCCCGGTAATCTGCTGGTTTTTACTATATACATAGGGCGCCCAATAGTTGCTGTCATCACATATAGTGAGTACTTGTTGAGCTTTTTTTAACTGATGGGCCGCTATTGTTGCAGGGTTGGTTGAAGTGATGATAGTAATAATACTGACACATATAGTTAACAGCCGCATATAGAAAATTCCGTAGGATAGAGAGGTAGATGAACTCTCTAATCAGCATAGTTCATAAATCTAAGTTTGCTATTTAATATAGATAAATTAATTGGTTAAGTTATTGAATAATTGACGGATTTATTTTAGTGGGATTCGTCTTGGATTTTTGGAAGTGATTGTTGATAGCGCACAAAAAAGCCTCTTTAAAAGAGGCTTTTTTGTGCTGCAAGTTACAAGCTGCAAGTTACAAGCTGCAAGTTACAAGCTGCAAGTTACAAGCTGCAAGTTACAAGCTGCAAGTTACAAGCTGCAAGTTACAAGCTACAAGCTGTCTTGGTAAGCTTTTGCTGCGACTTGAATAGCCTGTTTCGCTGCGGCGGCATCTCCCCACTCTTCAACTTTAACCCACTTACCTTCTTCTAAGCCTTTGTAGTTTTCAAAGAAGTGCTTAATGCGGGCAAGCTCAAGGGTTGACAGATCCGATAAGTCTTGGATATGGTTGTAAGCTTTGCTCAATTTTTCGTGCGGTACCGCAATCAGTTTCGCATCTTCACCTGCTTCATCAGTCATATTTAAAATGCCGACCGGGCGAGCGCGGATAACAGAACCTGGGATGACCGGGTAAGGAGTGATCACCAGCACATCTAAAGCATCGCCATCGTCTGCTAAAGTGTTGTTGATGTAACCGTAGTTTGCAGGATAAAACATTGGAGCCGCCATAAAGCGATCGACAAAGATAGCATCTTGATCTTTTTCAATTTCATATTTTACCGGCGAGCTCTCCGCGGGGATCTCGATAATTACGTTGATGTCATTTGGTAAATCATTACCGGCAGAAATTTTTGCGAAACTCATGTGTTTTCATCCTTAAGCTAATTAGTTAGGAATCTCTGTGCAAGCACTGCACTTAGTAAAGAGATCTCAATTAAGCGTGGCTGCTAGCCAAGCTTGGTTAAATATTACCTGAATCAGTGATTTCACTGCACCACATAGCGCAAGCTCTGTATTCACTTTGAAGTCACGGATTCAGCTATTAGCGATCTCATTGCAACGCTATTAAATTGGCAAATAGGCGTTTACCGAGATCGCTATCAATACTATTTTTTGATTATCGAGTCAAAGCGCTGATGATATTCCATTAACACTTCTACTTCCGCTTTTGAACCTAGTGACACCGATACTCGCTCGTGTATATCCTGTGGCTCAACATCCATGATTGGGCTGTAGCAATTGGTCGCCAAACCACCCGCTTGCTCAATTAACATGCTCATCGGGTTGCCCTCGTACATTAAGCGCAGTTTGCCCGGCTTTTGCGGTACTCTAGTATCCCACGGGTATATGAAGATGCCGCCGCGGGTTAAAATACGGTGAATTTCAGCGACCATCGCTGCCACCCAACGCATGTTGTAATTTTTGTTGCGAGGACCATCAACGCCCTCTAGTACATCATCGATGTAAGCTCGCATTGCAGGCTCCCAGTGACGATAGTTTGACATGTTGATCGCAAACTCTTGGGTCTCTTCAGGAATCATCACTTTTTCGTGAGTCAGTAAAAAGTCACCGGTTTCGGACAAGGTAAACATGTTGACGCCATTACCAGTGGTTAATACCAACTGGGCAGAGGGTCCGTACAATACATAACCTGCAGCTAACTGCTTTCGGCCGTTTTGCAAGTAAGGTGCTTCGTCGTGATAGCCCTCGGCGGGATTTGCTTCCAAAATAGAGAAAATAGTGCCGACTGTGACGTTAATATCGATGTTAGACGACCCGTCTAGCGGGTCGAAAACAACTAAGTACTTACCGTTCGGGTTAGCCAGTACTGGCTCACTTTCTTCCTCTGATGCCAAACCTGCTACTGTCATATGATTTAACAGATATTTTTTGATAATCTCATTAGATATAACATCAAGCTTTTTTTGGGTCTCACCTTGCACATTGATGTCTGTAGTGGTTCCTAAAACCCCAGAAATAGCGCCTTGGCGCAATTTCAAAGTGATTTCTTTACAGGCAACCATCAAAGTGGCTATAAGATCTGTTAACTCTTCGTCTTGCTGTTCGCGGCGCAAAAACTGGCTGAGCAGTTGCATGGTAAAGGTACCTTTTGGATGAATTCAGAGCGGCATTTTACGCCAAAGAAACACAAAAATCACATTTAGCCCCAAAAAACTGTCTTTAATTTGACATTTCTGACTTTTAATTTACTAGTTTGATAATTGCCCTGATATTTTTACTGTATCATAGCGCCTTTATTTTTTAGACGAAATTAGACCAAAGGCTGATTTAGCTAATATGCTCGGATATGTTGGCTATCAGTAAAAAAGGACGGGCTAGATGCATATTCATATTCTTGGTATTTGCGGAACCTTCATGGGTTCTATGGCAATTTTGGCCCGTGAATTGGGTCATAAAGTGACGGGTTCGGATGCTAATGTCTATCCGCCGATGAGTACCCAATTGCAGCATCAAGGTATTGAATTGATGCAAGGTTATAAAGCAGAGCACTTGCAGCCAGCGCCTGATTTAGTGGTAGTAGGCAATGCACTCAGTCGCGGTAATGAAGCGGTTGAGTATATGCTAGATAATGGTTTGCGCTATACATCGGGTGCTCAGTGGCTAAAAGAAAATGTTCTGCAGGACAGGTGGGTACTAGCGGTAGCGGGAACTCACGGCAAGACCACCACCGCTTCGATGCTCGCTTGGATTTTAGAGTATGCAAAAATGCAACCCGGTTATTTGATTGGTGGAGTGCCGAGCAATTTTTCAGTATCGGCCCGCTTGGGAAGCAGTCCTTTTTTCGTCATCGAAGCAGATGAATACGACACTGCTTTTTTTGATAAGCGCTCTAAGTTTGTCCATTATGTACCTCGTACCTTGATTGTTAATAATTTAGAATTTGATCATGCGGATATCTTTGATGATTTATCGGCTATTCAGCGCCAATTTCATCATTTAATGCGCACGGTCCCCAGCACTGGACAAGTTATTTATAATGCAGACCAAGAGTCCGTTGCACAAATGTTGGAGATGGGGTGTTGGAGCGAAAAAGTCAGCGCTGGCCAAAGTCGCGAGGACGATGATTGTGGTCACTGGCAGTTTAAGCTGTTAGCGGCTGACGCCTCTCATTTTGCACTGCATTTACACGGCGAGTCAGTTGGCGAAATACGCTGGCAGCTAACCGGCATCCACAATGCCTACAATGCTATGATGGCATTGATTGCCGCCCGTCACGTTGGGGTAACACCCGAGCACGCCATAGCAGCTTTAGGCTGTTTTGCAGGGGTGAAAAGGCGCATGGAATTAATCGCTACCGTTAATAATGTGCAAGTTTTTGATGATTTTGCCCATCATCCAACCGCGATCGCCACCACTTTAGATGGCCTGCGCAAAAGTGTTGCAGATGAGCGCATCATAGCGGTGATAGAACCTAGATCTAATACCATGCGCTTAGGTTGTCACAGCCAGCAGCTAATGGCCTCAGTGGCACTAGCTGATCAGGTTGTCTGGTATCAACCTGAAGGATTGGATTGGCAGTTGCAAGATCTTTTAGCAACCGCTGACAGCAGCGTGGATGCCTGTGTGAAAAACGATATAGAAGCAGTGGTTAGCGCGGTGGTTAGCCAGATTAAAAAAGATCAAAAAACTCATATAGTGATTATGAGCAATGGTGGGTTTGGCGGGATACAGCAAAAAATCGTAGCGCGCTTAGCAGAGCAAGTTGCGGTTGTTTAAAGTGCATCTGCCGGCGTGTTTATGTGCAGTGGCTAACACCGAAAATCCAGTAATAGCTTTTTTAGCCAATTCAGGTACAAAATCATGAGCGACTTTAAACAGAGTATTACGCTGGCCATCACCGGAGCCTCTGGTGTGCAGTATGCTTTGCGGCTGATGGAAGTATTGCTGGCACAAGATATTCGAGTGCTGTTGATGGTGTCGAAGGCCGCTCAAGTAGTTGCTGCCACCGAGACCACATTAAAGCTACCAAGTACCGCCTCTGCTCAGCAAGTATATTTCACGGACTTGTTTGCAGCCAAAGCCGGACAAATTAAAGTATTTGCTAAAGAGCAGTGGATGGCGCCGGTCGCCTCTGGCTCAGGTTCGCCGAATACCATGGTGATCTGCCCTTGTAGTACCGGGACTTTGTCGGCGATTGCGGTGGGTGCCAGTAATAATTTAATTGAGCGGGCGGCAGACGTAGTATTAAAAGAGCGCAAAAAATTAATTTTAGTGCCCCGCGAGGCGCCATATTCCGAGATTCATCTAGAAAACATGTTGAAATTAACTAGAATGGGGGCGGTTATTCTGCCTGCAAGCCCTGGTTTTTATCATCAACCAGAGTCTATCGCTGATTTGATCGACTTCGTGGTAGCGAGAATTTTGTCCCAAATTGGTCTCGAGCAAAACTTGCTAAAAGTTTGGGGAAGTGAATATTTAAACACACAAGAGAGTAAAGAATAATGGCTAAAATTTTGGCCTTAGATACATCTACCGATGCCTGTTCAGTCGCCTTAGAAGTTGATGGCGAGCGCCGTGAAATTTTTAAAGTAATTCCGCGTAAACATACCCACGAGTTACTGCCTATGGTGCAGCAGATATTGGCGGATGCGCAGCTCAGTGTTCAGCAATTAGATGCGATTGCCTTTGGCCGGGGCCCCGGCTCCTTCGCTGGTATCAGAATTGCCACTGGCGTCGCTCAAGGTTTGGCATACGCTGCCGATTTGCCAGTGGTGCCAGTCTCTTCACTAGCGGCTTTAGCGCAGGGCTATTTTCGTCAAACTAACGACAGCGATAGTCTGATTATAAGCGCTTTCGATGCCCGTATGAATGAAGTTTACTGGGGTGGATACAGCATTGAAAATGCGCTTGCCTGCGTGCAAGTCGCTGAAGTCGTCGCTGCTCCCGAACAGTTAATAATAGATGGACAGCCGCTGCTCGATAATCGCCGTTGGGTGGCTGTAGGCAGTGGCTTTAACTACCTAGATGAAATGCCTGCTCAGTTGACAGATAAACTGTCAGCCATTGAAAAAGACGTATATCCGCATGCGCTTGATATCGTCTGTTTAGCCAGTGACCAACTCGCACAGGGAAATACCGTTAGTGCCGAAAATGCACAGCCCGTGTATTTACGGAATCAAGTAACTTGGAAGAAAAAGGACCAGCAGTAGTATGGAATGGATTCATGTTTTTGGCTTGGCTGTTATACAAGGTCTCACCGAATTTCTACCGGTATCGAGTTCAGCGCACCTTATTTTACCCTCTCAAATACTGGCTTGGCCTGATCAAGGTCTGGCCTTTGATGTGGGGGTGCACTTAGGCACTATTTTTGCGGTGATTTACTATTTTCGCAAAGATGTCAGGATGATGCTGATCGCCTTCATCGATAGCCTTAGCGGCAAAAAGTCGATAGACAGCAATACCGCATGGTTTATTATTGCCGCCACCATACCGGCGTTAATCGCCGGTTTACTACTCAACGATATCATTGATCTTTACGGACGTTCAATCTTAGTGATTGCCGGCGCGACGATGATTTTTGGTGGCGTACTGTGGTTTGCCGATACGCGGCAAAATCAACAAAAAGCGATTGCTAACCTCACCTGGAAAGACAGTATTATCATTGGCCTCTCACAAGCCTTGGCACTAATTCCCGGTACATCACGCTCGGGCATTACCATGTCAGCGGCGCTAATGTTAGGTTTTAGTCGGGAGGCGGCGGCCAAATTTTCTTTCTTCTTGTCGATACCAATCATACTGGCAGCGGGTTCTTATAAAGGCTTAGAGCTGGCTAATTCTGAGTTGCTAGTGCGCTGGGATATGGTCATCACCGGGGTGTTGGTCTCGGCTCTAGTGGCCATCACTTGTATTCACTATTTCCTTATTTGGTTGGAGAGAGTGGGGATGTTACCTTTCGTTATCTACCGCTTTATCTTAGGTTTTGTGTTACTGGCAATCTATTTTGGTAGCGCTGCCTGATGGTTGCCAACACTGAAAGTTCACTAGTGGTAGCGGCAGAGCATGGCGGCCTGCAAACGATGGCGCAGAAAATTGCCCTGGATCTAAGTCTGCCTTACGTCAAAGTGATAAATGATCCAAAGCGCTGTGATTTCCAAACCTTGTTGTACCTCACAGATAGTGGCTTACAGCTCCAGCAGTGTGGTAAGAAAGCGCCTGGCCCAGTCTGGGTTGATTTCGTCAAAGGGGCAGTCGCGCACCGGCGCAAGTTTGGTGGTGGCTCTGGGCAAATGATCGCCAAGGCGGTCGGTATAAAAAGTGGCGTGCGGCCCAGTATCATAGACGTCACGGCTGGGCTAGGTAAAGATAGCTTCGTGTTGGCTACTTTGGGCTGCGAAGTACAGTTAGTGGAGCGCTCACCTATTATCCATAGTTTGCTGGCAGATGGCTTAAAACGAGCCGAGTTAAATTACGAAATAATGGATATTATGCGACGCATGCAGCTCGTGTGCAGTGATAGTATTGATTATTTGCAAAAAGTCAGCGTTAAACCGCAAGTCGTTTACGTTGATCCGATGTTCCCGCACAGCAGTAAAAGTGCCAGTGTAAAAAAAGAAATGAGTCTGTTTCGAGATGTGGTCGGCGATGATACAGATGCCGGTGAATTGTTAGCGGTTGCACTGGCGACGGCCGAGTTCAGAGTCGTGGTGAAAAGGCCTAGAAAAGCGGATGTCATTAAAGTGGCGGGGGATGCGACACTGCAGCCCAGTTATGCATTAGAAGGCAAGTCTAGTCGCTATGATATCTACGCACTAAAAAAACTAGATTAGCAGTCAGAGCGCGCTGCGGCTAAATGAATGCTAACGACCGATAAAAGCTGTGGCATGTTTGAGTATTGCAGCTATCGCAGGTGCTCATTCGACAGCTGTTTAAGCTCAATAAGCCTGACTCCTGAAGTTCAGCTGCTCTCATATTTCTCTCAGCTATTTTTATCTCAACCATTTATATCCCAGCCATTTTTATCCCAACGGCCCCTCTCAATACCTTTATCAGTCCCTTATGGAGTCCTGTTGTCGACCAGTACAGCTAGGCAAAGTTCGGCATAAATCCCGCTATATGTTAATGCCCTTCGTCAAGTCATCAGTTTAGGATTTAAGTCGATAGCCGGTTTTGAAAATCCAATAAGTGCCGGCCAGACAAAGGCATAGAAAGGTAAGAGTCATCGCCAAACAGAGCACAATATTGACATCCGCGACGCCGTAAAATGCCCATCTAAAGCCACTGATTAAATACACTACCGGATTAAACAGAGTGATCGTCTGCCAAGGCTCTGGCAGCATAGAAATTGAATAGAAAGCACCGCCTAAAAAGGTGAGCGGGGTGATGATCATTAAAGGAATTATTTGCAGTTTTTGAAAATCATCTGCCCATATACCGATCATAAAACCAAACAGGCTGAAGGTCACTGACGTCAGCACTAAAAACACCAGCATCCAGATAGGATGCAGTATGCTGTAATCTACAAAAAGTCGCGCCGTGGCTAAGGTCACAAGGCCGAGCACAATAGATTTGGTAGCGGAGGCGCCGACATAGCCCAATACAATTTCAAACGGTGAAACCGGAGCGGATAACACCTCGTAGATAGTCCCGGAAAATTTAGGAAAAAAGATGCCAAAGGATGCATTTGAAATACTTTGACTTAACAGGGATAGCATCACTAAGCCTGGGATAATAAAGGCGCCGTAACTAATGTTATCGATATCTCCCATCCGAGCGCCAATCGCTGAACCAAAAACGACAAAATACAGCGACGTTGAAAGTACCGGAGATGCAAGACTCTGCATTAAGGTGCGGATTGATCTGGCCATTTCAAAATAATATATTGCTTTAATACCGTACCAATTCATGTGTTGGTTACCTTTAAACAGTTTCCTTGAGCACGAAATACATCAGGCTCACTTGGATATGGAGATGAATAATGTGCTTGCAATTATTGGTCGGGCTCACTATTCACTAAATTGACGAATATTTCTTCTAGGGAGCTTTCCGATGAGTGTAAATCTTTTACGGATAAATCTGCCTCTCTAAGGCTGGCAAGTAAGCTGGAGATGCCATTTTCTTGCTGTTGCATATCGTATTGATACTGCAAATCGAAACCGTCTTTAGAGAGCTGCAAATGGTATTTTTTCAGGGATTCAGGAAGCTGCTCGATGGTTTGCTGCAGTTGAATAGTTAAGATTTTTTGCCCTAGTTTACTCATCAGTACCGACTTATCTTCCACTAAAATTATTTTACCTTTATTGATGATGCCAATCCGGTCAGCCATCTCCTCGGCTTCTTCAATGTAGTGAGTGGTTAAAACAATAGTGACTCCGCGCTCGCGCAATTCTCTGACCATCTCCCACATGTCCCTTCTCAACTCAACATCGACCCCGGCTGATGGCTCGTCCAAAAACAAAATTTTCGGCTCGTGAGAAAGGGCTTTAGCAATCATCACGCGACGTTTCATTCCGCCTGAAAGCTCACGAATTTTCGCATCTTTCTTATCCCACAGTGATAATTGGCGCAAGATCTTTTCAATGTATGCGTTATCTGGAGCTTTGCCAAAAAGTCCGCGACTAAAGCGAACAGTGGCCCAGACACTCTCAAAAGCATCTGTGGTGAGCTCTTGTGGCACCAAACCAATTTTACTGCGCGCGGTTTTGTAATCGTCAACAATATTTGAGCCATCTGCGACTATCGTCCCGCCACTAGAATTTACAATCCCGCAAATAATGCTGATCAGGGTGGTTTTCCCCGCACCATTGGGTCCTAATAAAGCAAAAATCTCACCGCGTTTGATCTCTAAATTAATATTTTTAAGTGCCTGAAAACCGCTCTTATAGGTTTTATCGATATTAACAATGCTGATGATTGAGGACACAAAATCTCCTTGTAAATGACGCTGTAAAATAAAGTGCAGAAAGCAGTTTGAAATGATAGTCCTGAATCAGTGACTTAGTGAAGTCACTGTTCAGAGGATGCCAATATAGCTATAATATGCAGAATAAGATGCACCTTTTCAGATAAATCTGAAAATAAACTTGGAATCGCCATGCACGTTAATCCATTCGAAAAAAAAAGCCTTCAAAGCTGGCAGCAAAGCCATCCACTAGTCACCGCGATAGCGGCGGCCGCAGATGTTTTTTGGTTTAACCAACAATATCAACCGTTTGCCAATAGTGAATTACCTTTAACGCGAGCAGACATCGATGATGCCAGCGCTAGACTGAGTCGGTTTGCGCCTTATATCGCCAGAGTGTTTCCCGAAACAGCCGCGCATAACGGTATTATAGAATCGCCTTTACGGCCAATTACTCACTTGCAAAAGGCGCTAGCGTTAGAATCTGGCGAAACACTCCCAGGTACACTGCTACTAAAATGTGACAGCCACCTTCCGATATCAGGCTCTGTTAAAGCCCGGGGTGGCATCTATGAAGTACTTAAACATGCGGAGCAAATAGCCATCGCTGCCGGCATGTTAGCCCGCACTGATAACTACCAAAAATTAGCCAGTCCCGCCTGCCAAGCGCTATTTTCTAAACACAGTATCGCAGTGGGCTCTACCGGCAATTTAGGGCTGAGTATAGGCATCATTAGTGCCAAACTTGGCTTTAAAGTCACCGTACATATGTCGGCAGATGCCAGTCGTTGGAAAAAACAGCTCTTGAGGAGCAAAAATGTAACAGTCATTGAATATAATGATGATTACTCTAAAGCCGTTGAACAAGGCCGAATACAAGCCCTGCAGACTAAAAATTGTCACTTCGTCGACGATGAAAATTCTCAAGATCTATTTTTAGGCTACGCAGTGGCGGCGTTAAGATTAAAGCAGCAACTAGCAGAGCAGCAGATAAAGGTAGATGCTCAGCACCCGCTGTTTGTTTATCTGCCCTGTGGAGTAGGGGGAGCTCCCGGCGGGATTGCCTTCGGCTTGAAGCAAGTTTTTAATGATCACGTGCACTGTTTTTTTGCAGAGCCTAGCGCCTCCCCCTGCATGTTGCTCGGCATGTACACCGGCTTGCACGATGGTGTGGCTGTTCAAAATTTTGGCTTAGATGGAGTAACCTGCGCCGACGGCTTAGCGGTGGCAAGACCTTCAGCATTCGTCGGTCGCTTCATGCAGCCAATACTCAGCGGAATATACACCTTATCCGATCGTGAAATGTACCGCTTACTCGCGCTAATCAAAGATACTGAGGAGCTTGCATTAGAGCCTTCCGCCATGGCGGGAGTGATAGGTATGCAACAATTATATAAAAACGGCAAAGAGTACCTTAAAGCGCAGAACCTAACGTCGGTAATGAGTAATTCAACCCATATAGCTTGGGCGACTGGCGGCAGCATGCTGCCGGATAAAGAGCGACAAGAGTATTACCAAATAGGTAAAAAAATATTGGCGGAAGAACACTGATAGTCTAGAAGCATTGTTGATTTCTGTGGCAGTTTAAGAGGAGCAAAGCGCAGACTTTTCCAAGGTTCAAACAGGTTAAATTTTCCAGGCAATATTTAGTAGAAAATATTGGAAAATACTTAAGGCTTGTCTATCAAAGAGTCTAAGGGAAGGCGGGGTGAACTTGGTGCCCAGAGAGGAATAGGGCACTGATTAGGCTGGTGGAGTAGCTTAAGTAATTTAGTTTAACTCCGAAGATCTGCCGTTCAAGAAATAAAGACAGCTACCGAAAGATCCTTCGGTAGCATTAGATCTGTGGCATGTCACAAGAGATAAATACCATTGCCATCCAGAACGGGAATTCCCGTTCTGGTACACAATTGGCTTGCCGGTATCTATCACACTGCGTATTTGCAGTTGGGTAATGCCAGGGCGTAGTTACTTAATTATCTTTCCTGTGCTTATATAAGTTCTATATTTTAAACATCTCTTTTTGCTTTTTTGGTTAGTGGTATAGCCAGGTGTTTTCCTTTTGGCTAGCAACCATTCTGACCGTCATAGGCGAGCTGCTTGCCAAGGTTACTGCTTTCACGGCTGTTCATTGCTCGAATATGGGCTTGCTGTACTTCTTTTCCCTGTTTGATTAATCTCATTTTTTACTGTTTTTTAAGCTTGATACTGGTGCTTTTAGCTTTAATTTTTATTGTCGCCGTGCGCTAGTGAAAACTTTGCAATTTCATTGTAAGCCTGTGCGTAGCACAGTGCTCTTATAGCTTTTGATTCTTGCACGCGTTTAGACAATGTGCGGGTTTGACGATCTTAATCGTCAACACATTGGCTGTGCGAACCTATGGAATTTATTCCATAGTAGTTAAGTTCACTAATAGCTCTTTCGAGTTGTATATCAACGTACACTGCGCTGATGTAATTAGATAACAAGCTTCCGAAAGTAACGACAAGTAAAAGAAATAATGTGCTGGGTTTTTCATCTTGTTAACTCATTGGAATAAATAGTAAATAAAATGGCACTATAGACTAAAAGAATACTATTAGTCCTGAAGATCTTCAGTTCAATGGCTATCAGAGAATAATGCTCATGATTAAGAGGGAGCTATGTGTCAAATATCCAGAGGCTAAGCAAACAGGCAGCGACGCCGAAGAGCTGGCTCATGATTCGCAAATATGTTTGTGTATTAAAAACCATAGAATATCATACATAAACTATATTGTGTATGATCCATGATTCACAAAGTTCTTTGTGTATGATAGATTTATAAATATAATACACAAACTGTGTTGTGTATGATCCGTGAATCACAAACCTATTTGGGTATGATAATAATTAGAAGTTAATACACAAGTTTAAATTATCATATTGAAACTATTAAGGATGAACATGAAGCCGTATGTACCTGCGAAACTGCCTTTAGAAGGGCTTGATATAAGACAATTAATATCGCTAGTAGGCAAAGCAAACTCTGCTTTAGCAAGGTATGACGGCTTACTACAAGGGATGGTTAATCCTACCATTATGCTATCTCCATTGACCAATCAGGAGGCGGTTTTATCATCAAAAATTGAAGGGACTCAAGCAACAGTCGAAGAAGTTCTGGAGCATGAGGCTGGTAGAAAATACGACCAGAGAAAGGAATTGGACATTGTCGAAATCCTTAACTATCGACACGCTATGATCAAGGCGAACGAATATCTGGCAGAGAGACCTATTCGTTTATCTCTTATAGAAGATCTGCATAAAATATTGATGGATAGTGTGCGGGGGCAGGATAAAGAGCCGGGGCAATTTCGAAAAACTCAGAACTGGATAGGTAAATATGGCTGTACGATGGAAGAGGCCTCATTCGTACCTCCTAATCCATTACAGCTACTTGACTTCTTAAGGGACTGGGAGATATACATAGAATACAATGACTTTGACCCATTGGCGCAGGCGGCAATAGTTCATGCCCAATTTGAGCTTCTTCATCCATTTAAAGATGGGAATGGGCGGGTTGGCCGGTTATTAATACCGCTATTTCTTTACAGTAAAGGCTGTTTATCTAGCCCGATGTTCTATTTGTCAGCATATTTAGAAAGCAATAGGGATGAATATTATGCTCGACTGAAAGCTATTTCGGCAGAAGGTGATTGGACTGGATGGATAGCATTTTTCTTAACTGCGATTATAAAACAAGCTAATCAAAATATTGAGCGTACCAAGGAAGTCATGGCTTTATATGATGAGACTAAAAATATTGTACGTGACGTCACTCATTCTCAGCACAGCGCTCAAATAGTAGATGCCTTGTTTACTCGCCCAATTTTTACAGCAACCGCTTTGTGTAAATCTACAGGGATTGCTAAGCAAACAGTCCATGGAATTATACGCAGTCTGATGGAGGCGGGTATACTTAGCATAATGAGGGAGGGGGCAGGGAGAAGAGCCGCTATAATCTCTTTTCCTAAACTTCTAAATTGCGCAGAAGGTAAAGATACTTTTTAAATATCAGCATGCTGCGATTGAGTATTTAAATAACGGATATTGCCGTAGAGTTTACGTTGTAAGCCAAGGGGAGGGGCAGGTTAAATCTCTACAGCCTAAGCAAGTGGACACCGACGCCAAAGGGCTTCTCACACACCCGCAGAATAGAAACTTTTTTTCAAATTATTGGTTGAAAATGTAAGTACGGGCAAGGTGCATGCCTTCGCCGTCTGTGAGTTTATAGTTCTTACTTAATATATCGGCGCTTTCGATCTGTTTGTCATTTAAAGACATCTTCATTTCCATATTTTTTTTGGGGGGTACGGAATTCATCATGGCCAAATACCCCCCCCCCCCCCAAAAAAAAAAAATGAGTGGGGTACTGTGAAGGACTGTGGGGCGCTGTGATGAGAAAATAACAGATAATTGTTGAAAAACAAAGTGCTTAGAGGGGGTGTGGGGTGGTGTGAAATAGGTAGATGGTGTCCCAGAGAGGAATTGAACCTCCGACCTGCCGCTTAGGAGGCGGCTGCTCTATCCAGCTGAGCTACTGAGACAATCAAGATCAGCTATTATACCTAGATATAATAGATTGAATAGATCAATGGCTTGTTTAAATAAGGTATTTTAGAAGTTAGATGGCTATCTAACCGATGTTTTCTAGGCTTTGCCAATTCGAGATTGTCCGCTGTAATCGCCTTTATCGCCTTTGGCGTCGTATAAAATATTATGCGCCTGTTTGCCTTGTAGGATGCTGAGGATTTTGTCTAAATTCTTTTGGTTTCTTTTTAACACTTGTTCGTTAATGCTATTGGCATCTATAACAGAGGAAAGTGCATGCTCGAGTTTTTTCCAGTTTTCTTGATATACAAGTTTGGCTTTTGCAGCGGGGCAGGAATTTAAGAAAAACTTAATACTTTGTTTGTCTGATTGATAGTCAATGCTTTTTAATAGCGCTTGTCTATTCTGGATGTGCTCAGAAAATTCAGTTAACAGGAGGTTTTTATCTGTAGCGCAGAGTTTGATGGTTTCTAGATTTCGCTGGGTTAAAGCGACTAGTTCTTCTTTTATTACTGAGTTAATCTTGTTAAGTAATTCGATGCCGGTTAAAGTTAAGGCATCGAAAGACTGGTAGGCTTCTATAGACATAGATTGATTAACTCAATTGTGATTCAAAACTTAATAACTTTTCAGCCACACTCGCATAATTAATAGAATAGCTACCATCTGCAATGGCTGTCTTTATTGTGGCGACTTTTTCTGCATTAACATCAGGGCTGTTAGCGATGATTGCATCAGCTTTTTTAAGCGCTTGTGCAGTGCTGCTTAATTCAAAAGTGTCTTTAGACCCATTTTGCTTTGCAGGAGTGACAGTTGGTTCAGCCCCCGCAGTACGCTGGGTGCTGACCTTGCCACGAGTCATCGAATGCGATGATGTGCTCGTAAGATCAATAACCATTATTATATCCTCAATAAGTTCTACTTAGGTTAACGGCCACCACTAGCAGAACTTTAGTAAAAAAAAGCAATTTTTTAAATTAATTTCGAAGTTTATAGTAAACCAACAAAACCCCCATAAAAAAGTACTTTTCAAACTGTTATTAATTTATATTTTCTCATGAAAACTGAGAATATTCAATGAATTAGTTTAAGGGCTGATGGTTACTTTTCCCGCTGTTGACACGTAAGCTCTAATGATTTTTCCGGAACGGTTGTTTTTTACGCGTATCTGACGGCCTTTTTTCCCCTTTTGCAATGCTGTTCCCAGAGTGGAAATCCTGAGGTCTCCGCTACTTGCTTGAATAAGGACAGAATCTCCTTTGTGAATAAGTGTGGGTGGAGTAAGTAGATAGGGCGTGATAGTTTTGCTTTTTTGGATGACTCGCTTGGCTTCTTGGCCGAAAATTTGCTCGGGTGAGGTGAAGTATCCTCTGTTTTTTTTTACAATATTCGTTTTTACAAAGCTGATGTTTTCTGTAGTGAGTGCTTGACCTTTTTTTATATGAGTCAATGCAGTCGCTACAGGGTAGAATATTTCAGTCTTTACTGAGATATAAGTAGACCAGTTAGGTTTGTTACATCTGAGTCGTAGTGCTATTCTTCCGCCGGATGAGATCTTTTTTATAGCGGGAAGAAAAAAACTTTTACATTTCGAGTGTTTTTTCTGCGTATTTGGTATATTAAAGGCTATATTAACAATAGCATTAGGATGTATTTTGGTTATATCAGATAAAATCTGATGTTCAATTCTTTGATAAAGAGTAGTGTTGTTAACGGCGAAAACGTTAAAAGCGCTAATTGATAAGCAAATACAGCCGTTATAAATTATAAATTTTAAGAAGGTCACGTTTTTGTCCTGAGCCATCAGTAGGCGTAATGTGAATCGCTGATTTCGAAAAAAGTTGGGGTTTAATATAAATCATGTCAGGTATTCTAGATAGTGTAAACCTACGTACCCAGTTAGTGGGTCAAAATAGATTAGAATTATTGTTATTTAATTTAGAATCTGATCAGCAGTATGGGATAAATGTATTTAAAGTCAGGGAGGTTCTGCAATGCCCAAAGCTTACTGAAATACCTAGGCAGACAACTGCCATTAAAGGTATGGCCCATATTCGTGGGGAAACTATTCCTGTGTTGGATTTGTCCGAGGCCATTGGTCGCGATCCGCTGGCGCGGGATAAGCCCGATGAGGCTTTTTTAATCGTTGCCGAATACAATAAGCGCACTTTAGCGTTTTTGGTAAGAAAGGTAGATCGAATAATCAATACTAACTGGGATCAAATTAATGCGCCCCCAGCAGAAATAGGAGTCGAAAATTATTTGACGGCTATTTTTGAGCATGAAAATTCTTTAATAGAAATACTGGATGTTGAACAGATATTGGCAGACTTGTACCCTATGTCTACTGAGGTTAGTGCGGAAATAGCAACTGAAGAAGTTCGCCAAAGAGCTAAGGCGCACAATGTTTTAATCGTTGATGATTCTAGTGTTGCTAGAAATCAGATGGAGAGAAGCCTAAGTAATCTAGGGGTTACCGTCACTCAGTGCAATAATGGTATGGAAGCTTGGAAGTTGTTAGATGGATTAGCAGCAAGTGGAGTCGCCGTAGATGAGCATTTCTTGATGATGATTTCTGATATTGAAATGCCAGAAGTTGACGGTTATACATTGACAGCGATGGTGAGGGAGGATGAGCGAATGGATAAATTGCACATTGTTCTACATACTTCGTTAAGTGGTGGCTTTAACGTGTCGATGGTTAAAAAAGTGGGAGCGAATGGTTTTTTGGCGAAATTTAATCCCAATGATTTGGCTAATGCTGTTATTGAAAGAATTGATGTTGTCACAGGAGGGTAGAGCTGCTGCAGCTAGTCACAGATGAACTCATTTAATATTACATCTTTAGGCTTTAAACAGTTCAGCCGCTACTTAGAAAGTAGCTGCGGGATTGTTCTCGCTGAAAATAAGCAATACTTAGTGCAGTGTCGTTTAGCTAAAGTGATGAGTGAAAACTCGTACTCGGATCTAGAGCAATTAGTGTCGGCGATGGCGCTTCCCTCGGGAAGGATGCTGAAAGATCAAGTTGTTGATGCTATGACGACTAACGAAACACTCTGGTTTCGTGATTCTCATCCCTATGAAGTATTGATTAAAAAGATTTTTCCAGAGCTGATGAATAACTCAACATCGCATATTAGGGTGTGGTCGGCTGCTTGTGCAACTGGCCAAGAGCCTTACTCAATATCGATGGTTGCCCAAGAGTTTGTCGAGGCAAATCCGAGTGCGCGTGGTGCTAAAATTAGCATAGTTGCAACTGATATATCCTCTACTGCCTTGGGGTTAGCCAAAAAAGGAGAGTATGAATTGTTTGCCCTTGGGCGAGGTTTGAGTAAGCGGCGGCAGGAGAAATTTTTTAGTAAGGTGAAAGAGGGAGTCTGGCAGGTTAATCAAAATGTTCGGGCTTGTGTTCTATTTAAAGGAATTAATTTGCTTGAGAGTTACGGCATGCTAGGGAAACTGGATCTTGTGTTTTGTCGTAATGTATTAATATACTTTTCAACTGAGTTAAAGAAAGTTATTTTACAAAAAATTCATGCTCAGTTAAAAACTGGTGGTTACCTGATGCTTGGAGCATCGGAGTCATTACCAGATTTGTCTGATAAATTTGAAATGATTCACTGTAAACCTGGTATTGTTTATAAGGCTAAATAAATGTGGCTGTTGTAGCTTGGTTTTTTCTGCTATTTTTAAGTTTTTTGGTAAGTCTAGCCCGTAATTCTTCTATGAAGCCTTTGCACAACTTACCCAGAGGGTATGATAACTGCGCTCGGTAATGCGGCGTTAAAAACCGGCTAAATAAGCTCATTTACACCAATAATAACCATAAACAGGGGCGCGCTGTGCCCAAAGTGAGGGGCATGCTGATTCTGCTGTCTCACCGGTTTTTGCCTTGTATTCTCTTTGCTCGCAACGTTGTGCAAAGGTCCCTCTAAATATTAAATGCTGCTATGGTTCGCAGCAGTAAAACCAACGCAATGGCCGAAAATCATCGTCAAGTAGTCTTGCTCCGTCTTCGTTCGCTTTCCTTGTTCTATCTGCTGATTTATACCTGAATAAGTGACTTCACTGCACCATATACCTGAATCAGTGACTTCACTGCGCTACATGGCGCAAGCTCTTGATTCTACAGCGGTTAGAAAAATACCCGCTGAACCTACGGGTGCAGCTAAGATTTTTCAATTCCACCGTAGAGCCAATATCTTACACTCTGTATTCACTTTGAAGTCACGGATTCAGGTAGAACTTAACAACCATAGAGTGGGAATTGAAGGTGCTAAGTGCAATGCCTCAGACGCAATTAATAGACCAGTTTGGTCGTAAAATAACTTACGTTAGAATGTCTGTGACTGATAGATGTGATTTTCGCTGTGTGTACTGTATGGACGAAAAGATGACCTTTTTGCCTCGCGATCAGGTGATGTCACTGGAAGAAATTCACTTGATTGCTAGAGCTTTTGTGGAATTAGGCGTCAATAAAATTCGCTTGACCGGTGGCGAGCCACTGGTTAGACGAGATGTTCTCTCGCTGTTTGATGGTATCGGCAAACTTGCAGGTTTAAAAGATTTTTGTTTGACAACCAATGGCTCACAACTAAAAAAATATGCACAACAGCTAAAGGCATCTGGGGTTAATCGGATAAATATTAGTTTAGATAGTTTAAATCCGCTGCTGTTCAAAGCGCTTACCCGTATCGGTAATATAGAGCAAGTGATAGAGGGGATTGATGCCGCGGTTGATGCCGGTATTGAGCGAATCAAATTAAATGCGGTTATTTTAAAGGGCCGCAATGATCACGAAGTCTTGGACTTAGTGGATTTTGTTCGTGATCGTGAAATTGATATATCATTCATTGAAGAGATGCCGCTGGGCGTGATTAGCTCACATAATCGTGCTGAAACGTACTATTCCAGTGATGATGTGTTTTCCGCTATTGAGCAGCGATACCCGCTAAGTCGCTCCTCCTTGAATACCGGAGGCCCGTCCCAGTATTGGAATATGGCTGATAGTAAAAGTAAGATTGGTTTTATTTCGCCTCATAGTCATAATTTTTGTGGCGATTGTAACCGAGTGAGAGTGACCGTTGAAGGTGAATTATTACTCTGCCTCGGCAATGAGCATGCGGTGGATTTAAAACAAATAATCCGCGATAACCAGGGTGATATTGAGGTGTTAAAGCGCCATCTCGTTATGGCGATGGGCAATAAACCCAAAGAGCATCATTTTACGGTGGACGGTGATGTGCAAGTGGTGCGTTTTATGAGTATGACGGGAGGGTGATGCAGCCTTTGGCAGATAAATCATTAGCGTCGGTTATCGACATAAAAGCGTTCACTTTCGAGTATAGCGAAGTACAAGATCGGATTCGACTTTCGGGAAATCTGTATAACGATGGCCAGGAAGTCAGTTTTTGGATAACCAGAAGGTTGGCGCTGCGACTGTTAAATGCCGCCATTGATTTAATCGAGAGAACCTCTCCTGCGGTAGCCCTCGCCCCATCGGATCATCGATCAGCGATGGCGATGTTTGAGCACCAAAGTGCCCAGCTTGCTTTGAGCGCAACGGTTGGCTTGAATGCTGATTTTATAGTGACAAAAGAGGGCAGTGGCGCAGCGCCAGAGCCTAAAATAGCAGCTAACATTTTGCAGAGATTAGATATTAGCTGTAAAAACCAGCAGTATAAATTGAGTTTTTACACCTCCTCCACAGCTGACGTAGTGGCGGAATCATCGATTGATTACAATCAGCTGCATCAAATTATTAGCCTCATCCATCGGGGGGCGAAAGTACTTGATTGGGGAGTGTCAGATAACTTATTTCTGGCGGTTGGTGCGAGTGAGTATACGCTCCAATAAATTTTCAACCAGTCACAGTGACTATTCATTTATTTCAAACATAAAAGTCACCGGACCATCATTTACCAAGCTAATTTGCATATCGGCAGCAAACTGTCCCGACTGGATTTTAAGTTGACTGGCTTGCGCTTTTTTCACAAAATCATCGTAGATAAACTGACCGTGTGCAGGATCGGCTCCCCTAGAAAATCCAGGTCTTGATCCCTTGTTGGTTTGAGCAACTAAAGTGAATTGTGATACCACTAATAGCCCGCCGTTGATGTCTTTTAAGCTCAAGTTCATTTTTCCATCTCGATCGGCAAAAATGCGATAGTTAATGATTTTTTTCAACATTCGATCGACGTATTCAGTCGAATCATTCTTCTCTACCCCCAGAAGCAGTAAAATCCCGGCATCTATGCTGCCGACAGTCTTTGAATTTACCTCCACTTTGGCGTGGGATACTCTTTGAATCAGTGCTTTCATAAAATAGTGTCTCCTTGGCTAGGAGGGAGCAAAAGCTGATTTCAAGTATATTTCCTCCTATAATCAAAATGATAGTGCTTCTCATGTCGTATATCAATTCAAAGGTTTTAATTATAAAAAAAAATTTGTATCTATATGATGCTCTGTGGATTTTGTATAGACTGCCCGAATTAACAGTTTGTTTTAGATAGAGTATTCGCATTCCATAATTCACTAGACATTAAACTTAGGTGCCGCGGCATCACTGAGTCAGGTTAAATATAGGTGACTCAATAGACAATTTGAATTTTTTGAATTTTTTAGGATATGATAAAATTGAAAGCTTTGATTTTTACCCATGGAATCAGAGATTCTAAATAATGAGTTTGAAATGAGCAATAAAAAAACCGATCTATTTAACCGTACAGTTTTCTTTGAAAAATACGGTACCGCTTTCTTTAGAGAAGTCGTTGTTATCGTTATATTAGCCATGATATTTTTGCTGATTTCTATAGAGATAGATGCATTTGAACTATTTGTTGGCTTCGTTAGTCAGCATGAAAAATACGAATTAGATGAGCTGGTTATGGTGCTGTTATTTTTTTCTATTGCGCTTATGGCAATAATAATACGGAATCAAAAATATTTAAATATTGAGATTATTTCACGAGTCGCCAGCGAAAAAAAACTAAACCAGATGGTTTTTTTTGACGCTCTAACAGGCCTGCCGAACAGAGAGCTTTGCAAAAATAGGTTGCAGCAATTCATATCACATGCAAAAAGAAAAAAAAGATTAGGTGCCGTATTCTCTATAGATTTAGATGATTTTAAATACATAAATGATTCGTATGGGCAGGTGTTTAGAGATAAATTATTAAAACAGTTTAGCAAACGACTTTTAAAAAAATTAAGAGTTGATGATACGCTTGCTAGGATATCAGGTGATGAGTTTTTGATTATTATTGACTCACCAATAAATATTCAGAGTATCAGTCTCATCGCAGAGAAGTTAATTGCAAGTTTAGCAAATCCATTTCTTTTGGATGGTGAGGAAATTTTTATCAATATGAGTATTGGTATATCAGTATATCCAGCGGATACTGAAAGTGTAGACAACTTACTTGAATATGCAGATATAGCATTGTATAACGCGAAGCTTGAAGGAAAGAGTACTTATCGATATTATTCAGAAAAGTTGGAGCAAAAATCAAAATATAAACTTAAAATAAGTAATGGTCTACGAAAAGCAATAGAGAATGATGAGTTTGAAGTTTACTATCAACCGGTTATTGATACTAAAACGGAGCAAATCAAAGGTTCCGAAGCGCTGTTGAGGTGGACAAATAAAGAGTTAGGTCCAATCGGCCCAGATGTCTTTATCCCGATCGCCGAAGAAATTGGTATGATGGACAAAATAGGGAATTGGGTGCTGAATCAAGCATGTAGACAGAATCAAGAATGGCGCGCTATGGGTTTTGAGTATTTAACTGTCGCTGTCAACATGTCTGCAAAGCAGCTGATAAGCGCTGATTTCGTCATCAACGTAAAAAATGCGTTAACTATGTCAAAGTTGCCTGCAAGGTGCTTGGAGATGGAGTTGACAGAGACTGCGGTGCTTCAAGATGTTAACTCTGCTATTCAGCAATTACAGTCGCTAAAAGAAATGGGCGTTTCGGTTGCATTAGATGATTTTGGCACTGGCTATTCGTCCATGAGTTACTTAGTGAAATTAAAAATTGATAGATTAAAAATTGATAAGAGCTTTGTCGATAATATTCCATTCAGTTCTGATGATGTAATAACGACTAGAGCGATTATTTCCCTCGCTAAAAATTTAAGTTTAAAGGTCACTGCTGAGGGGATAGAAACACAGCAGCAAAAGGAGTTTTTTGAGTCGACCGATTGTGATAATTTACAAGGTTTTTTTTATAGCCGTCCAATCCCAGCGCATGAGTTTGCAACATTGCTGATAGAGATTCAGCCTATAGCGGTTGATATTGATTAAATACTTGGTTGAATGCCTAGTTGAATGGGATGCCTCTGTCTAGTTGAGATGTGCATGCAATCATTAGTGGTCTTGTCGTTTAGTGCGTGTTTTAAAATTTTTTTGTAAGATCAATGTTTTACGATAAGCACAGTATGCAAGCCACTGATTCAGGTGGCATACTCATATTGAATAGCTATATTTATCAATGAAGCTAGCGGTTAGTGCTAGCTCCAAGTATTAACGTCATCAGCATCAATAAAATCCTTTCTTTGAGGATTAACAATGCAAAATCTGTGACCAGTAGGGGCTTCCATCACCACCCATCGCTCAAAAGTTTCTACTATTTGTGCGCCAATAGCTTGCAACCGCCTAACCTCTGCCGCTATATCATCAGTTTCAATATCAATGTGTACTCGGCTTTGATGAGTGGTTTTTTGAATTAATATATGGGGCTGGTTTTCTGGAGAGTTGAGGTGGGAGTATTGAGATGACCATGCTTCACTAGAGCGAACACAGGTTAATCCCAGAGCTTGCTCCCAAAAAGTATTCGCTTGTTCAATATCATCAATTTTACAGTCTAAAACTAATGCGGCTAATCTGCTTCTATGCATAGTACTTTCCTGTGTAAGAAATACGTTTTTTATGCTGGTGGGCTGTTTTCAATAATTACTTTGGTCGGACTTATTTAGTGAGAGCTCTGCATAACGTTGCGAGCGAAGTTAAGCCAAGACAAAAACCGGCGAGATAGCGGAGTCAGTGTGCCCCTCACTTTGGGTACAGTGTGCCGTTCTTTTATGGGTATTACTGGTGTAAATGAGCATATTTATTCGGTTTTTGACGCCGTATTACCACGCGCAGTAGTTGTGGTCGCTAAAGCTATTTTTTTACCAGCGAATACCATACTTCTTTTTAACTTTTTTATATAAACTTAGATCATCGTTAAATCCAAATTGATTCCAACCTTGCCCTACCACACCAACATACACAAAAAATGCAGATAGGCAGCTAATCAGGATGCTGCCAATTAGTTTTTCGGTAGTTGAATCTGCAGTTTCCCATAGAATATATAGACAGAGCCCACCAAAAGCGGCACCGGCGAAGCTGACCACACGACGCAATATTATCCATACTGTCGCTACTATTTTCTGGGTGCGGGTTGCTTGAGCATTGCGATCGGGAGATAGGTACCAACAAAATAGGCAACTCAGAATAATAACTATCGCTAACCAGAACCATAATGGCATATCAATTCACTGTATTAATACCTGCATATGCAGGGCTGTCGGAAGTTGGTGATCTTCAGTCACTTTACGCTATTTTCTGACTGACGATAATCATTAACTTTCCTGATTGACCATCATACTCCGTTACCACACAGAGCACAGAGAAGAGATTAAAAGCATCTTTTGCTATGGCGGAGACACAGGGCTAATCAGGTTAACTTTTATGCACCGTAAATAGTTGGCTGCTATAGCTGATAGATTCTCGAGGTAAGGTGAATTATTATACTTTGAGGCCGCTGTATAACGTTGCGAGCGCATTAGTTATGCAGAGGTCTTACTTTAAACAATAATTGAAGGCCGCTGAATAGCTGCCTTCAATAGATCGCTTAGCTTTTATCTGAATCCGTTATTTGCATGTCGTGCCTGGTAAAAACTATTGATCCTACAGCGGTTTAAAACAGCCGCTGAGTCTAAAAGTTTTATGCAGAGGGCTCTTCGAGATTAGGCTATAGCATCGCAAGGTGCGATGTAGGCATAACCTAAGTTGTTGGCGACAGCTTCATAGGTGATGTCGCCACGGTGTACATTTAAACCGTTTAATAAGTGCTTATCGTCTTTCAGAGCTTGTTTATAACCTTTATTGGCTAAATTGAGGATAAAAGGTAAAGTGGCATTGGTTAGGGCAAATGTCGATGTGCGAGCAACGCCACCGGGCATGTTGGCGACGCAGTAGTGGACTATCCCGTCCACGATATAAATGGGATCTTGATGTGTAGTTGCCTTGGATGTTTCAAAACAGCCGCCTTGATCGATCGCGACATCTACTAACACCGCCCCTTTTTTCATCTGCTTTAGATTTTCGCGGCTCACCAACTTAGGTGCCGCTGCACCAGGTATCAATACTGCGCCTATCACTAAATCGGCATTCAGTACTTCAGACTCTAGAGATTCGGTATTCGAATACAAGGTTTTTAGAGCGGGGCCGTGTAGAGAATCTAGCTCTTTTAAACGAGTTAATGAGCGATCTAGTATAGTCACATCTGCACCCATGCCAATGGCCATACGCGCGGCGTTCACACCGACCACACCACCACCAATCACTACTACTTTGGCCGGAGAGACCCCTGGGACACCACCTAGTAATGTTCCCAGTCCTCCCTGGGCTTTTTCTAGAGCGTGGGCACCGGCCTGAATAGCCATACGTCCAGCCACTTCACTCATAGGTGCCAACAGTGGTAGGCCCCGATTGTCGTCGGTGACGGTTTCATAGGCAATAGCGACGGAGTCGGATTCAACCAATAGTTTGGTTTGCTCAGGATCAGGCGCTAAATGTAAATAGGTGAATAAGATTTGCCCTGATCTAAGCATTTTACATTCGTTTGGCTGTGGCTCTTTGACCTTGATGATCATATCTGCCGCTGCAAAAATTTCCGCGGCTGTGTCAATGATAGTGGCGCCCGCTGCTAGGTACTGTTGATCGGTAAGACCTATTTCAGCACCGCCATCTTTTTGCATCATCACTTGGTGACCAGCGGCAATCACTTCTCTGACACCTGCAGGTGTCATGCCAATCCGGTATTCGTGGTTTTTAATTTCTTTAGGTACGCCGATTAACATAGTCCAAATCCTATTTTAAATTATTTTTTATTTGCTTTTAGCAATTTGTTGTTTAATTTAGTAGTAGTGCATAAGGCTATTATATAGAGCCTATTTATACTTAAGAGTACCAAAAATATAAAAATAAAAAACACTTTAGTTTACTGTTATTTTGGTTGTTTTTTATATAAATTGTATTTTTTGTAGTGGTAATTATTGCTGTGCTCAGTTGATATAGGGTTATTTTTCAACTTCTAATGCTGTTTTTTTGTGGTTAGGGTGATCAGTGCTACAAGAGAGGGAGAGGGGGGCTAACTGCTGATATTATGGGGTATTTGCGGTTTTTATATTTTTCAATATTTTGTTGCTATTCAGTTGTCTGCAAGGATTTGATCAGGGTTCTAATTAATCGCTGAATCAGTTGAGATATGTTTTTACTCAGTTCATAATCTGCTTTGTTTAAATATGTGTCGAGAAATATAATGACCGAGCCCTCTCCAGTGAGCGTCTATAAAACCATTGCTTATACTGTACTAGCGCTGCTGGCCTTTGCCGCTAATTCGGTACTTTGCCGGATGGCACTAGAAATGCAATACGATGGGGCAGAAATTGATGCCGCTAGTTTTACCGTGATTCGCTTGTCCTCTGGTATCGTGGCGCTGTCGGGCATTGTCTGGTTGAAATCTTGGTGGGTGAATAAGCGGCGCACTAATACTGAAAATCGCCTCGCTGTGCAAGAACCTGCTGAGATTTATAAAAAGGCCAGCCGAGGTAGTTGGTTTGCTGCGATCTGTCTGTTTCTCTACGCGGCGGCTTTTTCTTTCGCATATGTTTCACTAGACACGGCCACTGGGGCGTTAATTTTGTTTGGTGTTGTGCAAATGACCATGATTATTAGCTCACTGTTTTCGGGGAATAAGCTGCACTATACCGAGTGGTTAGGCGTGGCACTGGCTATTGCCGGTTTTGTTTATCTGATGTTGCCGGGTGCTACAGCTCCGTCCGTTGCAGGATTAATGCTAATGGCTATTTCGGGAATAGCTTGGGCTTTTTATACCTTGGCTGGCAAAGCCTCTAAAAGTCCACTGCAAGATACCCGTTATAATTTTTTACGCACCGCTCCTTTGATTATGCTACTGGCGATTTACAACATCGATTCCTACTATCTATCCGGCACGGGCGTGCTGTTGGCTGTCGCTTCTGGAGCGCTTACCTCGGGGTTGGGTTACGCCATTTGGTATCAGGCTCTCACCGCTCTGAAAACCATACAAGCAGCGGTGTTGCAGCTGTTAGTGCCGGTCATTGCCGCAGTGGGCGGGGTGATTTTTATCGAAGAGCTATTAACCGAGCGCTTGATCTTGTCGGCAGGGCTGGTGTTAGGTGGAATTTTGTTGGTAGTGATTGGCAGGCGCTGCAGTGCAATTTCTAAAATATGATTTTCAATAAACAAGACTAAAAATAGCGAGCTAAAGGGATAAGCTCTCAAGAGTTGGGCTTAATATAGGGATCTTAAAATTGAGTTCAAAAAATACAGGTTAAGGGATAAATTATGAGTGATTGGCGTATCAAAAATAGTGTTCTATTGTTGCTTAGTGGGGTCGGTATTATCTTAGTATCGGGCTGTGCTAGTTTAAACCAGGCCGAGTGTGTTAGCGCCAATTGGTTTGATCTTGGCTATGACGATGTACAGCAGGGAAATAGGTCTTTGTATGTCGCTAAGCATACAGATGCTTGCGCTGAATATGGAATTACTCCAGATTTTGCACAGTATAAATTAGGCTGGCAACAAGGTTTAACAAAATTTTGCACTGCCCAGTCGGGTTGGCGTTACGCCAGATCGGGTAGCTATTATCACAATACTTGCCCGCAGAGTAGCGAGCCACAATTTTTTTCTGGCTATCGCCTAGGGGAAAAAATCAACGCTAGGGAATCAACCATAAGCACCGCTAAAAAAGAGATTAAACAATTATTCGCTAATATAGAAAATGAGAAATTAACCGAAGAGCAAAGATATACCCGCTTCAGTGAACGCTTTAGCTTAACTCTTGAATTAAAGTTAATGGAATTAGAGTTGTCTAGATTAAAAGACCAAGCTCAGCAATCGGGTTTCTGGTGAGCAGCATGATTGATAGGGTCTGATATTGTGCATATTTTACAAGCCCAACTGAGTGATCTTGAGGATCTAGTCGCTTTGAGGATTAAGGCGATGCAGCCAAGTTTAGAGGCAGTCGGTCGCTTTGATCCAGATCGGGCAAGAGAGCGATTTGTGAATAGTTTTAGCGCTGGCAATACTTTTAAAGTGTTAATTGACCGGCAGCTAGTAGGATTTTATGTGGTGATTGAAAAAACTGATCACCTGTGGCTCGACCATTTATACATTGATCCGGAATTTCAAGGGAATAGTCTAGGCAAACGGATCATAGGCACCCTAAAGCAGCAAGCCAAATCTAAGGCGCTGCCCTTACGGTTAGGAGCCTTGAAGGAAAGTCGCGCGAATGCTTTTTATCTGCAGCAAGGTTTTGTGCCAATAGATCGGCAAGAGTGGGATAATATTTACCAGTGGCATGAACCTGAATAACTAAAAGCTTATTGCCAATAGAGATACAGCCATGATTATTAGATATTTTTGCCAATCAGACTTCGTTAAAGTACAAGCTATTTATCAACAGGGGATAGCTACAGCTAACGCGACTTTTCAGACAAGTCCAAAAAGTTGGCAGCAATGGCAGGATTCTATGATTGAGGCTTCGGTATTAGTCAGTGTCGATAGTGAGAGTCAGAAAAAGCAGCTAAAAGGCTGGGCTGGATTATCGCCGGTATCGACAAGAGCGGTATATTCAGGGGTCGCTGAAGTGAGCATCTATGTTGCACAAGGGGCAACAGGCATGGGGATAGGTTCACAATTAATGGCGGCGTTAATTGAGCGTGCTGAGTCTTTAGGGTTTTGGACTATGCAAGCGGCTATCTTCCCCGAAAATGAACTGAGTATAGCGTTACATATCAAGTTTGGGTTTACTATTATTGGTCAGCGCAAGGCAATAGCAAAATTACAAGGTAAATGGCGAGATGTGGTGTTGTTGGAGCGTCGAAGCACTCTCGTTGGAGTTGATTGAATAGAGTGGTTTTTTACCTCTCAAAGCTTCAGCAGTAGCTACTATGTCGGTAATTAGGTATAAAAACCGACTAAATATGCTTATATACCCCAGTAATACTTCCTGGACTGGAGGGCGCTATAACTCCGTTAATCGTCTTATGCTTAATCCCCTTTAATCGCTTATATTTGGCAGCGGGAATCTATCAATTGTACTTGTTTGGTATAACCAACACTTACATTTAGTATCGTGCATATCTAGTACCTGAATCAGTGACTTCACTGTACCACATAGCGCAAGCTCTTGATTCTACGGCGTTTAGAAAAATATTCACTTTGAAGTCACGGATTCAGGTAGTATTAACCTTTAACTAAACGAGTTGAAATGGAATTAACGCTGCAATTTATAGCTGTAACTTTATTTATTGAAGTGGCCCCTGGCCCTGCGATGTTGTTCGTCTTATATCAATCTGGATTTGGTTTCCGCTATGTTATGACGGGAATTTTGGGGCTGTTAACGGCAAATATTATTTGGATTTCAATCGTAGCTACAGGTTTAGGGCTGTTGATTAGCCAGTCAGTTGTCGCCTTTGAGCTATTGCGTTATTTAGGTGCTGGGTATTTAGCATTCATCGGCTATAAAATTTGCCGTTATGGGCTGGGTAAACAACAGCTAGTGACAGCTGAGAAACCTAAAAAATATTGGCAGATTTATCTTCAGGGAATACTAACTTCACTGTCCAATCCTAAAGCACTGTTGTTTTTCTTGGCGCTGTTTCCCAATTTTACTCGGCAAGATTTTTTTGTTGCCGATATCCTGTACTTTGGTGCTTTAAAGTTGTTAATTTTATTGGTTGTAATGAGTTCATATGGCCTAGTGGGAGGTAAAATATTTGATTTCGTCAATCTCTCTAAGATGGCAAATGTTGTCAGCCGGTTGCTAGGTGTCGGCATTGTAATTGCCGCCGTTGCGATCATTCGTGGATAATCAAATTAGTCGTCTAATCATCCTCTGAAAAAATCCCGCATCTTCCTACGGATGCACGAAGATGTTAGCAGTGGTTAGCTCGCTAAAAAGCTAGGCCCATCAACAAGCCTTTTTCCCGCCATAACTTTACTTTTACACCATCAATCACAACTTCTCTTTCAGTCAGGTTTTCAATAAAATCACCGGGCATTTTCGCCTGATAAAAAGTATAAATAGCATCGGTAGGCGTGTGCTTTAACTTCATTTGCGCAGCAATTTTGCCATTTATGTTGCAGTAGCGTCCGCCAATTATTCGCCATTTGTCTTTCTCTAATTTACTTGAATTTACCAGATTAAACCCGAGTCTATTGAGGTGTCCTTGTACTGTTTTAAGGTGGGGGCTGAACACCTCCATCTGCATTTTACTGTTGTGATTGTAGGCAATTTCTTGAGAAATGGCAGTGTAATCCTGCTGATTAAAGTTTAGTAAGTACCAACTGACGGCAATCACTGCAGAGGCGGCTATCGCGGCAAAAATATTGCCAGTGGCGCTTCTGAGATACTTTTTATTGGGGTTAACACTAGCTGACAAGCTCTGCAGTTTAGCAATTTGTGGTGCTGATAATTGCTGCTGTTGATAGTGTTCAGCGAGTTGTTCTTTAAAGTTATTAGTCTCTTTATTCATGCGACGACACCTGTCCAACAATATGCCCATATTCCTGCTGTAAGCGTTTTTTTAATCGACTTAAACGGGATAACAAAGTACCTCGTGGGGTCGCTGTTCGCTCTGCCAGCTCTTGCATTGTCACCCCTTCAACAGCCCATAGATAAAGAAGTTCTCTATCCTGGTGGTTTAGTTGCGCTAAAACTAAGGCAACATGCTGTTGATCAATGACAATATCTTCTAAATTTTGCAAGGTTGTCTGTTCATCTAGCTCTATAACAGCAGATGAGCCGCTATCAACCACTAGTTCAAGTTGCTTGCGACGATACTGATCAATAAATAGATTGCGAATGATGCGTAGCATATACGGTTTTAATTGACTGGTATCTAATTGCTTCTGCAAGGATTTTTCACAGCAGCTTTGTAGCAGGTCATATGCTTGGTGCTCGTCGTGAGTTAAAGACAGCGCGTAGCGATATAAATCGTTTAATAACGCTTTGCTGAAAGTCACTTTTTTAGTGGGTCGGAAACGCTCAAACATAAATTAGGGTAGCAGATGGTTTTGCTACATCTCTCCAAGTTTAGTTATCAATTATCGCTGCACAGCTGTTTTTAACTAGGCTTTAGCAGATAACAGCCGGTGAATTATCAGGATGTTGTATTCACTATGCACTATTCAAATTAGCTGCTCGCTGGAACTTTTTTATTTAAGCTGAATCCGTGACTTCAAAGTGAATGCAGAGTGTAAGATAAGTCACTGATTCAGGTTTAAGCTTAAGTAGAGTCTACTACGCTTTACTATCTGCTTAAATGTGAATCTAGCTCCTCCACTAAACAGCGCCAAAACCATGCTCGCGGCCAGTAACGCAAATTCTCTTTTGACGCCATTTAAGTTAGCTATTAAACTTTTGTCGAATGAGATTTTTTGCAAAATATACCAAACTAAAACCCCCGTACAAACTACAGCAGTGGCTTTCAATAGCTGATTCTCTGCAAAAATTAACAAGCCGCCAAGGGCTAGTAATAAAGGCTGATAAGTAGCGAAGCTCTGGATTTTTGCATAGTCTCCAAATAGACCGGCGATGATAAAGGTGATTCCTAGTGACAACCTTAAAAGTAGTCCCAGTGCATCCCAATTGACGATTAAGTTTTCTGTGCGCAGACGTTGATCAATACTCTTATATCCTGAGCCTAAATTGAATAATACAAACATCATTCCAGAGAGTGTTATGTCCCTTATCTGCACAAAAATCGCCGGCGATGTATAAGTATCGACACCTACTGAGGCGCCCGGAACGGTATCTACCGGGAGTGATACTACAAAACTCCAGAGTAGAAATGCGTACAGAAGTGCCAGTGGTCTCACCAAAAAGCCGCTAATTAAGGCAATCCCAGAAAGTAGTTCAAAGCTAGACAAAGCGGTTAAAAATGTCCAGGGAGAAAGTAGCCCGGCAGAAAACAGGAAGTCTTGGAAAAGCTCGTTGATATAGCCAGATGTACCCATATAATTTGCCACCATGGCAGTTTGAGTACTGGCATCTAGTAGTAAATTTAATTTGGATATTCCGCCAATCACAAAGACTAAACCTAAACCTACTCTAAGCAGGAGAGCAGTCATATTGACACTGTGTTGATTTAGTTGATTCAGTTGATTCATTTTATGTCTCAGTCAAAAATATTAAAAAAGGAACACATAAACAGACCCAATACCGCTGTCCTAACGCAAAATCGTACTAAGTAACAAACAAAGGAGGTATTTGTCACTGGTATTCAGAATACCGAAAACTGATTTTACTTTAGGTCCCCTCAGCGAATATTGAACCTGTTTACATGTTTTGACTTGAAAGCCCATCTGCCGGAGATAGTAGCTAATGAGCTGTTTTAAATAATCTCTGCACTAATCACTGACAAAATAGCGACAGGCAGCGACTAGTGCAGCTTAAAGTCAAAGGAGAACAGTAGTCATACATACTACTAACGCTTTAGGCACTGTTTTGATTGCATCAATTATGAAAATAATTAGAAATTTTTCTTTTCAGTGCGTTAGCTAAGAAATAGCAGAGCAATATTGTTTATTAATGGCATTGTCTTTTTGTCATCATTTTTTGGTTTTTTATAATAAATTTATTTAATATTCAGTTAATTGTACGAAAGTACAGTTGTTTGATGTGCTATTTTTGTATAGATTAACATTCAGTTCATAAATAATGATTTTGCATGCTAATTACTCATTCGGTTTAATTTTGCATATGCCTATATTGCGACAGGGAGTCAAGCCAAATGAGTAACTCAAATTATATTAAAATTGACAATTTAGATGAGTTTGTTAATAAAGTTGAGGTGGGTGACCTTGCGCAAATAGATTCAAATTTACGTTTGAAAATTATTATCCCGCCATTATCGCTAGTGGGAGAGTTCATATTATTAAGAATTTCTGGCACTAATGGTGATACCACTATCGCTAGAGAAATAACACAGCAAGAAATTACCAATGGCGAAATATCAGTTTTGATGCCGGTGGCTAATATTTCAGACGGCAATGGTTTTGTGCAAGGTGACTACGCACTAACTTTAACAGTGGCTAATATCGCTGGTGCCACTAAAAATTATCCGGGGATTGCTACCTTTACCTTGGATACTATTAGCACGGATGCGCCACAAGTTGCATTAATCAACGATTCTGGCATTTCAAATTCAGATTTTCTCACCAGTGATGCCGCCGTACAGGTGACTAGCAGTGAAGCGACTAGCAGTATTGAGTACAGTGATGATGATGGAGCAACATGGTCGGCAAATAAGCCGGTTGCGACAGAGGGGGACAATAAACTACTAGTACGTGAAGTGGATCAAGCGGGCAATGCTAGTGATGCAACTACGTTAAACTTTACTTTAGACACTATCGCTCCTGAAATTGCGGTCAATAACATCATTAGCACTAACGATACCACGCCGGCTATATCAGGGGTGGTTAATGATCCTAATGCCACTGTGGTGATTCATATTGCCGGGATTGATTACCCGGCAACTAATCTAGGTAATGGCACTTGGCAAGTGAATGACAATGTCATCGGTAGCCTCGCTGAAGGCAGGGCAAACGCACGAACGT
>ASZJ01000158.1 GCA_000416275.1 Osedax symbiont Rs1
CTATCTTCTCGTAAGCTCACTTTTACCTAGGGCTGAGGCAAATTTTTCTAGAGTAGATAGTTTTACATCTTCCGAATGATTTTCTATTCGAGAAATCGCACTTTTCTGAGTATGTAATTTATTGGCAAGATCTAACTGAGTATACTCGGCATCTTTACGGGCCTCTTTTAATAGAACCCCAAACTTAAAAGATTGATAGCCTTCTTCATGATTTTCAGAAAATTCTGAGTCTGCTGTCTTACGTTTTGATAAATATTGCTGTAGATCATTCATGATATTTTTCTCCGTAAATGGTCTTTCTTACGAGCTTCTGCTAGCTTAATGTCCTTCGATGGTATTTTTTGAGTCTTTTTTTGAAATCCATGGTTCAACACAACCAAATTATCACCCTCAAAGAACCCAAGCAGCCTGAATATATTCCCACCTACCTGAATTCTTACTTGCCAAATATCATCGGTATTTACAAGCTTCTTCAGGTACGTTGTCGGGATGACATCTAAATCTTCGATAAGCAGGAGTACCCATGCAATTTTTTGAGCTTGCTTTCCGCTTAAAGAATCTAAAAACTATTCTATTGGACGCTTTCCAACATCGGTGCGATAAAACTCAATTTTTTGTCATCGACAAAGGTTAACACGCAGGTGAACTTTGTCAAAATTTCAAAGCTGCTCGGAGGTAAGGCAGTTAACGCTGGCGACAACTGCAGGCACGCGGCGTGGGATTGTCAGATTGCTTGCCCTTGTGTACGCCCAGCATGGGCATGAACTAATGAGGTGAAGTCCTCTGTAGGAAAACCACCGTTTAAGTTTTACTAAAATGACCGGCATGCAATCAAGGAAAATGATTGTGGGGATTTGACCTTAGATATAAAAAAGAAATCAGTTAATAATTTGAATATAAATCGTTTCAATGTGGTCCCAATTAATCTATGCCTGTCCTTAATTATTTGCTTACGTGAGCGGACCCGCATGCAGGGTGTTGTGGGGGCTGAGGGTTAGATACCCTCGGCTACCCGATTATGTGATTTTGCCACGTAAGCCAATTAGGTTACCAAATGGATCTTCGATTTGACACATAGATAGACCGTTTTCAATATTCATTGGACCGCGATATAGCTTGGCGCCTAAGCCATAAAAATGCTCTAGTGAGTCGTTTAAGCTTTCTACTAGCCAATATATGACAGTTCCGTATTTGCCAGCACCGACTTTGTCGTCTGCTAGTACTACTTCAATAGAGAAGCCATTAACATTTAGAATCGTAAAATCAGAGCCTTCGAAATTAGTTTCTACAGCCATCGGAAAAGCCTTTTTATACCATTCTAGCCCAAGCTTTACATCAGGAACATGTACGAGTATTGCTATAGGGTTCAAATCCTCCTCCTGTCACATAACGCTTTGCACACGGGCGCGTGAAACGCGTCCGAGCCTCGTAGGGGCTGAAGTGCTGCAACTTATTAGCTGGCATTTATGCGCAACCAATTTAACTGCTCTATATATGCTGGTTGATTATAATTACTTGAATATAAATTCATAAATCCATGAAAGTGATCCACTATAATCGTTTTTACATTTTGTTTTTTAGATAACTCAACTTCTAGTTCCTGAACATTAAAGTGAGGCTCTTTTTTGGGGAAAATTAACTCTACCTTAAACAATGGGCACACTTGTTTAAAATTTCTAATTTGAGAGCCATAATAGCAAATGCCACGATTGATATGCTTAAGTGAAGGGTACTCAGATAGCTTCCAAATCACAGAAGCTCCGATGCTAAAACCAATTAATACACTAGCCGAAGTAACTGATTCAGTCGCTTTTAGTAATATTGATAAATACTTTTCAAATCCTATATTCTCTACGAAGTAAGAATATGCTTCAGCTTCATCTTTAAAAGCCATATCTACCCCACTATAAGGATCTACGATAACTTTCGCATTTAATGCTTCACTTAGCTTTATTAAAGCAGGTGTCTTACCGAAGATATCTGTAACTACAATTTTATTCATAAACCTCTGCTTTGACAGCGTCATGGTAGAACGGCCAGTTGCCTGAGCCGCCCCCATACAGATCCGGACGTGCGGAATTACCGCATCCGGCTCTTCAATTATTTCGTCGCTCGTGTAATTCACAAGCCCCCTCAATACCAATCCACCACGATATACCGTTTTGATACACGCAGTGGCTGAATCTGATAATAACGTAACATATCTTTAAAACCTTGCCAGTTAAAACTATGCCTCTGACTGCGTCGATTGACCCATTTGAACAATGTATGCAATACAAATCCATAAATATGACTCAAGCTACGGCTATTATCCAGCAACCCAAAGTAGTTTCTAAAACCCGCC
>ASZJ01000159.1 GCA_000416275.1 Osedax symbiont Rs1
GCCTATCCTTATTTGTTATGTGATTATCTGCTGACACGAGCAAGAAACTCCGTAACACCTTGCGACATTAGTTCTACTTGTTCTTTAGTATATTCATCATACTTACCGTGTGCGGCCTTATTTCTCAAATCGAGCCACATAGTTACGGCCTTTTGGTCCAACTTCGTATATATTTCAGCCTTTGCTAAATCTGAATTAAGCCGATCAGCCTTCTTGGAAATAAATTTTTCGTCTTTCTCTAATTCTATGTCTATTTCATTATTTGAGCATAGTTGACGTAGATTTTCTTCTAGGACAGAACCTATCATTACTGCGGCAGGATCTTTATAACCTTGAGATAATAGATGCTCAGCCATTTCAAGAAAGTCTGAGAATATTTCAGCGGAGATAAGCTGTTTTACGGAAAATACCCAACCACCTTCTATTTCATTTTGGATAGAATGAATTATTGCATTGCCTTGCTTTGCATTAGATTCAAAATTTTTATTTGTGGCAGCATCAAACTCAGAATAATGAGAATGATCTTTTCCGTACACCATGGCAATGAATGACAATACAGATGCTCGGAGCCCTGACAAAGCTCCAGAATCAACGAAGTCTCCACCATACTGGTTGTATTTCTTTGTGGAGAGGACTCCTGTTGATTGCTCAAGGAGTTGCTCGATTCTTTTTGATAAATCCTTTAGTTGCATACTTTATCGATAGTAACATTATATTTCAACAACTCACGGCGTTATTTCACTTTTTTAAAATGTAGAAAGGCGGAATCGTTCCGTCTAATAGGCGCAAAGGCGGAAGCTAGATATCTTATTYTTCTGTATATATGATCAGTATGCCGTAAAATACAAAATCATTCTAAATTCAACATTACTCAAATGACACTTTTTGAATTCTCAGTGTTTTGATTCGATGTCTTTCGTTAAAAATGTATGCCGAAACACTGTGTCTTATCGTCTTTGAGAATATAAGAAAATTAAAACAATTAACACCCCTTGTCTAGAGTCTCAATTTGCAACACATTGACAGCAGAACTGTACTGGCATTAAGTTTTACTAAAATGACTGGAATGCAATCAAGGTACATGATTGTAGGAATTCGACCTTAGATATTAAGAGCCTCTGCATTACTTACCCAGAGGGTATGATAACTGCGCTCGGTAATACGGCGTTAAAAACCGGCTCAATATGCTCATTTACACCTGTAATACCCATAAACAGGGGCACACTGATTCCGCTATCTCGCTGGTTTTTGCCTTGTCTTACCTTCGCTCGCAACGTTATGCAGAGCTCTCTTTAAAAAGAAATCAGTTAATAATTTGAATTTGAATCTTTTGAATGTGGTCCAACTCAAAGAAGAAACAAC
>ASZJ01000160.1 GCA_000416275.1 Osedax symbiont Rs1
TCACGGATTCAGGATTAAGTTTTACTAAAATGACCGGCATGCAATCAAGGAAAATGATTGTAGGAATTTGACCTTAGATATAAAAAAGAAATCAGTTAAATGTTTTGACTTTAAATCCATTGAATGTGGTCCGACTCAAAGAAGAAACAACAGCACGCTTAGCACCACACTACGAAGCCGCTAAGCCCCTTTATTGTCGCCGCCGCTATTGACTGAATTGACGAAGCGGAGCGACAGGACGTCGCGCAGAGTGAGTGAGACAGGGATGTCTCTACGAACGGCCGGCAATTCAGGCGATAGTGGTGGAGTCTGTCGRCAATATTGGGTGAGCTTTTGCTTTGCTTACTTTCATTTTGCTCATCAAAAGAAAGTCAGTCGCCGCAGGCGAAATTCTTCTAAGAACTTGATCTTAAAACATAAAAAAGAGATTAGTTAATATTTTGACTGTTATTTTGATCTTAAAAAATCCAACATCAAGCAATAACATAAATTAGAAAAATAATATAAATAAGAAAATGGAATCAAACAAGAGAGGGGAGAATAAGTGGTGGGCCCAGAAGGACTCGAACCTTCGACAAACGGATTATGAGTCCGCTACTCTAACCAACTGAGTTATGGGCCCTGATAATAGTCATAGAAGACTAGATCAGTTTCTTGATGTTTTAAACTGGAAATCAATCACCTATAAAGGATTGAAAATCGATCTCTGAATCAAGAGGCGCCATCATACATAGCTATGCGGGATGGCGCAATAGTGATTTTAAGTTTTTTTCACTACTCGTCTAAAAAGCTGCGCAAATGGTCTGAACGACTTGGATGACGTAGCTTGCGTAGTGCTTTTGCTTCGATTTGACGAATCCGCTCACGGGTTACGTCAAACTGCTTTCCGACTTCCTCTAAGGTGTGGTCGGTGTTCATGTTGATGCCAAAGCGCATTCTCAGTACTTTTGCCTCGCGGGCGGTTAGGCCTGCCAGTACTTCTTTGGTCGCTTCGCAAAGTCCTTCGCCCGTCGCTGAATCAACCGGCGAGGAGTGGTTGACGTCTTCAATGAAGTCGCCCAGGCTTGAGTCTTCGTCATCGCCAATCGGTGTTTCCATCGATATAGGCTCTTTGGCGATCTTCAGTACCTTGCGGATTTTATCTTCGGGAATTTCCATGCGCTCGGATAGTTCTTCCGGGGTTGGCTCGCGACCCATTTCCTGAAGCATTTGTCGAGAGATGCGGTTCAGTTTGTTGATGGTCTCGATCATGTGTACCGGTATGCGGATGGTACGCGCTTGGTCGGCGATTGAGCGGGTGATTGCCTGTCTGATCCACCATGTTGCATAGGTAGAAAATTTATAGCCGCGACGGTATTCGAATTTGTCGACCGCCTTCATTAAACCGATGTTGCCCTCTTGGATTAAATCCAAGAATTGTAGGCCGCGGTTGGTGTATTTTTTGGCTATTGAGATAACCAAACGCAAGTTGGCTTCTACCATTTCTTTCTTGGCGCGACGTGCTCTCGCCTCTCCAATAGACATGCGTCTATTGATTTCTTTGAGTTCGCTAAGTGCTATGCCAGTCTCTTGTTGCAGTTGCTTCAAGCGACGTTGTGCTCGCTGTAAATCTGGTAGATGAGTGGCGAGGGCTGCAGAGTACTGGGTGTTGTCGTCAATCAGTTTTTGGAACCACTCTTGATTGATTTCGTTACCTGGGAAAGTTTTAATAAATTCTTTGCGCGGTATTTTGCAGCGCTGCGTGCAGATGCGCATGATGTTGCGCTCCTGCGTGCGGATTCTGCCGATGTAGTCTCTAACTCTGCTGACTAGTCGCTCGTAGAATCGAGGAGATAGTTTGATCGGCGAGAAGACCAGGCTTAGCTCAATTTGAGTCTTTTCCGCTTGCAGGCTGTTGACGCCGTGCTTTTCTACTGCAGCATAGTATTTGTCTAGGCAAACTTGAATCTTGCCGTAGCGAATTTTTGCCTCTTCAGGATCTGGTCCGCGCTCTTTTTCATCCTCATCGTCGTCGTCATTTTTATCTTTATCATTTTTGATGACCGGTGCGATAACAGGGGCAGGGGTAACTACTTCTGCGGTATCTGGGTCGATATAACCGCTGAATATATCACTGAGGCGACCTTCTTCTTCGGTTACTTTGTTGTAGGCTTCTAAGATGATTTCCACGGAACTAGGGAAGGCGGAAAGCGCTGACATTACTTCGCGAATTCCTTCTTCAATGCGCTTGGCGATGATGATTTCGCCCTCTCTTGAAAGCAGCTCAACCGTACCCATTTCACGCATGTACATGCGCACTGGGTCAGTGGTTCTGCCTGCATCTGATTCGACAGCGGCAAGTGCGGCAACTTCGTCGTCATCAGTTTCCTGGGTGGAGTCACCTTCTTTCATGAGCATTGTTTCAGCATCTGGAGCTACTTCGGATACCGTAATGCCCATGTCGTTGATCATGCGAATGATGTCTTCGACCTGTTCTGGATCAGCTATATTCTCAGGCAAGTGGTCGTTCACGTCGGCGTATGTTAAATAACCTTGTTCTTTGCCTTTAGCGATTAATTCCTTAAGCCGAGATTGCTGCTGCGAAGTATCTGACATAATAGCCCTGCGATCCATAAAACGTTTATAAAATTTAGCGCGCAATTATAACGCCGTGAGTTAAACATTGCTAGGCTTATGTGCCGTGCAAGTCTAAGGTTTCTGGTAAAAATTGTGTATTATCCTGGAGTATCCTGTTACTGGTGATTAAATCAGTAGCAGGTAGCTTGGTCGCCTACCATAGCTAGTCTATTGGCGTAGGCTGGATCCAAAATAAGGCCGGATGCTGTTCGCTGTCGATTAACGATGTGTTCGATAGCTTTTAAAACAGGATGCGCGGTTTTTTTCAAGCGAATAAAATTATTAAAACGTCCGTATAATATTGTTTAATAAGGTTTGTTCACTGATGCCTGGTAGTAATCGATCTGCCTTTGCTGTTGTACTCGATAGCGGCGCATCGCTAAACTACTCTAATTGCCTGTCTCTTTATTGGTTCAAATTTGAGTTTTTCAAGATGTTGCACAAAATTGTCTGAGCTTTACGGCCAATAAATTGATAATAGCCACCTGATAGGCGATTAAATAGCTTATTTATTTTTTTTGTGTTGGGCGGCTATCTGCAGTAAGTACTCTTTTGCCTGCTGTTTTACGGCGCTAGATAAGTTGCTTTTTAAAGAGGAGTGTTGGCTTTTTATCTCGGCATAGGCGAGATCGCTTTTTCGGTCGCGCAGCTTTTCCCAGCTATCGATGAATAGTTGCTGGTAGTTATCGTCGGGGCAGGGGATGAGTCTAGATATTTCACTAATGACTAATAGTTTGCTCGCGTACTTGCTGTCATCTTGCCAGTCTACTAGCATTTGTCCCAAACTGGCTTTTGGATACTTGCCCCAGTACTCTACTAATAGCGCGAGGATGTCGGAATTGTCTTCCTTGATTAGCTCGATATCGGTGATTTTTTCGACGCTGCTGATTAGTTCTGGGCTGTGCAGTAATAATGATATGGTTCGATTAACCAGCGATATATTGGCGGTGCGCTTTTTCTTTGGCTGGCTAGCGGTGGGGGGTCTAGGCGCTGGTGCCGCTGGGTTTTTGTCCGACTGGGAGGATTGACTGAAATATGAGTAGTCATCCGCCAGTGGTTGGTTGGGTTGGGCGCCGCTTTGATAGCTGTTATCAAAGCTCTCGTGTAAATGGTTACTGCTGGTCAGTTGCTGGATGGTCAGGCCGGTAAGGGTGCTGATTCTGTCGGTCATCATCTGTTGCAGTAGTGAGGGCTGCATCTGTTGAATAAGCGGCAGGGCCTGGCTGCTAAACAGCGCTCGGCCGTCAATTGACTCCATGTCGATGTTGGCAGAAAGTGAGTCAAAAAAGTACTCTGACATTGAGGTGGCGCTATTGATCATGTCCTCAAAGTGCTGTTTGCCTTTTTGTCTGACCAAGGTGTCCGGGTCTTCTCCCTCGGGGAGGAATAGAAACTTGGCTTGTTGGCCGTCTTTGATGACCGGCATCACTGTTTCCAGTGCCCGCTTCGCCGCTTTTAAGCCGGCTTGGTCGCCATCGAAGCAAAATATTATCTCCGGTACTATTTTATAGAGACGCTCTAAGTGCTGCAGGCTAGTCGCTGTCCCCAAGGTGGCGACGCTGTAGTTTATTTCGAACTGAGCCAAGCTGACCACGTCCATGTAACCTTCAACTATCAGTACTTTGGTGAGCTTTCTGTTGATTTTTCTCGCTTCATAGAGGCCGTAGAGCTCGCGACCTTTGTGGAAGGTGTCGGTTTCGGGGGAGTTTAAGTATTTAGGTTTTCCGTCGCCTAAAATACGTCCGCCAAAGGCGATTACTCTGCCGCGCATGTCTCTGATCGGGAACATGATTCGCTCGCGGAACCGGTCGTAGAGTCGATCTTTTTCCTCGTTTCTGACCAGCATGCCGCTGCGCTCTAAATGCGCTTGATCAGTGTCGGTCATGCCGAGGCTCTTGATTAGGTTGTCCCAGCCTGGAGGGGCGAAACCGATGCTGAATTGTTTGACTGTGCTGCCGTCAAGGCCTCTGCCTTTGAGGTAGTTAATCGCCAAGCTTTTACTGGCGTGGCCTTTTAGTTGGGCTTCATAAAAGGCGGACGCTAAATCTAATATTTTAAATTGTGCCTGGTATTGCTGCTCGTTTTTGCGCTGGTGGCTGTGGTCTTTTGGAATTTCTAGGCCCGCTAGTTTTGCCAGGTCTTCCACGGCTTGCGGGAAAGGTAAGTTTTCATAATCGGTCATGAAGCTGATCGCGTTGCCACCTGCGCCACAGCCAAAGCAGTAGTAGAACTGTTTGTCGGGGCTGACTGAAAATGAGGGCGATTTTTCTTTGTGGAAAGGGCATAAGCCGCTGTAGTTCTTGCCGGTTTTTTTAAGGGTAACTCTAGCGTCAATCAGGTCGACTATGTCGGTGCGGGCAAGTAGGTCATCAATAAATGATTGTGGAATTTTGCCGGCCATAATTGTCTCTGTTGGTCTGGGTAGAATTAATAGGTAACATTAAGATGTAATAAAGAAGTTGTTTCTATAGTAGTCTAATCTGCGATGTACTAAAAGCATTGGCTGTCTTAGCTATTGATGAAGGCTAAGCTCAGCGTGGCATCACGCCAGGTAAGAGAAGGGTGATGATAGCAAGTGGTGGCAGTGTTGAGAAAGGTTAGCTGTTGAGCTTTTTCTTTACTATAATTGCCACGGCACCCATGTCTGCTCGACCTTGCAGTTGGGGTTTGGCAAAAGCCATTAGCTTTCCCATGTCGGCCATGCTTTGTGCGCCGCTCTGGGTAATTGCGTTGTCTATAATGGCGAGTATTTCTTGGTCGTTAAGCGGTTGCGGCAAGTAAGTTTTAATCACCTCCAGTTCTTGCTGCTCAATGTCCGCCAGATCACTGCGGTTCGCTTCTAAAAATTGCGCTTGAGAATCTTTGCGTTGTTTCGACATTTTGTCCAACACGCTCAGTGCTCTTGTGTCATCCAGTTCTATGCGCTCATCAATTTCAATGCGCTTAAATTCTGCCATGATCATACGAATAGTGGATAATAACGGCTTGTTCTTGGCCCGCATTGCACTTTTCATATCAGCTTTTATTTGCTGTTTTAAATCTGACATTATTTCTGACCTATCACTGGCTCTATAATAATATATAACACGACGCTACATTCTGAATTTGATGTTACTCATTTTTATGAGCGACAATCCGGGAATGCATTTTGCTGTTTGCTGCATTTTCGCAACTGAGATATGCAAACGATAATCGTTTAAATCTAAGTGCAGAATTTGCTAAGTCAGCAGGCTAAACTTTTTACAAAAAAGTATTAGTACAAACGTACTCTGCGAGAAATTTCACGAGAAACTTTCTTTGCGTGACGCTTTACCGCAGCAGCAGCTTGACGCTTGCGTACAGAAGTAGGCTTTTCATAAAATTCACGACGACGAACTTCAGCGAGAACGCCAGCTTTTTCACATGAACGTTTGAAGCGACGTAGTGCTACGTCAAAGGGCTCGTTATCTTTTACTCTAACTGCAGGCATATTTTTCTAACCTAATTAAGTGAATGGAATTCAATTTTCTGACAAATTATCGACACTGGGCCAATAAGCGTAAAAAGATTGAGCGCAAATTTTACAGCTTGAATTTGGAGTTGTCAAAGCCTGAACTGATAAACTTAATTTATTTATCTGCATCTGTGGGTGATTATGCCAAGATTATAGTAGATAATGTTCGAAAATTAAGATTGATGATGGTTTGAAGAGAATATGAGAGTACTAGGTATTGAAACATCTTGCGATGAAACCGGGGTCGCCATTTATGATTCGGCGCAAGGTTTATTGGGCGACGCACTATATAGTCAAGTTGCGATGCATGCGGAGTATGGTGGAGTGGTGCCAGAGTTAGCATCCAGAGACCATATTAAGCGTTTAATCCCGCTGATTGAGCAAGTCTTAAAAGAGACCAACACTGCAAAAAATCAAGTAGATGCGATCGCCTATACTGCAGGTCCAGGCTTAATTGGCGCTTTAATGGTTGGAGCGGCAACGGCGAGGTCGATTGCCTTTGCCTGGGATGTGCCAGCTATCGCCGTTCATCATATGGAAGGGCATTTACTGGCACCTATGTTAGAGGATAATCCTCCCGCTTTTCCGTTTGTCGCCCTGTTAGTTAGTGGCGGGCATACGCAATTGGTCGAAGTGCAGGGAATTGGTGAGTATCAGTTACTCGGTGAATCTTTAGACGATGCAGCCGGTGAGGCATTTGATAAAGCCGCTAAAATGTTGGGGCTGGACTATCCTGGCGGTCCGCTGATTGCCAAGTTGGCAATGTCTGGCGATCGGACTCGATTTAAATTCCCCAGACCTATGGTCGACCGGCCTGGTATGGATATGAGCTTTTCTGGTTTAAAGACTTTTACTTTAAACACGGTCAATAAATTCAAAAAAGAGCAAGCTCTCGACGATCAAACTAAAGCCGATATAGCGGCCGCTTTTGAAGAGGCGGTGGTCGATACGCTAGTGATCAAATGTAAGCGAGCTTTACAGCATACAAAATTCAAGCAGTTGGTCATCGCCGGCGGGGTCAGCGCCAATCAGCGGCTGAGACTGAAACTTCAGTTAATGATGGAAAAAGAGCGCGCTGTGCTTTTTTATGCGCGCCCAGAATTTTGTACCGATAACGGGGCGATGATTGCCTACGCTGGTACTCAGCGCCTTTTGGCGGGTCAATCCAGTGATCTTACGATACAGGCCCGGCCTCGCTGGCCGATGGCTGAGCTACCTGCTCTTTAATCACCGGCCTCAAGCCACTACTTTATTTGGATGTAAAACATGGATATTGTCTATATTCGACAATTAAAAATCGAGACCGTGATCGGTATTTTTGACTGGGAGCGGAAAATTAAACAACAGGTGTGTCTCGATGTGGATATGGCGGTTGATATTCGTCGCGCAGCGGCGGCAGAAGACATCGAGAGTACCGTTAGTTATAAGACGGTCAGTGATCGACTGATTGATTTTGTTGGCAGCAGTGAGTTTTTATTAGTTGAGACCATGGCCGAGGAAATTGCCCAGCTGCTTAAAGCAGAATTTTCGCTGAATTGGGTGCGTTTGCGGGTTGGAAAACCTGGGGCGATTGAAGCCGCCGCCGATGTTGGGGTGTTGATTGAGCGCGGTGAGCGCCCGGCTATTGCCAATTACAGTGACTGATCCAGGGCGTATCGGTGACTGTGAAATGCATTGGGGAAAGCGGCTGTGAGAACATTCTTATCGATCGGCAGTAATGACAATCCACAACAGAATATCGCACTGGCTATTGAGCTGGTAAAGAAATCTTTCGTGGATGTGGTGGTCTCTAGCGTCTATCAAAGCCCATCTATTACTCAGCGAGGTGCTGACTATTATAATTTGGTGGTCTCATTTTCAACTAATTTAGCAGCTGAGTCAGTGGTGTCTCAATTAAAGGCAATCGAGCGGGCGCTAGGTCGATCTCAGGATAAGTTGCACAGCTCTAAAGTGCCGATTGATTTAGATTTACTGCTCTATGGGGATTTTAATGGGTTGCTGTTTAAAGGTTTAGCTAATCAAAGCAGAGTTCCGCACCCTGATCTGCTGTCACATAGTTTTATTCTGGGTCCGTTAGTGGAAATTTGCGCTGAGCTGAAAGAGTTGTCCACAGGTGAATCTTATAATTCGCTGTGGAGGAAATTCGATAAGACGGCGCATCCTTTAATAAAATTGCAGTAACTTGGCTCAGCTCAGTCATGCCGGCTTAAATACCGCCGCTAAGCTCTTCGGGAAAGTGTGCCTGCCATGCCTCAAAGCCGCCGTTTACACTTGCCACATTGCTAAAGCCTTGGCTGCTGATAAACTGCGCTGCATTTTTGCTGCTGATGCCATGATAGCAGAGCACTAAAATAGTTTGCTGTTTTTCCAGTGGCGATAATAGCTGTTGCAAATTGTCGTTGTTGAGGTTAATTGCCTGATTGGGGTGCGCTTGCATAAAGCTGTTTTGGTCTCGGATATCTAAGAGAACCGCACCTTCTATCAATAGTGATTTGGCTTGCTCGCAATCGATGCATTGATAATCTGCCATGTGTGCCTTTGTCCGTTGTAAGGGTGATAGTGGGGCTTATTGTTTAAAGCTTGGGACACTATAGCGGGTTTGAGTTTCAATACATATAGCGGTTAGTTGCTCGCCCCACACACAGCCGGTATCTAAGGCGATAATGTTTTTCCTATTGGTTTTTCCGCGCAGTGCCGCCCAGTGACCAAAGAGTATTAACGGCAGCTTTGCCGCAGTTGAGTCGCTGTGGTCGGGGTAGGCATAGAACCAGGGAGAAAGCCCTTCAGGTTGTTGGCCAAGCTCGCCTTTATAGGTTAATTCAAGCTGTTGGCTGGTGGTGCAAAAACGCATTCTGGTCAAGTAGTTCGTAATGCAGCGCAGCCGGTCTAAACCGGTTAATGAAGGTTGCCACTGATCGGGAAAGTTGCCGTACATCGCAGTAAAGTAAGGCAGGAAATCTTCACTTTGCAGGGTGTCCTGCACTTCTTGTGCAAGTGCCAGAGCTTGTGGGATGCTCCAGTTGACTGGGATGCCAGCGTGGGTCATCACCGCATTCAACTGCGGATCAAAATAAGCCAGTGGCTGAGACTTCAGCCAGTCCATTAATTCGTCACAGTCGCCAGCGTCCAATATATCTTGAAAGGTGTCGAATTTCTTCGGCTTAGACTGGCGGTAGTGGACGGCTAATAAATGTAAATCATGGTTGCCCAATACTACTTTGGCCCTGTTGCCCAACTGTCGAATGAAGCGTAATGTCTCAAGGGATTTTGGGCCGCGATTGACTAAATCACCGACCAGCCACAGTGAGTCACTGTCGCTAAATTTTAATTTTTCTAACAGCGCCTGTAATTCGTCATAACAGCCTTGGATGTCACCGATTGCATAGCTAGCCAAAGTTATTCCTCGTCGCTTTAATGCAGCGAATTAGGTTTGGCGAGGGTAAAGGCGGCAACTTCAGCTTTGAATGACTCACCCTCTGCTGTCACCATATTGTAGTGGCCAAACATGCTGCCTACGTTGGTCTCCAGCACTGCACCTGAACTGTATTGATAGCTGCTGTTAGGGGCAATAGTAGGTTGTTCACCGATCACGCCGTCTCCCTGGATTTCTTGAACCTTTTGATTGCCATCAGTCACTACCCAACGTCTTGAAAGCAATTGAATATTTTGTTTGGCCAGGTTTTTGATGGTGATCTGATAAGAAAAAACAAAGCGCTTGGCGGCGACGTCTGATTGAGCTGCTTCAAATTTTGTTTCAACCGCTATTTCCACGTCTTGCGCTATTTGCAGGTTGTGTATCGGGTCTTTTGAGTTTGAGTCCATCTGCGTTGACTATCCTAAAGGGTTGTGGAAGTGGAGTGGATGAAATCGGCTATCGCAATAAATTCAACCAGTGACAGCGTTTCCGGTCTTCTGACCGGGTCGATACCTAGGGCGAGTAGCTGTTCGGCCTCGACTACTCCTTTAAGATTGTTGCGCAAGGTTTTACGGCGCATGCTAAAGGATGTTTTAACCACTTTTTCTAAGGTGCTTAAGCATTTAGCTTGGTGTGGCTTAGTCTTATAGGGGAGCAGCCTAACGATCGCAGAATCCACTTTAGGGATAGGATGAAATGCTTCTGGTGGCACGATAAATAAAGGTTCTATCTCGCAGTAGTATTGCGCCATGATGCCCAGGCGACCGTAGAGTTTGTCGCCGGGTTTGGCGGCCAGTCGATCAACTACTTCTTTTTGCAACATGAAATGCATATCCAGTATGCAAGTTGAATGCTGTAAAAGGTGAAAAATAAGTTGGGTAGAAATGTTGTAGGGCAAGTTGCCGATGATCCGCAGCGGGCGACTATCTTCTTGCAGGGAGCTAAAGTCAAACTTCATCGCATCCGCTTCAAAAATACGGAATTTGTCGCCATAGCTAAAGAATTTTGTCCTGAGGATCGGCAGTAAATCGCGATCTAGCTCGACGGCGTCTAAGGCGCCAGCCTCATCTAAAATTACTTCGGTAAGAGCGCCGAGCCCAGGTCCGATTTCAACCATATGATCGCTAGGTCTTGGGCTGACGCCTCTGATAATTCGGCGTATAACACCTTGGTCCTGTAGAAAATTTTGTCCGAAGCGTTTGCGAGCTTTGTGTCCCGCATTGTTGCTGTGCTGACGCGCCATTCAATTTGAGCCTTTTAAATTTTGATAATCATGGTGCTAGATTATTAGGGGAAATTCCCAAGATTAATGATAGTCGACTGATCGGCGGTACTTAAAATTTATTACCGATCAAAATGCTGGTGCCTAGTTTCTTGTTGATGCTTTGCGTTGGTGAGCCAGTTTAGATGCATATTCAATGGCGACTAATAAGCTACCGCTGTCGGCTTTGCCGCTGCCCGCTATGTCCAACGCAGTGCCATGGTCTACCGATGTGCGAATGATCGGTAGCCCCAAGGTGATATTGACTGCTTTACCGAAACCAGAATATTTTAAAACCGGTAGCCCTTGATCATGATACATCGCCAATACCGCATCACAGTCTTTTAAATACTTTTCAGTAAAGAGTGTGTCAGCTGGAAGCGGGCCAATTATATCAACATTTTGCGCAGAAAACTCGTCCAGTACCGGAGATATTATATCTATCTCTTCCATGCCCATGTGGCCGCTTTCGCCGGCGTGTGGGTTGAGACCGCAGACCAGTATTCGCGGTCTTTGAATGGCGAAAACATCTTGTAGGTCGGCAATTAGTATCGCTAGTATATTGCGTAATTTCTGTTTGGTGATTGCGCTGCTGACATCTTTGAGTGCTAAGTGGGTCGTCACTAAAGCGACTCTGAGCTGTTCAGTGGCGAGCATCATCACTACTTCAGAGGATTGGGTTTGCTGCTGTAAAAATTCAGTGTGGCCAGTAAATGGGATGCCCGCTTGATTGATTATCCCTTTATGTACCGGCGGGGTAACCATCGCATCGTAGCTGTTATCTAAACAGCCTTGGCAGGCATGTTCTAATGTATCGAGCACGTAGCGTGCATTGGCTGGGTTTAATTGACCAGTGATTACTTCTTCATTTAACTGAATAGTCTCTACAAATATTTCACCAGAGCTAGAAGCTAAAATATTTCTAGTATTAAAGGGGACTATTTTTAGTGGTAAATTTAAACTGTCCGCAGCTGCAGTTAATAAACTTGGATCGCCAATATAAATTAGTTGGTCTTGGAAGTTTTGCTGTGCAATTTTGACAATCAACTCAGGGCCAATACCTGCAGGCTCGCCACTAGTGACGGCTATTTTTTTAATCTTGTGCATGATGGACTCTGTTTATCGCCGTCGTTCAGCTTAAGCCTAATGGATAAATAATAGCATGCTTAAGCATTGTCCAGCCGTTGTAGAGGAATGCAGCTATGCACAGTATCCGTTAGGCGGTGCTTGGTAAGGTGTTATACATTAGAAAAACAGAACAACAATACTGCTCTACACTGTGCTGTAAAGCAGTTAGCTATTTCGTCTATTTAAATTCTACGTATGCATTGGCGCGGATCTCTCTCAGCCAATTGTCTTTCTCCTCGTTGAACTTACGCTTTCCGATGACATTTCTAGCTTGGTTTTTTTGTGCTAAGTTACTAACATTTTCTGTTTTCCGGTCGGTTACTTCTAAAATATGCCAGCCAAAGCGACTTTTAAAAGGCAGACTTATATCACCAATTTTAGTGCGATTCATTATTTTTTCAAACTCAGGTACCATTTGCCCACTTTGTGTCCAGCCTAGCTCTCCACCTTGTGAGCTGCTACCTGGGTCGTTACTGTGCTCTTCTGCTAACTCGGCAAAATTTCCCTTATGCTTAAGTAAACGTTGGTAAAGTTGCGCAGCTGTTCTCTTTGCTTGCGTCGCACTAGTGACTTCACTAGGTGAAATAAGAATATGTCTGACTTTGGTCTTAGCTATTAGCAAAGATTTAATGCCGTTTCGTGTCTCCCTAAGTAATAACATATGGTAACCAGTTGGGGTTCTGGTCGGCTTGCTAAACTGGCCTGAACTCAGGGGGGAAATAGCATCAACTAAAGAAGCTGGTAATTCGGAGATTTTACGCCAGCCCATATCGCCACCATTCAAAGCAGTATTTGCACTAGAATTACTAATTGCTATATCAGAGAACTTGGCGCCGGCAATTAATTTTTCATAAAGGTCGTTGGCTTTGGTTTTCGCCTCTTTGATGTTCTTTGGGGTGATCGGGTTTTTGATAGTAATTAAAATATCACTAATTAATACTTCAGCATTGTTTTTACTCGCCTGAGAGCGTAGAAAGTTTTGAATTTCACGGTCTGAAATTTGAATACGCTGGCTGATATTACCCTCTTGAAGTTTTCTAATCAGTAAGTCGGTACGAATTTTCTCCCTAGTCGCTATGTAGTCTTGTCCCTGCGCGATAATTGCCTTTCTAAACTTTGCTAAACTCATACCATTATTTTTGGCAATTTGTGAAATAGTGGTGTTTAGCTGCCTATCAGTTACTTTTATTCCCTGATCCGATGCCATTTTCAGCATGATAGTTCGAGTGATCATCTGCTCCATCACTTGCGACTGCAATACTTGTGGTGATGGTACTTTGGCGCGCTGTCGTTTTATTTGATTGACTGCTCTTTTTAAGCTGTTCTTAAAATCAGATTCAAGAATCACTTCATCGTTGACGATGGCAATGATTTTATCGAGACTGGCTGCAGAAGTGGTGGTCGCCAGTGCGATTAAACTAGCCGTTATTAGGGTTTTATTTAGTAGAGCTTTAAGTGAATTAATCATTTGCATTATAATACTCACGTTTTTCATAACCTTTAATTTTGTTTCTAAGTTCTGTTGTCGGACTTTTTCCGATCCCGCCTAAGCCTTTTAATACGAACTGTAGGGCAATCGAATTATCTCGTTTATTGTTGGATTCTAATTCTTGTCTAAATACTACTCGGGTTTTCCAGCAGCAACTTTGGTATTCCAAGCCTGCTGCTATATCTACTGTGTCGTTGGTTTTCCAATCGTATTGGACTAAACCTAAACTGGACCATCTCTCGTTTATCGGCCAAAGATAAGAGAGGGTGGTTTGTTTACGAATATCACGCGTAAAGCGGTGTCTTACGCCAATAACATGATTTTGATCTTCTTCGTACTTTAAGTCTAGGGTCATTTCTGAGTTGTTGAACGTTCCCGCATCAAAAGCGGCATCGAACAGTGCGCGTACTCTGATGTTAGGTCGCCAAATAATGGAGGTCGCAAAATCAGATGAGTTATCTTTTATTGGAGCATCACTGGGGTCAATGCGAACTTCTCGGTCGCTAAAATAAAAGGCGTGGCCAACACTGGCTGATATTATTTCTCGCCCTTGGTCTGAAATAACTCTAGAGGTCAAGCCTAGAGAAACTTGCTGAGCATCGCCAAATCGGTCATCGCCACTAAAGCGATTATCCCTAAATAGCGAGTTGTAAGTGAAAGTCAGCTCTGAAGTATCAAAATCTGGCAGGTCGCTCTGATCCTTATATGGAACATATAGCGCGTAGAGCCTTGGCTCAAGAGTTTGTGTATAAGACTTACCTTGGAAGCTCATATCGCGATCAAAAAACAGCCCTGAATCTATTTCTAAGATAGGAACGGTCACGCTTTGATTGCTGCTAATGTTACTTGGCTGATCACTTAAATGATAATTAGCATGCCAAAATTTCACCGCCGGCTTAATGTATCCCCATGAATTTCTGTATTCACCGGTAATGCTAGGGTTTAAAATTAGACGATCACCGACCGTCAAATCTCTGCCTGTTAGCCCGGTTTGGTCACGGTCAAAACGGGTGAACACCGAGCGATGGTTAAAATTATAATGCTGGTAGTTATCTGGCAGAGTGCCGGTTAGTCTGATCTCTGGCAAGCGTTGGTAGGGCTTCTTCTTAGTAGAGTCTATAGTTTGGTACTTTTGTAATAAAATCGAACTCTTCCAAGTGTCAGCTTGATAGATGATCTTAGCTGATTGATTAAGATGATCGTTATCTCCCTCATCGATATTTAATTTAGTATCAAAATCAGAAAAATAATCATCATCACTCACCTCTGTATAGTCAACTACAGTGGTTATTCTATCGTATCTACCGGTGTGGTTGAGGCCAAGTACCCAGCGTCGTTTATCTAGTGTGGTCTTTTGACTTGCAAACCCGGTACTTAAGACATTTAAGCTGTTTTCATCTAGGTAGCGAAATTCATTCTCTAGCAGTATGTTGCCATCACTAAACAGGGAGGTAGTTAGTGTGTCATCCATATTGGTAGCGATATTAAAATAATAGGGAATGGCGATACTGCTGTCACCACTCCTAAATTTAATACTGGGATATAGGAAACCGCTCTGTCGTCTATCGTCAATCGGGAAATAGAAGAATGGTAAATACAATACAGAATTACCAAATATTACCAGCCTAGCATTGTCGGCACGACCGAAGCCTGAGACCAAGTCTAAATTAATTTTATCCGCTGAAATTTTCCAGGCGTTTTCACCCGGTGGACAAAAAGTATAACTGCCTTTTTCTATATCGAGGACATTTTTTGAACGACGAATAATTACATCTGCATCGCCGCGAATGTGTTTCTCGTGAATCACATACTTGGCATCATAGAGACGGGTTTCCTCTTCATTGATATTGCCTTCAGCCTTAGATGCAACAATTAGCATGCCGGTCTGTCGAAAGGTCACCCCATCTTCCAAGCTGAATGCGCCGGTTTCTTGGTCTAGCTTGGCCAGCGGACTATGCAGGCTACGATTACCTTGTTGTAAGTCAACATTGCCGGTTAATGTTGACGACTTACCTATTTCTGTGGCCGATTGGTCGGCAGTGATAAATATCGCCTGTAAATCAGGCGGGGTATCTGCTGCTGAATCATCACCGATCGTCGGAGAAATATAGCGCCCTTTGCATACTTTCTGACTATTTTCGCTGGCTGTGTAGGGATACCAATCTAAGGATTTATAGTCTATATCGGTCTGCTCTACCTCGGTGCTATACGACGGAGATTGCGCATTATTGGCCAAAATTAGCGGCTGTTTGTCGCCAGCGCTGCTCTTTAGCTGATTCGCTGTATAATCAGTTTTATTCGATAAACTGTCAGCTTTAGCGGTAGTCTCGCTGGTTATTGATGGGTGGTTGTTACTGGTAGAATTAAGCGCTTTTTTAAGTGCGGCTAAGTGTTGATCTATCACTGGCGCAGTGATTGGATGCGATGAAGCTTGACTAGAGTGATCAGGCGGAGCCGTTGCAGAGGGGGCTTTGGCAATAACCTTATTTCTGACAGGGGTGAATTTTTTGCTGCTGCTAGCAGGAGCAGAAGTCGGCGCTTTTTTTGTGGCGATAAACGGTCTGTTTCTAGGTTGTTTCGCGTTAGCTGTTGGTTTTTTGTCAAGTAAAGCGGTTGCTGATACGGATGCACTGCAGTCCCACTGATCGTTAACTTGACGACAATTCCAATCTTGATTCGCAAAAGCCACGGATTGAATACTGCTCAAGGTGACGGCCAGTATAGCTAGATAAAGTTGGTGAGATGAGTGTTTCTTAAACAGCATTTATTGAAATCCAACCCTAGTAAGTTTAAAAATATCTTCTTGATGAATTGAACATTGTTCAATGTGCTGAAATAATAGAATAAAATGGTAAAGCTCATCAAATATATACGTTTTTAGTGTGTTTTTGTAAAATAAATACCTAAACGTCAAAAACCCTTAGCCATAAATGGGCTAGCAGAAGGATAATAGAGCAAATGACTTCTGAATTACAGTATTTGTGGAAAACAATAGAGAATGCAGCAACTTTCTGAAATGTATACGTGGATAGAATCGTTAATAGTATCTGGAGCAATAAAAATAGCTGGAGATTGGGATGTTTGTCCGCTTAAAGGCGATGCGAGCTGCCGGAGCTATTTTAGGCTGCACAGTGCTGCCGGTGATAAAATTTTAGTCTCCAGCCCTGTACAGCGAATCGATAATTCAATCTTTATTGCAAGGGCCGAGCAATGGCGGCAGTATCAAGTTAACGTGCCGAGTATTTATTGTGTTGATGAACAGCGGGGATTTATGTTGATTGAAGATTTTGGCAACCGCCATTTATTTGATCTATTAACCAGTGAATTCAATGCCGAGCTCTATCAAAAAGCGATTGAGCAGTTAATAGAGATACAAAAAGTTCCCCACAGTCCGCTAGTGGCTTTTGATCGGGAATTTTTACTGCGTGAAATGCGCTTGTTTGAGCAATGGCTGGTAAAATATCAACTGGATTTAGCGGTGCCGAGCTGCTTAGATGCGGTCTATGAACTATTGGTGGAAAGTGCATTAGAGCAACCCCAAGTGACCATGCATAGAGATTTTCACAGTCGTAATTTGTTAGTCAAACAGCATAAAATTGCGGTCATCGATTTTCAAGATGCGGTGCGTGGGCCAATCTCTTATGATTTAGCGTCATTGCTACGCGATTGTTATATCAATATAACGGATCAGCAAACAGCGCAGTTAATTAACTATTATTTGCAATTGTCGCAAAGTGCACAGCTACTGAATCGCTCTATAACACCGCAACAATTTGAAAAATGGTTTGATTTGATCGGCTTGCAGCGACATTTAAAAGTCTTAGGGCTGTTTATACGCTTGGGAGTTGAGGAGCAAAAAAGCGCTTATCTGGCAGACATACCAAGAGTGTTCGGCTATGTGCTAAAAATTGCGGCTAAATATAGTGAGTTGGCAGAATTTTCGCAGTGGTTAGAGGCAGTGGTCGCTCCTGCATTAACTGGGCAGCGCTGGTATTCGTTAGATAAAACTCAAATCGAGAAATTATTGTGAAGGCGATGATATTAGCTGCTGGGCGTGGTCGAAGAATGCAGCATCTTACTGAAACAGTACCTAAGCCTTTAATACCCGTGTTAAATAAGCCACTGATCGAATATCATCTAGAAAATTTGCAACAGGCAGGATTTACCACGGTGATCATTAATGTGTCTTGGCTTGCCAATCAATTGGAAGAGTATCTAAACCAGCAGTATACCGGCAATCTAAATATAAAAATTTATCCTGAAATTGATGCGCTAGAAACTGGGGGAGGAGTGTTTTCAGCTCTGGGTGAATTAAGTGATAACGATGCTCCCTTTCTGGTGGTAAACTCCGATGTAATGTCTGATTTTAATTATGCGGATGTAAAGCGTGAAATTACCGGCTTGGCACATTTGTATATGATTAAAAATCCACCGCAGCACTCGCTAGGTGACTTTCAACTTAAAGAAGATGGTTTCTTGGCTATTGCTGAAAAAACACCCAATGCTACCAGCACTGCGCTGACTTTTTCGGGGATTAGTATTCTCACTCCAAAACTGTTTGCCGATTGTACTATGGGTAAATTTAGCTTGGCTGAGTTATTTAAAAAATATATTCTCAAGGGTTTAATTAGCGGTGAACAGTTACATAATAAATGGATAGATGTCGGTACTGTCGAGCGGTTAGCGCTAGCGGAAGAGTGGCAGCGTAGCTTGCAAGAAGTATGATATTGTTGCTGTGACTTGCTTGAGTTTACAGATTGAAGATAATAATTTTTATATGTGGCAATTATGAATCAACAAATTTTACAGACCATCAAAAAATGTAGAATCGGTATTTTTATTGGTGGTGCGATAGGTCTTTTCTCAGGCAATATAACCGGTTTAATGCTCGGAGCGGTAGTCGGTTTTTTTATTAATCGCTGGTTATATAATCTGCTGCTCGGTGAGGGCTCACCGCAAGCGCTGTTCTTTAAAGCCACCTTTTTGGTGATGGGGAAAGTGGCCAAAGCCGATGGACGTGTCACTGAACAGGAGATTCAGTTTGCCCGAGATGTGATGATCAGAATGCGCTTGGACGAGGAGAAAAGACGCCAGGCAATGGCCTTTTTTGCCGAGGGTAAAGAGGCCGATTACGATTTGGGAAAAGTATTGCGCCCTTTGAGTATGCTTATTCAAAGGCGCAGCGCAGTGAAAATAATGTTTTTGGAAATTCAGCTGCAAACGGCGATGTCGGACGGCGAAGTTTCCCCCAATGAGCTAAAAGTTATTCAGCAAGTCTGTACCTTCCTAAAAATGTCGCAGCAGGAAATGAATGAACTGCTGACCAGACTGCAAGCTCAGCAGTCTTTTCACGGCTCTTCGGCAATGCCAAATTCGCAATCCACCATCGACGACGCTTACAAAGTGATTGGAGTGGCTGTTGATGTATCAGATGCCGTATTGAAAAAAGCTTACCGCCGGTTAATGAGTCAACATCACCCGGATAAATTGGTCGCTAAAGGTTTACCGCAGGAAATGATGCAATTAGCTAAGGAAAAAACACAAGAAATACAAGCGGCTTACGATGTGCTGAAGAATTCACGCAAGAATAAAAAGTGAATATGGGGTTTGAGGGGAACTCTGCAGACCCAAGCATCTATATACTGGTGTTTTTTAGTCAGCCACTTTTCCGTCTGCAATAATTTTTCCTAAACTACGAACTTGTTAGTTTGAGCGAAAAATTCCTGGCTAAACGCCAGGTTTTTGGTTCTTTTTTCTGCTAATTTTAGGTTTTGTTTTTTTCTCTTTGGCTATTATTAATGGCTTTTCTACATACTTCTTCAGCACTCCCCGTACTTTCTTTAGCAGCCAGCTATTGCCTTGTCTTCCCCAAGTTAAAGCCGATGCCTTAATTTGGATGTACTGTTCTATTTCTGATAAATTGGCGGCGCGCTTACGTGCCAGTGCTGGGTTGATGCCGATTGATAAGTTTGCGTTATGCGGTGTGTAAATATCGAAGGTGTCTATTTTTATGTCGCCAAGCATTTGCGTCAGTTTAGGTGCACTAACATCGGTTGACTGTAGTGGGTTAATTAACAACAGCCGGAAGTTTTCTTTATCGGCGGCTGGGATGGTCACCGCAAAAGCGGCTGCCCAAGTTGCGCCCTGACCAATACCGGCGATAATCACCGCGTCTGATTTTTCAGTGAGTAGCTTAATGCTGGCCTGGGCTCTGGCTAAGGATATTTCAGCCAGTGTCTTTACTGCAATTGGCGGCTCTTCAGTGCTGCTGTTCGGTGTTGTCTGCGCCGCTGTATCTGGCGCATCAGTATCTTTATCTTTGGCCTTTGCAGTCTCGGTCTTTGCTTCGACAGTATCTTCCACCGCTGCTGTAGCGTCGTTAGTGCTTTCGGGGTCTTGGGTGTCCTCTTTGTATTCGGATCTTAGCGGAATGGCAGGCAGGGTTGTCTGCGGTAAAGTGAGGACTGCAGTTTGCCATTGGTATCGAGTTAATCCGACTCTCAATGGGTTTAAACTCACCAAAGTATCCGAGTGTAGGCGCTCGTCGGGGAAAAATAATAGGCTGCCCAGCGGCTCTTTTACATCGGCTGCCAAATAGTAGAGGTTGAATTCTTGCTCGAGTGCCGTCAGTTTAAGAACTTGGGTTAAAGAATTGCTTAAATACGCTGCAATCTCTAATTCGGTCTCTTGTTTGGTGTTGGGCATGCTGCGCGTAACAGGCTCTTCTGAATTTTCACTGTCCGCACTGTTTTCAGCATCGCTAGCTGCTTGTTCAGTTGCCTTAGCATGGCTGTCGGCGTGAGCATTGTTGAGAATAAGGCTAAAAAAGCTAATTAGTAAGATTTTTTTCATAAAGAAATAGTTATCACTGAATTTTTAAAAGTCTAAGGATATTAATACGTCAGCCATTTAGATACAATGTGGCGCAATAATTTGAATCAAAATATTAAGGTACATCCATGAAAGACTTTAAAATTGCACCATCTATATTAGCTGCTGATTTCGCTAAATTGGGTGAAGAAGTAGAAAACGTGCTGGCCGCTGGTGCTGATATTGTGCACTTTGATGTGATGGATAATCACTATGTACCTAATCTTACGATCGGCCCTATGGTGTGCAGTGCGTTAAGAAAGCATGGAATTACCGCACCGATTGATGTGCACTTAATGGTTAAACCTGTCGACAGCATGATCGCACAATTTATCGATGCGGGAGCCAGTTATATTACTTTCCACCCTGAAGCGTCAGAGCATATCGATCGCTCGCTGCAAATGATTAGAGATGCGGGATGCAAGGCCGGTTTAGTGTTTAATCCAGCGACATCTCTACACTATCTCGATCATGTATTAGATAAGTTAGATATGATTTTATTAATGTCGGTTAACCCAGGCTTTGGCGGGCAAAAATTTATCCCCGCTACGCTGACTAAATTGGCGCAAGTGCGCAAGTTGATTGATCACTCTAAACTAGATATTCGACTGGAAGTAGACGGCGGCGTCACGGTTGAGAATATCGCGGCAGTGGCCGCGGCTGGTGCCGATACTTTTGTGGCAGGTTCGGCCATTTTTAATACGCCTGATTATGAAAAAACTATCTGTCAAATGCGCAAAAATTTGGCATCACTATAGTTAATTAAACTAGTTAAAGGCTCCAGCCACTAATCTTGTCGGTGAATTTGCAAATGTCGAACTTTTTAAATGTTGTGCAATCTATGACTCTCCAAGCTAGTGGGGCTCTAGAGGCACTGTTTAGTCAACGCATGATAACGGGAGTGATATAAAGTTAGATGTTGAATTTTATAAAATCTAAGTTAGCGATTTTAAAACAATTTATGGGTAACTTACCTAAATTGCACTTGGCTATAATAAGCGGCTTGTTTATCATTTGTCTGCTGCTTTTGATGGTGCCGTTTTTGTTTAATAGTGCCACTAAGCAAGAAATCACCATGCCCGAATTGTTTGATCCCGCGCCAACTAGCGATAGCAGTGCACAGGCAGAATTAGATAACTATGCGGCAAGTGCGGTTGATGTGCCTGATTATGAATGGGTGGTTTCTGAAGGGGATACCTTAGGAAAAGTGTTTTCAATGTTTAATTTGTCATCGACAATGACAAAAATTTTGGAAGCTGATAAAAACGTACTCTCTTTAGATATTATTAATACTGGTGACACCTATCGGTTCTGGTTAAGCGGTAATGATGATAAATTTGACGCTAAAGGTATCGTGCTTAACCGTATGGAGCAAGTGCTTGGGATTGAACATCAAGTGGTGTTTGAGCGTAAAGGTGCTGGCTTTGAGTACAAAGAAACTATTAAAGAGGGAACTTGGAGGCAAGCTCGGATAGCGGGGGTGGTTAAAAGCGGCAGTAACTTTTATAATTCCGCTGTTGCTCTAGGACTGCCACGCAATGATGTTGCGGTGATTGGTCGCCTGTTAAAATCTAGATTTAATTTTGCGCGCAGTACTGCAGCAGGAGATAAATTTCAAATCATTCTCTCTAGCCAATATGTCGGCGATACTTTTACCGGTAATACTAAAATTGAAGGGGTTAGGTTTTTCAATCGCAAGCGTGTTTACTCGGCATTTTCCTACCAAGGTAATTATTTTGACGGTAAGGGTGAGGGGCTAGAACGGGCTTTTTCTCGCTACCCTCTTAAAACCGCTTATCGCATATCGTCAAATTTCAATCCGCGTAGAAGGCATCCAATTACCAGATTGATCAGGCCGCACAATGGTACTGATTTTGCAGTGCGAACTGGTACTCCCGTTTATGCACCTGGGGACGGGGTAGTAAAAAGAGTGGTGCGACATAAATATGCAGGCCTGTATGTTGAAATCCAGCACAGTTACAAATACCGTACTCGCTATCTACATTTAAGTAAGTCATTAGTGAGAAAGGGTCAGCGGGTAAAGCGCGGCCAAAAAATTGCCTTAAGTGGCAATACCGGTGCCTCGACCGGTGCTCACTTGCACTATGAATTTCATATTAATAAAAAACCGATCAATGCCATGGGGAATAAAGTACCAATCGCTATCGGTGTTGACCGTAAATCTATGGCCGCTTATAAGAAAAAAGTATCCAGTTTGATAAAAGCGATGGAAAATGCAAGCTTAAGCAGTACCTGAAGTGACTTCACTGCACCACGTAGCGCAAGCTCTTGATTCTACAGCGGTTAGAAAAATGGCCGCTGAAGCTACGGGTTTTATGCACGGATGCATTTATTTAGCGAGTGCAGGACGCATATGAGCGTGCAGCTAAGATTTTTCAATTCCACCGTACAACCAATATCTTACACTCTGTATTCGCTTTGAAGTCACGGATTCAGGTAGTAATAATATAGATGAGGCTAATCGCGGTTAGTGTGTGTTTTGCATACGAAAAAATAGCGACGCTAATATGACTTTAGCAAAACTGGCAATCTAAGTGCTTGATGGCGGTAAATACTAGTGAAATTAAGGTATATTGTGTTTATTCAGGCTTAGTTGGGGATTAATTTTCGGTTGCATTATTTTGCTCAACAGGGCGCTATAAAGCTCTGTCTATGCATGGAAATCATTAAAATTTAGCAATAAATATCAGGATAACTACTGCACGATATTGAAAAACATTAACTGCAAGCTCAGATGCGTCCTGCATTAGCAAAATAAATGCATCCCTAGATAAAACTGCTAGGTTCAGTAGGTGTTTTTTAATCGCTGTAGAATCAAAATTTTGCGCGACGTGGCGTAGTGAAAGCCACTGATTCAGGTATTAGTGTGGGGCGAGTGCTTAGTTTTTCTATTGGCAAGCGATAGTTACTTGCAAGGCGTAATGCACTGATTTTTTAATAAAAAAGGAAACAATTTTGAATTTTATACAACGACTGTGGTTAGGTACATGGGATAGCTTAGTTAATTTTTTTAAATTGACTAAGTTTTTGAAAGTAATAGTGTTGTTGATAATCGGCTATGTGCTGATATCGACAGGGTTAGCTGTTTATTGGAGCAATACCCCGCAGCGCTTAGATTTTTCAGCCACAGCTACTACAGCTCCAGCCGCCAGTGAAACGGCAATCACCGGGGTGGCGACAGTCGATGCTCTAATCTATATTACTGAAACTTTGTTAAACAAGCCCGGCGGCTATCTTAGCAATGATAAAACGCTACCTGGAGTGTGGATGGACAATATGCCGCGCTGGGAATTTGGGGTGTTAGTTCAAACCCGAGATATGGCTAGGGCTATGCGTAAAGATTTTAGCCGCTCACAATCCCAATCTACCGAAGATGTAGATTTAGCGGAAGCGGAGCCTCGTCTACACTTTAATAGTGATAGCTGGCTGTTTCCCTCGTCGGAAGGTGAGTATAGTAAAGCGGTTGAATATTTGAAAAGCTATCGTCAGCGCCTGGCAGATTCCAGCATCCAAGACGCGCAATTTTATGCCCGTGCTGACAATCTTAATGCCTGGCTCTCTGATGTCAGTACTCGATTGGGCAGTCTGTCGCAAAAGCTCAGTGCTAGTGTCGGCCAACGTCGGATTAATACTGATTTAGCCGGTGATGCTGAGGCCTCACAATCGACTAGTAGTAGTAAAGAATTAGAAGTTAAAACGCCGTGGAGTAAAGTGGATGATGTCTTCTACGAAGCCCGGGGTTCAGCTTGGGCACTAGTGCATCTATTAAAAGCGATTGACCAAGATTTTGCCAGCGTATTAGAAAAGAAAAATGCGCGAATTAGTCTGCTGCAGATTATTCGCGAGTTAGAGGCCACTCAGGAGTTTGTCTGGAGTCCATTTGTTTTAAATGGCTCTGAATTTGGCCTCTGGGCTAACCATTCACTGGTAATGTCTTCTTATATTACCCGGGCAAATGCGGCGATTATTGACTTGAGAGCACTGCTTTCTCAAGGCTGATTTTGCAAGTAGCAGTCTGCTTTGGCAAATAAGCGCTTAGTTGAACAGCTAGTGAGTCGGATACAGCTGACGATTTATAAATTATAAAATAGCCTGAGATGGCATAAAGAAGAGAGTTTAAGATGAGCGTACATGAAATTAAGCACCCTTTAATTCAACACAAGATTGGCTTAATGCGTTCAGCCAATATAAGTACCAGAAGCTTTAGACAGTTAGCGGGTGAGGTAGGTTGTCTGTTGACCTATGAGGCTACTAAAGACTTAGAGCTGGAAGAGTATCAGTTAGAGGGATGGTGTGGAACTATCACTGCTGAGCGTATTAAAGGTAAAAAAATTACCGCAGTACCAATCCTTAGAGCCGGTTTAGGGATGCTGGATGGGGTGTTAGAATTAGTGCCGAGCGCTAAAATTTCTGTGGTAGGTTTGTATCGCGATGAAGAAACTTTAGAGCCAGTTCCCTATTTTGAAAAATTGGCCCATGATATTGACGAGCGACTCGCGCTGATTGTCGATCCAATGCTCGCCACTGGCGGCTCGATGATCGCAACGATTGATATGCTGAAAAAAGCGGGCTGTAAAAGCATCCGTGCGCTAGTCTTAGTCGCCGCCCCTGAGGGGATTGCCAAAGTGCAAGAAGCTCATCCGGATGTCGATTTATTCACTGCGGCTATCGATAGTCATTTAAATGAGCAAGGCTACATCATTCCCGGTCTCGGTGACGCAGGGGATAAAATCTTCGGCACTAAGTAAAGATGGTTAGTCTCTAGGCTAGTTCTCATTCAGAAACGCGGTCGTAGCGAGGAAGATCCGCAGTAGACTCAGTTTCTAGATGGGAGCTAAATAGCAGCATTTGAAGTCACGGATTCAGAATGAAGCCATGGCTTGCATAATCAAGTGCTCAACATAGAGCACGCTAATCTTAGTCACTGAATCGATCAGTCAGAGACCTCAGTCACTTATCTATAAATGCCAGCAGCGGCTAAGCCGATTGTTGCTCTGCGCTATTTAGCCCCCAATTTTCAATTGTCGCCACGAACTTAGTTAAAAAGGCATTGGTTTGATAGGCATCAAGAGCGCGGTGATCGATCGATAGAGAAACATAGCACATTGGTTTTATGAGGATGCTATCCTCTCCATTAAGCGTGACTACCGTGACTCTTTTCTCTAACTTGCCGACCCCTAATATCGCTACTTGCGGCTGGTTAATGATAATTGGAGTCGCCAGTAAGCTACCGCTGACGCCGTAGTTAGAGATGCTAAATGTGCCATTTTTTAGCACTTGGCTAGAGAGCTTTCTAGTTCTGGCTTGTTCGGTTTGCTCGGTCAGCTTGGCGGCTATTTCGAATAAGCTTTTATCGGCAACGTTCTCAATCACCGGTACCACTAAACCACAATCCTCTAGCGCAGTGCCTACCCCAATATTAATTTGCTCGAATATTTCTAAGCCATCGGTGTGAAACTGACTGTTAATTTGTGGTACTTGCTTAATCGCAATGGCGCTGGCCGCTATAAAGTAAGCGGTATAGGTTAAGTTAATACCGGCATCAAAATAGCCGAGCTTTCTGATTGCCCGGTGATCGATAATTGCACTCATATCCATTTCAAATACGCTGGTCACATGTGGAGAGGTCTGCAGTAAGCTGTCGACCATGTGCTTGGCAATACTGCGCCGCATTGGGGTGTGGGGTATAAAACTAGAGTTGTTGGCTCGCACCGGGCTAAGTGTATTAACAGGTTGATGTTGAGCTGGCGACAGTGGAGTTTGCTCAGCACTGTGCAGTTTATTAATGTGCAATTGCAGGTCTTTTTTACTGATTCTGCCATCTTCGCCAGTGCCTTGGATGCTGGCGGGGTTAATGGCGTGTTGATTGAGCAGCTTTTTAACCGCGGGGCCCAGCAAGTGCTTTTTAGATTGACTGGCGGGTGGCAGGACGCTCATCTCTATGTTGAGCGGTTGCTTAGGGAGTGTTTGATCAGCCGCGGTACTCAAGGTGGCCAGCAGCGCTCCGGCAATGACTTTATCGCCTAACTCGGCGGTAATTGAATGGAGGATGCCGTCAGCGGTGGCGGTGACTTCTATGGCAACTTTGTCGGTTTCCAGCTCTATAATAGCTTGGTTTTTGGCGACTGGTGCGCCGATCTCGACCAGCCATTGGCTGACAATTGCCTCAGTGCCTTCAAGTTGCTCTGCTTCTAGTATTACATCGATAGTATTTTGCATCTATTTACCTTTACAGCAGTGAAGGATACGACCTGTGGCAACTGTGCTTTATTTTTATTGGCTGAACTCTGCTGTATTAGAGCGCAATTAGGTCGATGATTTGAGCGGTTATTTTTTCCACGCTCGGCAGTGCTCGCTCCAATAGATGGATGTTGTGGGCGCTGGGGATATCGGGTGAGGCCAAGCGTTTAATCGGCGCGTCTAGCTCGAAAAATAGCATCTCAGTTAAACAGGCTGCTATTTCAGCGCCAAAGCCCGCGGTTTTGTTATCCTCGTGTACGATCAGGCATTTTCCCGTTTTGCTAACCGATGCAAATACCGCCTGCTGATCCCAAGGTAATAGGGTGCGCAAGTCTAGTAATTCAACATCCTCTGGGAATTTCTGAGCGGCTATCTCGCAGCGCTCAACCATCGCTCCCCAGCTAATGATGGTGAGCTTATCCCCCTGGGTGAGGGTCTTGGCTACGCCAAATTCAATGACGAAATCATCACCGGGATAAGGTCTTCTCGACCAGGGGTTGTCGAGCAGCGCCCGGTGTTCAAAAAAGATAGTTGGATTGTTGTCACGCAGCGCGAATCGCAACAGGCCGACCGCATCTTCGGCGTTAGATGGCATCGCCACTTGCCAGCCGACTTTATGAATCCACTCAACCTCATCACTCATTGAATGCCAAGGGTCACCTCTTTTGGCAAAGCCACCGGGCATTCTCACCACCATCGGGGCGGCAAATTGGTTGTTGGTGCGCCAGCGCATAATCCCAGTATCTGATAGCTGCTCGGCCGCTGGCTCCGCATACTTCCTAAATTGTATTTCTGGCACCGGCATTAACCCTGCGAGCGCTAGACCAATAGAGCGACCGATAATTCCCTCTTCAGAGAGGCTGGTATCAAACACCCGCCGCTGGCCATACTTGCTGTGCAAGTCTAACGTCGCTCCATGGACGCCGCCTTTAGCACCGACATCTTCACCAAACAGCATAATTTTCGGATTGCTTTTAAGCTCATAGTCCAACGTTTTGCGGATCGCGGTCAGCATGTTTTGCCGGGGTCCATGAGGTTGTGCAGTGAATTTAGCCGCTGGAAATTGATGGTGATCAGCGTGCAGCCCGCCGCGCAGTTGCGGACGATGCTGATCGGCGAATACAAAGTCGGTGAGGGTATCGGGATTGGGCTCAGCGCGTAGTTTTGCTTGGGCAACTGCCTGTTGTACATCGACAGTGGCTTGAGCTGCTAGTGCGCTCCACTGTTGTGCATCGATTATTTGATGCTCTTGCAAAAAATCTTTTAGCTTGGGCAGGGGGTCATTACTTTTATCTTTAGCGATTAGCTCCGCAGGTTTGTAAGTTTGCGTGTCCTGGAAAGTATGACCGCATAAACGCGGAACTTTTAAACGTAACAGGCAGCAACCTTTGCCGCTGCGTACATGTGCAACGGCTTGGGCGATTAATTGCGGGGTGCTGCTGGGGTCGGTTCCATCGCCATCGACAATCAATAAATTTTTATAATTGCTCAAGTTCGCCACTTGATCGCCACCGGGAGTTTGCACTGTCTGAGGGACGGAAATTCCGTAACCATTGTCTTCAATATAGAACAAGTGTGGGAAATTATTGGTGGTACTAATATTTAATGCCGCCCAAAATCCGCTGGTGGACATCGATGAATCACCGCCCATAGAAAGGCCGATAGCGCCTTGATAATTGCTATCACGCAACTCATCTCGATGATAGACAATTGCCTGGGCCCACCCTGCAATTGGGCTGTACTGTGCACCGACCCCACCGCACATCGGGAATAGCATCGCCCCTTGGTTACCCAAGTTGGGATAGTTGCACACCACGCCGATATCACGGCCATCGCTATAGCTGCCGGATTTTGCCATGGGTGCTGCCACAGCTTCTTCTAAATCTAAGCCGAGAGATAGCACAAATGGACGCGAGCGGTAGTAGCCGGTGGCGGCATCTTTAGGGTGGTTCATCATGAGCCCTAAGATGATTTGCGCGAAGTCATGTCCCCTTGAAGAAAATTGATTAAAGACCAATTTTTCTGGAACTAGCTGGTTTTCTTCAATGCTGTCTATCGCACGTGAAAGTAGTAATAGCTCGCTGACTTTTGGCCAGTCGATAGTGTTTAAATAATCAAAATTCATAGATAGCCTAATTATTATAATAGTACTGAATTGAGAATGCCGTGTTGATTTGGCTTCACCCAGTGGCTTGACGTTGCTAAGCACAACCTTGTAGGAGGTCTTAAGCTGCGAATCGCTCCTTAAATAATACAAAAAAAGACTTGAAATTATCTTGCTATTTGCTAGGTTAATATTATAAAAAATGAAATTAAAGTTTATAAAATGAGCAGTTATTGAACTTAAATTGCACATAATAAGTTTAATGAGCAGTAATCTAACAGTGTTTTCGTTTATTGCTTGATACTTGGCTAGGATTTATATGACCGATAGATACGCTTTAGATAAGACCGATTTGGCGATGTTGGATTTATTACAAGAAAACGGCAGGATGACAAATCAACAGTTGGCGGACAATATTAACCTGACATCGGCGCCTTGCTTAAGGCGTTTAAAGCGCTTGGAAGTCGATGGTATCGTCGACCGCTACGTGGCTATTCTGAATAGAACTGCGGTTTCTTTAGAGGTGATGGCGCTGGTTAATATTTCACTGAATACTTTTTCCGATCAGGGGATTGCCGAGTTCGAGCAGTTTATTGCTGAGAATAAAAATATCATCGAGTGTTACTCGGTTTCCGGCGAATATGATTTTTTCTTAAAAGTGGTGGCCGGTAATATTGCAGAGATAGAAAATATCTTGTTGAAGCAGTTGCTTAGATTGCCGATAGTGCGCGCGGCAACCACCACCTTTGTCTTGGGTGAGAGAAAAAACACGACTTGTCTGCCGCTCAAAAAACCGTGAATACTGAGAATAGAGAAACTGTTACTAGGCCAGATTAGCGGTTGATTACAGGTGAATTATTTGGGGCAAAGTGGTAAGTTACCAGCCCCATGATAGAGTTGAGTCGTTAGTGTTTTGCAGCAAAAAAATAAAGCTAGGGTCGGAAGACCTACAACCAGTAGTCGCAATACCGCTCAGGTGCAGTCGTTGTCTAGAGGGTTGGCGTTGCTCGATAAAATTGCCGAGGCACAAGCAGGGGTTCTGTTAAGTGATTTGGCGGAGCAAGCGGGGCTGCCGGTCTCTACAGTGCACCGATTGTTGAATACTCTGCAGCAACAAGGTTTTATTCGTCAGGAAACCGCTCGGGAACTGTGGTTCATCGGTACTGCTGGATTCAAAGTCGGCAATGCGTTTCTGGCCAGTAGGGATTTCGTCCGTCAAGCTCAGCCATTTATGCAGCAGTTGGTCGATGAGGTGGGTGAAACCTCAAATTTATCGATTTTGCAGGATGCAAAGGCAGTCATTATTGCGCAGCTACAGTGTCGAGAAATGATGCGGATGATGGTGCCTTTAGGTAGTGCGTCTCCGCTGCATGCCTCCGGGGTCGGTAAAGCGATCTTGGCTGGACTACCTGAAAGCGAGCGGCGCCAGCAATTACAGGGTCTGCAATTAACAGAAATTACGCCGTGGACAATCACTGCAACCGCGCAATTACAAACAGCGTTGACGCAGACGGCCGCTCGAGGTTGGGCTTTTGACGATCAGGAGCACGCGGTCGGTTTACGCTGTGTTGCCGCCTGTCTGTACGATGAAAATGGTTATCCATTAGCGGCTATTTCGGTATCTGGGCCGCTGGCGCGAATAGATGATGATCGAGCGCAGCTGTTGGGTGAAAAAGTCAAGGCAACCGCGCAAGCTATCACTGCCTTTATTGGTGGCCGCTGGCCTTGATTGGGCGGTGTTAGCGCAGTAGTGTGGATATTACTGGATGAAAAAAATCCGCCAGTCAAATTGAGTGCCGGTTCGCTTAAAAGTGGCTCGCTAGCTAGGTATTGCTTAGTGCAGTTAAACGACGCCGTGCAACCAAATCAGTGCTATAGCCAGATGATCTGGCGACTCTACAGTCTCAGTAAATTTCTCGCTGCTCGGCTCTTGCCAAATAGCTGGGCAGGTTAGCTTGGAACTTGGCATTTTGCCAAGCTATGCTGGGCGATGCGAGTGATGGCTGGCCAGTCTTGCTGCTTGATGAGCTCTCTTGGTGATAGCCATGATCCGCCAACGCACATCACGTTTTTTAAGCGTAAGAATGACCGGGCATTGTCTTCAGTAATACCACCTGTCGGGCAAAATCTTATTTGCCCAAACGGTCCCTGTAGGGCTTTGAGCATCGCGATGGAACCGGCTGCTTCGGCGGGAAAAAATTTACAGCGGCTGTAGCCTAATTGCATGATTTGCATTAATTCAGAAGCGCTACTTATGCCGGGTAAGAGCGGTACTTGGTTATCTTGTCCCGCTTCTAATAAGGGAGTGGTAATGCCTGGACTGATGACTAATTCAGCACCGGCATTGATTGCCTGCTGGTATTGATCGGGATTAAGTACTGTGCCGGCGGCGACTTTCATCTGCGGTACTTGACTGGCAATTAATTGTATCGACTCCAGCGCCGCGCTGGTGCGCAATGTGATTTCAATGACTTTGATGCCTCCCGCTAGTAGCGCATTGGCCAGCGGGATAGCATCGCTAGCACAGTGCATAGCGACTACCGGAATTATCGGTGATTGCTTGCAAAAACTGTCTATGAATGGCGCATTTTGTCGATCAATCCACATGCTAAAATTCTCCTAAGGGCACCAAAGTACCTGCAATTTACGGGTTAAAAAGCGCCGGATTGGCATTTTCATCTGATTATTTCCAGACAGTGCTCTCTCTAAAGTTTGTTTTTTATCACTGCCTTTAAGCTGTAAAAAAAGCTGCTTAGCGCCACTGATAGCGTTGGCGCTGAGGCTGATTCGGCAGTGGGGAGCAGTGCTAGGTTGAGTCGCTAAATAGGTGGCGCTAGTGGATAGTCCCTCAAGTAGCTGTGAACTACAGGGAAAAAGGGACGCCGTGTGCCCATCATTGCCCATCCCCAACAGCACTATATCTAAAGGTAGCTGCAGTGCTGCAACAGTTTGGTTTATGGATGCCTGTGCAGCAAATGCACTGCTGTTTTCTTGGTAGAGGGCGATAAAATTGGCGTCAGCCGCAAGGTGTTGTAATAAGTGCCGCTCGACCAGCTGTTGATTGCTGTCACTGTGGCTAGGATCCAGCCATCGATCATCAACCAGTAAAATAGTCACTTTTTGCCATTGAATAGCGGTATTGCTCAAAATTTCAAACAATCTTTTCGGCGTGCTGCCGCCTGACACTGCAAGCGATGCGTGGCCATTAGCTGTTATTTGCTCAGCTAAAATACTGGCAACTTGCCGAGCAAGGTATTGGCTTTGCTGCTCTAGCTGCGAAAAACTTAAAAAATTTACTCTGTCGGTATTCGTCGTCACTAGCTATCTCCAGACCACTGGCGATTGTCATTGCGAATGATCATTTCAGATTCAGTGGGGCCCGAGCTTCCCGCCGGATATTTATGCAAAATATGTTCGCTGCTGCTCCAGTGTTGCATGATGTTATCGCACCAGGCCCACGCGTGTTCGATTTCATCGCGGCGTACAAATAAGTATTGATTGCCCTTGATTACTTCAAATAATAATCGCTCGTAGGCATGGGGGGTGCGAGTATCTTTAAATTCTTGACTGAAATTCAAATCTAATTCAGTGGCTTGAATTTGGATGTCATTGTTAATTCCGGGGGACTTAGTTTGTACTTGTAGGGCCACTCCTTCGTTCGGCTGCAAGCTAAGTATCAGTTTATTGCCGCCCAAGTTTTGCTGATCTTGATCAAAAATAAAATATGCTTGCTGCTTAAAGTGAATCACTATCTGGGTTTGCTTGCGTTTCATTCGCTTGCCCGCTCTCAGGTAAAAGGGCACTCCCGCCCAGCGCCAGTTGTTTATTTCAGCCCTTATAGCGACAAAGGTCTCGGTTTTGCTGATGCCTTGAGCATCTGGCTCGCTGTTGTATCCCGGCAGTAATTCCACCTCGTTGTTGCCGCTATCGTACTGACCGCAGACCACGGATTTTTTTTGCTCGGCGGCACTGATCGGCTTTAGCTGGCGTAAAATTTTAACTTTTTGGTCGCGAATAGTATCCGCTGACAAGTCATCAGGAGGGTCCATAGCCACTAGTGCCAGCAGTTGCAATAAGTGGTTTTGCACCATGTCGCGCATTTGCCCGGCTTTGTCAAAATAGCTCCAGCGCCCTTCAATACCTATAGATTCGGCAATAGTTATTTCAATGTGAGAAATATGATTTTGGTTCCACTGACTGCCAAAAATTGGGTTGGCAAAGCGCAGTGCTAATAAGTTTTGCACCGTCTCCTTACCCAAATAATGATCAATTCGATAGATTTGTCGCTCGTTAAAGTACTGTGCTACTTCCTCATTAATCACACTAGATGATTCGCGATCAAAGCCTAATGGCTTCTCTAGCACCACTCGACACTCTGCAGTTAAGCACTGCTTGCGGTGTAAGTTTTTGCTGATAGTGCCAAAAAATTCTGCCGCTGTTGCGTAGTAGAAAATCCGTTGTTGAGCCGGCTGTTCAGCGAGTTGTCGCTGCAGTTGCGGATAGCCCTCGCGCTTTAAAAAATCTAATTGGATGTAGGATATGCGCGCTAAAAATCGCGCTAAGGTCTGCTGTTCGAAGCGATCTTTTTCAATATGTGACTCTAAGTGTTTGCTGGTTAGCTTGCGGTATTCTCGGCTGTCAATTGACCGTCTAGCTAGGCAGATAATGCGACTATTTTCTGGCAGGAGTTGATCTTTTTCTAGGTCGTAGAGAGAAGGTAATAATTTACGTTGCGATAAATCACCTAGGGCGCCAAAAATAATAATGTCAGTTGCGGAGGGTTTATTCATCGGATACTCTTTTTCTTGTAATTAAACTAGATTTACCATTAATTTTAAGTATTACCTGTAATAAGGTCAACTTTTTTGTGTAATATTACTAGATAATTGGTTTTTTGATTGATTTGTTTTATCTGAATTAACCGCGTATGTGCGTCGCTATTACCGCTCTATGGCGGGAGGGCTGGCTGCCGACACCAATAAAGAATATTAATGTGGTAATATAACTACCAAATATGCGCGAGTTATACTGTTAGCTGCCATTATTTCAATTTGCTAGCGAGTGCTGTTATCCGGCACTATCGCGCACTTAGCTTAGGTGATCACTTGGGTAATCACTTAGGTAAGAGTCTAGGTAAGAGTCTAGGTAAGAGTCTAGGTAAGAGCCTAGGTAATAGTTTAGCTACAGTCGGTTCTAATGGTTCTAATGGTTCTAATGGTTCTAATACAGGGCCATAGCAGCAAAATAGTGCTTTATTGAGAAGTTACCGAGCTTTTATCTTGCAGGGTTATAGGGAGAACTAAGTGTTAAAAAAAATTAGAGAAAAGCGTGATCAGCTCAATAAATCAGAGCGTAAAGTAGCAGATACCATTTTGTTAAACCCGTCGGTTGTCACTCAGTTGAGTATAGCGGCGCTCGCCAAATCAGCAGGTGTTAGTGAGCCGACTGTGAATCGGTTTTGTCGCAGTTTCTTGTCTAAAGGCTTTCCGGATTTTAAGATTCAATTGGCCAAAAGCTTAGTCAGTGGCTCGCTTTTTGTGACGCGCAGTGTTGAGAAAAATGATAGCGCAGAGCAATATACAGACAAGATATTTACCTCGACCATCGCAACGTTAGATGCGGCGCGAAAGCAAGTTGATGTGGAGGCGATAGCGACTGTGGTCGATCATTTAGTGCAGGCGAAACAAATAGCATTTTTTGGTTTAGGCGCCTCAGGTTCGGTGGCGCGGGATGCGCAGCATAAATTCTTCCGCTTTAATCTACCGGTGGTCGCCTATGATGATGTGTTGATGCAGCGTATGGTGGCAGCCGCCTCTCATACTGGGGATGTGATTGTGATTATCTCCTATACTGGGCGCACTAAAGATTTGGTGGAAATAGCCCAGCTAGCTAACAGTACCGGAGCGACTGTGGTCGGCATCACACTGGAAAACTCACCGTTGGCGAAGGTTTGTCCGGTAGTGCTCAGTGTGCCGCATGTCGAGAATACCGATATCTATATGCCAATGATCTCAAGATTAACACAATTGACACTCCTCGATGTGCTGGCAACCGGCGTAACTTTAAAGCGGGGAGAGGGCTTTCATCAGCACTTGGATAAAATAAAGCAGAGTTTGCAATCAACGCGCTACGCTATAGAAGAAAAGTGAGCTTTGATTGCCAAGCATTCTACACTGGGTATTTTCAGGGTAGAATGTTGGTTATCTTGATTGAGTTAGGCTCTTAAATAGTGGCTAGCGAACCACATCACCCACTCTAATTATTTTAAGAGTGTTAGTGCCGCCTTGAGCATTGACATAGTCTCCTTTAGTGATCACCACTAAATCACCTTTTTTGACACAGCCAGTTTTAACTATCTCATCTATGGCAAGCTGGTTAATCTCATTGGTTTGCATCTTCGACGAGCTAAAAGCAATCGTATGAACATTGCGATACATAGCTACTTTAGTTTGGGTATCTGGGTTGTCAGTCAGGGCGAATACTGGCAGAGAAGTTCGCAAACGCGTCGCCTGTTTGGGGGTTGCTCCAGATTCCGTCATGCAGACTATCGCCTTGACCCCCTCTAAATGATTGGCAGTATAGATGGCCGCTAGCGCGACAGTTTCATCAATATTGTCAAACTGTTCATTTAATCGGTGGCCAGATTTGGCAATGTTGGGGCTTGATTCCGCGCCGCGACAGATCCTATCCATCGCTTCAACTGCTTGCACCGGGTATTGTCCCGCTGCTGTTTCTGCCGATAGCATCACAGCATCGGTATGATCGAAGACCGCATTGGCCACATCCGATACTTCTGCGCGAGTCGGCATCGGGCTGCTGATCATCGATTCCATCATTTGCGTGGCGGTGATCACGGCTTTATTTAAACTGCGAGCTCGCTTGATAATGTGTTTTTGCACGCCGACTAAAGCGGCATCGCCAATTTCTACTGCCAGATCTCCACGGGCCACCATCACCACTTCAGAGGCTCTAATAATATTGTCTAGGACTTCATTATCGGCAATGGTTTCAGCGCGCTCAATTTTAGCGACTAAGCCTGCAGTCGATCCCGCCGCTTGTAACAGTGCCCGGGCCTCGTGCATGTCGTGCTCATCGCGCGGAAAGGAGACGGCAATATAATCAGCGGCTATCTCTGCGGCAATGATGATGTCGGCTTTATCCTTGTCCGTTAATGCTTTCGCTGAAAGACCGCCGCCTAAGCGATTAATACCTTTGTTGTTAGATAGAGGGCCGCCGGTGGTTACTGTAGTGGTTATTTTGCTATTGCTAACATCGGTAACCTCCAGTACAACTCTGCCGTCATCAAGTAGTAGTACATCGCCAATATTTGAGTCTGTGATCAGCGCCAAGTAATCGATGCCGACTTGATGTTGGTCGCCATCTTCATAACCTAAGGTTGAGTTGAGCACAAAAGTAGCGCCATTAACTAGCTCAATTTTCTGGTTTTTGAAGCGGGCTATACGAATCTTTGGCCCTTGTAAGTCAGCCATAATAGCCACAAATAAATGATGCTTGGCGGCAACCTCTCTAATAATCTTGGCACGTTTACGGTGATCGTCTGCTTCGCCATGTGAAAAATTTAGTCGTAAAACGTTAGCTCCCGCTAAAATAATCGCTTCAATTTCAGCAAAAGTGCTAGTGGAAGGACCTAAGGTGGCAACTATTTTAGTGTGTCTTGGCATATCTAATTCTCTTGTTAAGCTAGATTAAGCAGGTGCGTTGATTAAGGCGATAGTGTTGTCTAACATGCGGTTAGAAAAAGCCCATTCATTATCATACCATGACATTACCTTTACATGACGACCGGTGACTATTGTTTGCGTCGCATCAAATATAGAGGATAGGGGGTTGTGATTAAAATCGATAGAGACTAATGGACGAGTATTGTAGCCAAGCACGGGTGAATCCCGACTGGCATCTTTGATAATTTGATTGATTTCTACAACGCTGGTTGGTCGTTGACTGATAAAGCTAAAATCAACCACAGACACGTTGATGGTGGGTACGCGCATTGCCATGCCATCTATTTTTCCCGCTAATTCAGGCAGTACTATGCCGACTGCAACGGCGGCACCGGTGCTGGTGGGGATCATCGATTGAGTGGCTGAGCGAGCGCGGTACGGATCACTGTGATAGCTGTCTGAAAGGTTTTGATCATTGGTGTAAGCGTGAATAGTGGTCATTAATCCCGACTCAATGCCGACGCCGTTATTTAGTGCTTGGGCGATGGGAGCTAAACAGTTAGTCGTGCAAGATGCATTGGATATGATTTGATGACTGGCGCGTAGCTCTTGATGATTGACACCAAAAACAACAGTGGCATCTACCCCTTTACCCGGGGCTGATATGATCACTTTTTTGGCCCCCGCAGTGAGGTGAGCTTGCGCTTTATCCCTATCAGTGAAAAAACCGCTACATTCGTACACTACATCTACTTGAAGTTTTTTCCAGGGCAGGTCAGCGGGATCGCGCTCGGTATACATGGCAATTTTATCGCCATTTATGCTCAGGCTTTCCGCGTCGTGGCTGACCTCGCCATTAAAGCGACCGTGTACTGAGTCGTACTGAAATAAATGCGCATTGATAGTGGTTGCGCCCAAGTCATTAATAGCAACGACTTGAATACTATTGCGATGCTGACCCTCGTACAAAGCTCTTAAAATGTTGCGGCCGATTCTTCCAAAGCCATTGATAGCGACTCTAATGGTCATAAATAAACTCCTGAAATGTATCATTTAGTAAGCATCCATAAACTCCAGTTTTGATGTTTGCGGATGAGCTATATATGTAATATTACTCCTTTTTATCGATTAAGATAGCCAGTCACTGGCTAAATCTTGTAATATTACAACGTAGTGAGTTGGCTGTTTTTTTTATTTTAGCTTAATTTTGCCGATCGATAAGCTAGATTGCAGTGCTTTGCTGATGTTGATTAAAACTTAGCTATAATGGTGGGAGGCTAAAAAATAGTCTCGTCTTGGTTTGAGTCGAACACAGCGACCTTTGACTGCGAAAAATCCCTGCGAATAGGCTGAGTTACAATAAATGAGCCGGTTCTCGCTCTGGTTTTTAATCGCTGGATCAGTGGTTATAGTGAGAGCTTAATAGCACTGCGAGAATTGTGCCGCATCAGTGGCGTTAAAATAGATTTTAATAAAGTATAGAGTAAGGTGAGCATATGCACAGTGAAATATCCCGAGTAACTCAGCGGATAATTGAGCGCAGTACAGACTGTCGCGACGATTATGTAAAGCGCATGCAAGAGGCTCAAGCACAGGGAGTGCATCGCGGTGTTTTATCTTGCGGAAACCTAGCGCATGGTTTCGCCGCGTGTAACCCCACTGATAAATCGGCGTTGAAAATGACCAATGCAGTGAACATCGGCATAATCTCCGCATATAATGATATGCTATCTGCACATCAACCACTGCAGTTTTTTCCTGAAGTTTTTAAAAAAACCGCGCAGCAGTTAGGCTCTGTTGCACAGTTTGCCGGTGGTGTGCCGGCGATGTGTGATGGCGTCACTCAAGGTCAGCCGGGTATGGAGTTGAGCTTGTTTAGTCGCGATGTCATCGCGATGTCGAGTGCGGTAGGCCTCTCCCATAATATGTTTGATGGCGCCGCCTATTTAGGGGTGTGTGATAAAATAGTGCCCGGTCTGTTAATTGGCGCCTTAAGCTTTGGTCACTTACCGACTATTTTTGTCCCCGCCGGCCCGATGCCAAGCGGCTTGCCGAACAAAGAAAAAGCCCGCATTAGGCAGCTGTATGCAGAGGGCAAAGTGGATAGAAAAGCTTTGTTAGAATGTGAGTCCGATTCTTATCACAGTGCTGGTACTTGTACTTTTTATGGCACGGCTAACAGCAACCAACTGATCGTCGAAATAATGGGTTTGCACCTCCCAGGGTCATCATTTGTCAATCCAGGGACAGCGTTGCGAGATGCTTTGACCAGCGAAGCTTGTCGACGACTGATTAAATTAACGCCACAAAACGGCACTTTCACACCTCTGTATAAAATAGTCACAGAATATTCAATCGTCAATGCAGTGGTGGCTTTATTAGCGACCGGCGGTTCTACCAACCACACCATGCATTTAATCGCGATAGCTCGTGCTGCAGGGATAATCATTGATTGGGATGACTTTTCCGACTTATCAGCAGTGGTGCCTTTACTGACTAGAATTTATCCTAACGGGGATGCGGATATTAACCACTTCCACGCCGCTGGTGGTACTTCTTACTTAGTTAAAACGTTATTAGCCGGTGGCTTTTTACATGAAAACGTCACCACCATTATGGGGCAAGGGTTGGCTGCATATACCAAGGAGCCGTTTTTACACGATACTAAGGTGGTGTGGCGTGATGGACCTGAGCAGAGCTTAGATGCCGATGTACTCACTGATTATCGACAGCCGTTTAATGCAGAAGGTGGGGTGAAGTTATTAACCGGCAACTTGGGGCGGGCGGTGATTAAAGTATCTGCGGTGGGGTTGGAGCATCAGGTAGTTCGTGCACCTGCAGTGGTATTCGACGATCAGAATCAAATAGCAGAGCGCTTTAATAAAGGTCAGTTAGATAAAGATTTCATCGCCGTGGTGCGCTTTCAAGGGCCTAGAGCAAATGGGATGCCTGAGTTACATAAATTGACCCCATTTTTAGGATCCTTACAGGATCGTGGGTTTAAAGTGGCACTGGTCACGGACGGTCGGATGTCCGGTGCCTCAGGCAAAGTACCCGCTGCCATACACCTCTGGCCTGAAGCTAGTCAGGGTGGCCTGCTAGCTAAAGTGCAGGACGGTGATATGTTGCTGCTAAATGCAGTCACCGGAGAGCTTAAACTCGAGGTTACTGAGCGGGAACTAGCGTTAAGAGAAATGGCGGTGTGCGACTATTCTAAAAGTGCATTTGGTATGGGCAGAGAGCTGTTCTCACCGTTGCGACAGCAAGTGAATTGTGCGGAATTAGGCGCCTCAGTATTTACTGACAAGTTTAGTGGCTAACTTAGAGCTGAATCCTTGACCTCAAAGTGGATACAGAGTGTAAGCTACATTTTTTACGTGAGCTAAAAAATTTTAACAGCAAGCATAGATTTGTTTTGCATCCGTTAAATAAGATCCTCCATCCATGCATAAAATCTATAGCTGCAGTGATTATATTTTTAACTGCTACCATCGGGGAATAAGATTGAGTTTTTACGCTTTACGTAGGTGACACCAATGCACGCTTTGCGCTAGTGGGAAAAGGCAGTGTCAATTTGCAATGTATCGCAGTACTGCGCTGGATGATAGCGATGTCATAGCAGTGCAAAACTCCCTACTTTTGGCCAAGTGTTGGGGGTTGTTACTGGTGATATGGTGTTAGCTCAAGGGGCGAGAGATGGGGTTTATTTATGCGGTGGTATCCTACCGCGTATCCGAGAGTTTTTATTAAAGAGTCCATTCAAGTAGGCAATGCTCAACCAAGGGCGCTTTGAAACCTATTTAGCACAAGTGCCGGTTTGGTTATGTGATGCAGATTATCCGGGGTTGCTAGGAGCAGCTGCGGCATTGAAAGTGCAACCCCATTAAAGGGTATAGACAATACTTGTGGATAAATTCAATAATATGAGACCTCTCAATATTTACTGACCGCTTAAAAACATCCAACTTACAGATTTAAAAATCACTGACTGGAAAACTTATGCCCATAAAATTTACTGATTTTGCACTTGGAATTCATGAAATTCGCTGGTTGGATAGAGAGGTTTGGTTAATTGTTCAGCCGTGGGGAGAGTTAGTCGTCGCTAAGTTGGGTGCGCAAATACTGCACTATCAACCTAAACAGCAACAGCCAGTTTTTTGGATAAATTCGGATGCACAGCTAGCTGGCTTGAAATCCACGGGCCTTAAACATGCAGCGCAGCCAAGTGCTTCGATCATCACCGATAAAATAAAGCCTATGCGTGGTGGAGTTCCGCTGTGCTGGCCATGGTTTGGGCTGCATCAGCAAGACAGCACACAGCCTCAACATGGGGTGGCACGGATCTCACAGTGGCAGCTAACCTCCCATACTCTGAATGATAGTGTCAGTGATGCTGCAGTATTTTCTTTCACGCCAGTGTCTCTTGAACCTTTTTTGCTCGGGGAGAAAAGTTCGCCAACTACTGAGTTTGCGTTACAGTTTGAGATTAGCGTTGCGGAAAACTATCTGCAAATGCGCTTAATTACTAACAATATTGGTGATCGACCGCAGCAGCTCACACAGGCGATTCACAGCTATTTTTTAGTCGGGGATTGTGCGCAACTGCAAATTAAAGGTCTGAGCGGCTGTGATTATTTTGATAAATTAGACAACAATATTTTAAAGCGGCAAACGGCTGAACTTGATCATATAGGTGCCATTGATAATATTTATCAGCATACTGGTCAAGTGACAATTGTCGATCCGCTGTTACAGCGTGAAATCCAGATCAGTAAAAAATACAGCGGCTCTACGATTGTTTGGAACCCAGGAGCCGAAGCTAAAAAAATCGATATTTTAGAGGGTGGTAAACGCTTTATCTGTGTCGAAGCCGGTAATACAGTTTTTGAAAAGTTGTTGGTTAATCCCGGTGAATCCGTTGAAATAGTGCAAGAAATCACTGTTATCTAAGCTAATAGCCGCGTCGTTGAGTCGTCTGGGTAAGATTTGTCAAATATTGATTGGTCATCAGGAAGTGAAGAGTGTCGATTTTCAAACTATCTCTCTTGCCCGTTTAGAATCAAACCAATACTGATATTAGCAGTCTTCATCCTTGCGCTAGTCAGGTGATGCTTTGTATCATCTTAAATCCCAATTGCGGAATTTCCGGAGGTAAGATAACTAAGTTTTACTAGGCCCTACAATAAAGCGCATTTGTTCGTTGGCCCAGATAACAGATTGATGATATAGCTCTGGTACTTTGTTTTGATCAATTCCAAGTTGTGATAGTTCTTTAGTAGCATCTTCCCAGCGAGTCATTTCATAACATTTCACAATATTGATCAATTGGGATAGCTCACCTTCGTCTTTAATTAAAGCATTTTTTATGTCACTTGAAAGCGGCAACTTATCCATCGCCGACTCCATGCTATCACCTAAAATAGCATCAATTAAAGATAACATTCCTGTTAAAAATGCCATTGAAGTGTCCTGCAGTTTACCATATTGAATCGCCAGCCCTTCGGCAAATTTAGCTCGGGCTAATGACAGAGCCATGAGTTCCGGAGGTTTTCCCTCGCTGGTTTCTGCAGTAAATAATATAGCTACAAATTTTTGCAGCTCTTTTTTACCTAAAGTAATAACCGCTTGTTTAATAGTTGAAATTTCTGCTCTACGACGGAAAAACGGAGAGTTAGAATAACGTAATAATTTATAGGATAAGTTAATATCTAATTCAAAAACTTTAATGATTTTTGGGAAATCTAAATCTATTTTACTGGACTCATACAGTAACTCAGATAAGCTGAATTGGGCTGGTGTTAAGGTTTTTGCTTTAATCATTTCAGGTTTTGAGAAAAAATATCCTTGGTAATAATCAAAGCCTAATTCCATTGCTGTATTAAACTGTTCATGAGTTTCAACTTTTTCCGCCAATAATTTAATATGAGGAAAGTTTTTAATCGCGGCGATAATTTTTTTAATGGTTTCTAGAGAGGTATCTAAAAAATCAATTTTTATTATATCAATCAATGGATAAAAATGGCGCCAAACTGGCTGATGAATATAATCATCAAGAGCAATAACATAACCTAATTTTTTTAAGGTTTTACAATGAGCTAATAGCCGTTTACCAGGTTTGACTGTTTCTAAAATTTCGATCACTAGTTGTGCTGGAGGAACAAGTTGAGGATAACCTTTCTCAATGGTTTCAAGAGTGAAGTTTATAAAAGCAGGTTTACTACCCGAAAAATCACTCATTGAAAAATCGAATTGACTAGCCGCTACTATTTTTGAGGTAGCTTCGTCACCATCAATATCAGGAAAAACATTGATAATGCTATCCCTAAATAATAACTCATAGGCAAATAAATTTTGATCTCTATCTAAAATTGGTTGTCGAGCAACATGAAAAAACATCGTAAAATCAACCCATCATTAATATATAACTATATGGTAGCAGAAATAGGACAAAAAATATTTATATAAACTCTGTTCGTATTAGCAGGCTTAGCTTTATCGAGCAAACCTCGTCAATATTTTAATTCCACTGTAAAACCAATACCTTATACTCTGTATTTACTTTGAAGTCACGGATTTAGGTATGAAATATATTGATTAGCCATCAAGTTCCGCTAGCTTAATAGGTCAATTAGTTAATTCTTGAGATCTCTACATAACCCCTGAAAGCTCCAGTAGGTCTTGGTTAAATGTTCTGCAAAATTTACTTATCACACCGCTCGAATTATTTATTGCAACTTTTGATTTAACCTATTCATCATAGCCTAGGTAGCACTGAGGCATCATTGGACTGGTTCGAATCGAAAGTATCTATTCCGCTAAAACAGGTCGTCCGAACTATCCACTCTTGACGCATTATAGAAGCTTGTCACTGGGTATATGGTACCGTTTATCAGGTGTTCAATTGGCTCAATGTTTATATGCAGAGGTCTCTGTTTCATAACTTTTTCCATCTTGAACTCACCGCTAGAGTAGCAGAAGTGCTGCTTTGGGCCGTATTCGAAGCCAATTAGTTGAACATAATCTATGGGTAAAGCTTTTAGAGGAAATAAACCGTCAGCTTGAATAGCAGAGTTTTTCAACAATTACCTTAAACCTGAAGCAGTGATTTCACTGCACCACATAGCACAAGCTCTTGATTCTACAGGGTTAGAAAAATACCCGCTGAATCTATGGGTGCAGCTAGAATATTTCAATTCCACTATAGAACCTATATCTTATACTCTGTATTCACTTTGAAGTCACGGATTCAGGTTAAATATGGTTGACAGATCTGTTATTACTAGGGTTTATCTTGGGGTTTTTTTCAAGTTTCGTATCGTTGCCACTTGAATTTTGCACTATTCTTACTAATCTAGATAAACACTGCCAAGTATTGCGAACGTCTTGCCGCTTTAGCATATTTTGTAATTCAATGCTGGTTAACTCCACTTCGGGTAATTCGTATAATCCTGCTAAACCAACTAATTGGTGAGCAATGCTGCGCATTTTAGGAAAGTCTGTGAGTGTAAATGAGATTTGTAGCAAGTGTAATAAGCGATATAGCTCTTTATTTAAAACACTCTGATCTAAATTATAATCGCTGATGTTCGTTGCTGGATGCTCTGCTTGCAGGCTGGGAAAGCACTCCGTTGACTTTATCACCGATTGTTTGTTTTTGGTTAGCTTTCTAATCTGCGAGATTAGCTCCACATCATTAATGGGTTTGAGTACAATACAGTTGCTACCGGCATCCACTATTTTTTGATGATCTTGAGCAATAATATTTGCGGTCAACGATATAATTGGCATCTTGCTATTAAGTCGGATGATTTTGGTCGTTTCGAAGCCGTCCATTACCGGCATATGTATATCGATAATGGCTAAATCAGGGTTATGCTCTGCTATTAGTGCTAGCGCCTCTTTACCATTTGAAGCTATATAAGATTTTATATTGTGTTTGGCTAAAATTTTGGAAATTAGGATTTGGTTAAATTTATTATCTTCTGCCACAACCACAGTGATCTCCATACCTATAGTAGAATACTCAGGGGTGATCGGTGGCAGATTCTTATGCCCAATCTCACCTGCGATGATAGTTTCAGGTCGGATTGGCTTGTTGATCACTGAAATAATACTGGGTAAAATTGGCTGCGGGTGACCGTTTGGTAGTGCAAAGGTAATTACTTTATGCTCGTTGGTTAATAGTGGAAGGATGGTATTGATTAACTCATTTTTAGTATCGGTTGATTTTATGCCGATGATTAAATGCTGATAATCGGGAAGGAGTTTGATTAAATCGTCAACATTAGATACCGACTTGTAATCATATTTTTTTCGTTCTAACATTAGGGCAATCGAGCGTCTTGAATGTTGGTGTCCATCATAAATAAGTATTGGCTTATGGTCAGTAGCTCTCACCTCTTTCTCAGTAATATCGATATTTTTTAAGGTCGGTATTTGCAAAGTGACATTAGTTCCCCTGCCTTGTTTTGAATATATTTCTAGTTTACCGCCCATTAGTTTAGTCAATGTTTTGGCAATGACTAAACCTAGGCCTGATCCTCCAAAGCGGCGTGTGATTGAAGTGTCGGCCTGTACGAAAGCTTTAAATAACTTATTCAATTGCTCTTCAGAAATACCAATTCCGGTATCAGTAACACTGATAATAATCAGTGATTGATGAGTGCTGATATGTTGAATATCTGCACTGATAGCCACGGAGCCGCTATCGGTAAACTTTATAGCGTTAGAGACTAAGTTAGAAATTATCTGCTTAAAGCGAGTTGGATCACCTTTGATATCGTAAGATCGACCATTACTGCTGACCAAGGATAGTTCTAGGCCTTTTGAGTGAGCCATAGGTGCTTGCATTTCTAAAATATCAAGTATTGCGGTTTCTATATTGAAATAAATTTTCTCTAAAATAATCGCATTTTTCTGTAGTTTAGAATAATCTAAAATGTCGTCAATGATCGAGAGTAGTAATTGCGAAGTGTGGTTGATGATACGGATTGGTTCCGCCTGTTCGTCGGTAAGGTTGGTCTCTTGTAGTATTTTGGAAAAGCCGAGTACTGAGGTTAAAGGAGTTCTTAATTCATGACTCATTCTCGCTAAGAACTGATCTTTGGCTTGGTTTGCTTCAACTTCTTTTTCTTTAGTGACTTCTAGTGTTTCGTTCTGTTGTTCCAAGTGATGCATTGCTGATTGCAGACGACGGGTAGCACTATCTACACGCGTTTCCATATCTGTATTCGACACTTTGACACGCATCGCCATTCTGTTAATGCCATCGGCGAGAGCGTGTAATTTCCCCGCGTGAGATTCTCGTGCTCTGGCATCAAAGTTTCCTCTTTGAAACGCCTCTACCACTGAAGTTATTTCAGAAATGGGGGTCATTATTTGTCTTGCAAAGCGGCTGGCGAACCAAAACGAAAAGAACAATATTCCAACTATCGCAGCAATAAAACTAAGAATGAGATCCAGATTTCGTTTAATTGCAGACTCTTCTGAGATTACAATCAATACCCAGCCAATGATTATTTTATCATTTGACTTTCGTCTTACATTATTAAATAGGGAGGGAGCTAGAATTTTTGTTGAAATTGGCTGCACGAAATACCAGTGTGAGCCGCTGTGATAAATAGAAGGTGAAGTGGGCTTTAAGTCTAAAGAGAAGTTTTGGCTGCGGGTTAGTACTTTATATCTAGTGTCCAAAAAAATAATATCAGCTATATCTTTTATTCTAAGGGGCATCAAACTGAGTTTTTCCAGCTCTGTAATATCATGGTTAACAATAGCTTGAGGAGAGTTTTCAGCAATTAATCTAGCGATTGTTTGCCCCTGTTGAATTAACATATTTTTACTATATGAAGTCTGTAACCAAATTAAATAAATACTTAAAATAAGAGACAGTAATACTAAAGGTAATAGAGTGACGATCAGTATTTGTTTATTTAGTCCTGAACTTGAATTCTCCAGTATTTTCAATCTACTGACCCCTAACATAAAATTTTGATCTACTCGTAATTGACTATTCTATGTAATTAAATGGTTGAGTGGGTAATCTTAATTAAGCCATTAGTTAAGAGGCTGAGCGGCCGGCGTTGTTTTTGTAAAAGCATTAACTATAACTGCTTAGTGATTGGCTGATGGTAAAGCTATCAAATTCCACTAGAGATAAAAATTTATAGCGCTTAACCATGTTCTTGAATCAGTGACTTCACGGCACCACATAGCGCAAGCTCTTGATGCTACGGGTGCAGTTAAGACTTTACAATTCCACTGTAAAACCAATATTTCACACTCAGTATTTACTTTGAAGTCACGGATTCAGGTTAGATTAAATTAATCACCTGTAATCAATTTTATTATAGCTACTATATTTATAGTACACATATTGCTGATTTCACACACAAATCCTTGATTGATAGGCCAGCGTCAAGTGAGCCGCAATGGTTTTTTATTGCGGGTTACCTTTTAACAACCGATTAGCTAGCAACAGAGCAGAGTCTTAGCTACTTAACGGTTGCATGCAACGCTCACTAATTTTAATTTAAAAACGGAACCGTAACCAAACAGGGCTAATTGTTCGAGGTGCTGGATACTAGGTCACTGAATCAGTGACTTCACTGCAGCGCGTAGCGTAAGTTCTTGGTTATTCGTCGGTTATACAAACATCCACTGAACCTATGGGTGCAGTTAAGATATTTGATTTCCACAGTAAGACCAATATCTTACACTCTGAATTCACTTTGAAGTCACGGATTCAGGTAGGTGTTGGTCATTTCAAATAACTACCTCTAATCGTGATAAAATCGAGCAAGCGGGACGCTTGCAGTAGGTATCTGGTTTTAGATGGGAATTAATTAGCATGGTAAGTGTAAATCAAGTGGGTTAGAAAGAGAGATGTTTCTAAACAGTGCTATGTCCTTAGTGGTTATAATTGACAAATGTAGAGTAGCCCTGATCTATAAAAATTCTCTGAATAGGTGAGAACTGTCGTATCAGACGTAACTACCTCTCCCTTTATAGAGGGAGATATAATTCTCCTCTCGCAGCTTTCGGCTTTTGATATCCACAGCGGTGCTTTTAAATGCATAGAGAGACCTTTGCATAACGTTGCGATCGAAGATAAGAGCAGGCAAAAACCGGCGAGATAGCGGAGTTAGTATGCCCCTCACTTTGGGTACAGTGTGCCCCTCTTTAATGGGCATTACTGGTGTAAATGAGCATATTGAGCCGGTTTTTAACGCCGTATTACCGAGCGCAGTTATCATACCCTCTGGGTAAGTTATGCAAAGGTCTCTTAGAGTTGCTTTACCGCCGCTTTTGATATTTCAGAGAGCTCTGTGCCATCACTCGCTAAGTAGGCAACGATGTCTTTTTTCATCGAGCGTGCCCAAAACTTTTGTAAGTGTACGCTGGTGATTTCAGCGGCTTTATCAAAGCCACCGTGCTGGTTGTTTTCAGAGATTTGATTCACCATGTGAATAAGTTGTTGTTCTGCTGTTCTCATTATATTCTCATCTATTTTCAGTGTTAATTTGTGGAGCAGTGGTAAATATTGTATTTTCCACTGCGAGCAAAGCCGACTAAATTGATGTTGAGTTGCCTAGCCTGTGCAATGGCTAATGAAGTGGGAGCTGAAACAGCCACTAAATTTGCACACTGTAAGAAGCTGGCTTTGTGCACCATTTCGTAACTTGCCCGACTAGAAATTAATGCAAAGCCATCGTCCGTACCTTGCTGGGCTGTAAGCATGGCGCCAATTAGTTTATCAAATGCATTGTGCCGGCCAACATCTTCGCGCAGTAGAACTTTATCACCTTGTGCATCACACCAAACAGCTGCGTGGCAGGCGCCAGTTTGCTGTTGAATGTGCTGCCACGATGCTAGCGAATTGACTGCTTTTTGGATCGCTGCTGCGCTAGGTAACTGTGTTTTTTTGACCTTTCTTCCGGGGCGAATTGCCGCGTCTAGAGAATCAACGCCACACAGGCCACAGCCGCTATTACCAGTCATATTGCGTTTATAGCTTTTCAGGGTCTGCATACGCTCACTGCTAATTCTCAGTGAAATTTCAAAGCCCTTCGGATGTTCTGTCACCTCTATATCATAAATTTGTGATAAATCATCAATGATGCCTTCGGTGGTGCTGAAGCCAATGGCAAAGTCCTCTAAATCACAGGGGGTTGTCATCATTACCGCATGACTTATCCCGTTGTACACTAAGGCAACGGGTGTTTCCTCAACCACCTGATCATCCCGTGACTGCAAGACCTGATTGCGCCACTGTTGGGTTTTTACGGTTAGATACCCGGTGTTTTGATTAACACCACTGGTATGCATCATGTTAAATAATCCTTACAAACTTTCGATTGCAGACTCTGTGGGTAAAAATTTCTTTTGCTTTTTATCAAATTTCTGGAACTCTTTTTGCCAAATGGAGGGTTGGGAAACCTTTTCAACTTGCACTGCTGTTACTTTGTATTCAGGACAATTTGTCGCCCAATCTGAATTGTCTGTGGTGATCACATTCGCACCACTGCCTGGATGATGAAAGGTCGTATAGACCACTCCGGGCTGCATTCTAGAACTTACCTTAGCACGCAGTACTGTGTTGCCGGCGCGGCTGGTGATGCCGAGCCAATCTCCGTCGGCGACCCCGCGCTCCTGTGCATCGTGCGGGTGGATCTCGAGTACGTCCTCAGCGTGCCAGGCCATATTCTCAGTACGTCTGGTCTGTGCGCCAACATTGTACTGGGATAAAATTCGGCCGGTAGTTAGCAGTAGCGGTAAACGCTTGCTACTGCGCTCTTGAGTCGCGATGAACTCAGTGATTGCAAAGTTTCCCTTGCCAATGGGGAAGTCCACCACGTGCATGGTCGGGGTTCCCTCTGGGGACTGCTCGTTGCACGGCCACTGAATACTGCCCAGTTTTTCCAGTTTATCATAACTTACCCCGGCAAAAGTGGGGGTTAGCATGGCTATTTCGTCCATTATTTCACTGGGGTGACTGTAGTTCATTTCATAGCCGAGAGCTTTGGCTAAGCCTAAAGTTACTTCCCAGTCGGCGAGACCTGCCAAAGGCGGCATGACTTTACGGACTCTATTTATTCGGCGCTCGGCATTGGTAAAAGTGCCGTCTTTTTCTAAGAAGGTTGAACCTGGTAGTAATACGTGAGCAAATTTAGCGGTTTCGTTTAAGAAAATATCTTGCACGATTAGGCAATCTAAAGATTTGAGTGCTTTTTCTACGTGGTGGGTATTAGGGTCAGATTGTGCGATGTCTTCCCCCTGCACATACATACCTTTAAATTTACCGGAAATCGCAGCATCGAACATGTTGGGAATACGCAGTCCAGGTTCGTGATCAATTTTAACATTCCAAGCCGCTTCAAACTTATCCCGTACCGCTTTAACTCCCACATGTTGATAGCCTGGTAGCTCGTGCGGGAAAGAACCCATATCACAAGATCCCTGAACATTATTCTGACCACGTAATGGATTTACTCCCACGCCCTCGCGGCCTAAGTTGCCGGTGGCCAGTGCTAGGTTGGCGATCCCCATTACCATGGTGGAGCCCTGCGAGTGCTCAGTGACTCCCAGTCCGTAGAAAATCGCACCATTAGCGGCAGTCGCATAAGACTTAGCGGCTTTGCGTACTAGTATCGGGTCTACGCCAGTGATGGTTTCAGAGGATTCAGGTGAGTGACGCTCTTCACTGATGAAAGCTCGCCAATCGCTAAATGCCTCAGTGGCACAGCGCTCGGCAATGAAGGCATCGTCCTGTAGATTTTCAGTGATAATCACGTGGGCTAAAGCATTAATCAAAGCGACATTGGTGCCGGGTCGCAGCTGCAAATGAATCGCCTCTTTTAAGTGTGGGGTTTTTAACAGGTCAATGTTGCGCGGATCAATAACCACTAGGCTAGCGCCCTCGCGTAATCGACGGCGCATCAAGGAGCCAAACACCGGGTGTGCATCGGTAGGATTGGCACCAATCACCACAATGCTGTCGGCTTTTCTTATTGACTCGAAGGTTTGCGTACCTGCAGATTCGCCAAGGGTGGTTTTTAACCCGAAACCGGTTGGGCTGTGACAAACACGGGCACAAGTATCGGTATTGTTATTGCCGAAGGCGGTGCGAATCAGCTTTTGCACTAAAAAGGTTTCTTCGTTCGTGCAGCGCGAAGAGGTGATGCCGCCGACACTTTCGCGGCCGTATTCGGCTTGAATTTTATGAATTTTAGCGGCGGCAAAATCAAAGGCTTGCTGCCAGCTGACCACGCGCCACGGTTGGTCGATACTGTCGCGAATCATCGGCTCTTTGATCCGATCGCCATGCGTGGCGTAGCCAAAGGCAAAGCGGCCCTTAACGCAAGAGTGACCTTGGTTAGCTTCGCCACCTTTGTAGGGAACCATGCGAATTACCTGATCGCCTTTCATTTGCGCTTCAAAAGAACAGCCGACACCACAGTATGCGCAAGTGGTGACAATGGAGTGTTCAGGCTGACCTTGATCGATAACATTTTTTTCCATCAAAGTAGAAGTAGGACAAGCTTGTACGCAGGCGCCACAAGAGACGCAATCAGAATCGATAAAATCTTGATCTTGCCCCGCGACTACCTTGGAGTCAAAACCGCGGCCGTCAATGGTTAAGGCGAAAGTACCTTGCACTTCTTCACAGGCGCGAACACAGCGAGAGCAGACGATGCACTTGCTGGGGTCGAAGCTAAAGTAAGGGTTCGAATGGTCTTGCTCTACCTGTAAGTGGTTCTCGCCACTAAATCCGTAGCGTACTTCACGTAAACCGACGGCGCCGGCCATGTCCTGTAACTCACAGTCACCGTTCGCCGGGCAGGTCAGGCAATCTAATGGATGATCAGATATATATAACTCCATTACATTGCGGCGCAATTTAGCCAGTTTTTCCGTTTGGGTAGTGACTTGCATACCCTCTACAACAGGTGTGGTGCAAGAGGCGGGATAGCCGCGCCGACCTTCGATTTGTACCGCACATAGACGACAGGAGCCGAAGGGCTCAAGGCTGTCAGTGGCACATAATTTTGGAATATTAATGTCGTGTAGTGCGGCCGCGCGCATTACTGAAGTCCCTTCAGGGACGCTGATGGCAACGCCATCTATGTCGATGCTTATCATTATTTCAGATAATATGGCGGGTGTTCCCAAGTCTTTACTCGGCTGAAAATATTCTAACATTTTACGCCCTCTCTGCTGAATGTTGATCGATTGATAGATGGGGCTCAGACTGGTGGTTGGTAAGCAGTTGAGCTCGATAAGCTTTGATGGCACTTTGTACTGGGAAAGGCGTCATGCCACCCATCGCACAGAGAGACATATCTATCATCGTTTCGCACAGGTCATCTAAGAGCACTAAATTGTCAGCTACATTTTCACCGTTGCGAATTTTTTCTATGACTTCAGTGCCGCGCACTGAGCCGATTCGGCAGGGGGTACATTTACCACAGGATTCCTCGGCACAAAATTCCATCGAGAAGCTCGCCTGTTCTGCGAGGTCTACCTTATCATCAAATACCACTATGCCACCGTGGCCAAGCACTGCACCGATCGCAGCAAAAGATTCATAATCCAGTGGAGTATCCCATTGCTGCGGTGTTAAATAAGCCCCTAAAGGCCCACCCACTTGAATGCTATGCATCGGTCTGTTGGAGGCGGTGCCCTGTGCAAAATCATCTAGTAAATCTCTTAAGGTAGTACCAAAAGCTAACTCTACAAGACCGCCGCGCTTGACGTTGCCGGCAATTTGAAAGGGCAGGGTACCTTTAGATTTACCCATCCCATAGTTAGCATAAAGAGTGGCACCATCCGCTAGAATATGCGCTACAGCGGCGAGCGAAAGTACATTGTTGACGACGGTAGGTTGACCAAATAAGCCCGCTATCGCCGGCAGTGGTGGCTTAGATCTAACCAGACCGCGCTTGCCTTCTAAGCTCTCGAGCAATGATGTTTCTTCACCGCAGATGTAGGCTCCAGCCCCTAGACGTACTTCGAGGTTAAAACTGCGCTGTGAGCCACAGATGTTTTCCCCCAAGAAATTCCTGGCGTAGGCATTGGCAATCGCTTCATTGAGGATCAGCAGAGCCTGTGGGTATTCGGAGCGCAAGTAAATATACCCTTGGTCAGCGCCCACTGCTAAGCCGGCAATGATCATGCCCTCAACTAGCATTAAGGGATCGGCTTCCATTAACAAGCGATCGGCGAAAGTACCGGAGTCGCCCTCGTCAGCATTGCAGACAATGTATTTTTGTTGCACGGGGCAATTTAAAGCAGTCTGCCACTTAATGCCGGTTGGAAACGCAGCTCCGCCGCGGCCCCGCAAACCTGAAGCGCTAATCTCATCGACAATCCCCTGAGCGTTTAGCTGCATTGCCTTGGCCAAACCTTTAAAGCCAGCATGGGCAATATAGTCATCGATGTTGACCGGATCTATTATTCCCGCTCTGGCAAAGCTTAAACGCTGCTGTTTTTTAAGATAGGGGATCTCTTCGGTTAAACCTAAATAAAGCGGGTGTTGTTGGGCGCTTTGCTGAGCAAAACTTGGATTGGAAAAATCCGCGGCAAATAAGCTTTCAACATCTTCAGGGGTAACTGGACCATAGGCGACACGGCCCTGGTCAGTCGCTACTTCGACTAGCGGCTCAAGCCAAAACATGCCACGCGATCCATTGCGGATCAAAGTGACTGCTTGATTGCTTCGCGCTGCATCTTTACTGATATTAGTCGCCACTTGCTCGCCGTCTAACGAGAGCGTAGTGGTATCTCTTGGAACATAAATTGTACGTTGCATATTGATCACCTATTGAATTTGCACAGTGGCAGTGCTGAGATCTTTGACGATACGGTCAAATTTTTCGCTACTGACGCGACCAATAATTTTATCACCGACTCGAATGTTCGGTCCGCATGCACAGTTGCCCAGGCAGTAAACGGGGTCTAAGGTGATATTTCGATCGGTGGTGGTTTGGTGGTAGTCAATGTCTAGAGATTGTTTCGCATGGCTTTCAAGTTGTCTGCCACCTCTAGCTTGGCAGGCTTCAGCCCGGCAAATTTCGACTCTGTGGCTGCCTGCTTGAGTGGTATGAAAATGCCGATAAAAGCTGATCACGCCATGAATTTCTGCAGCGGTTTGCTGCATAGCATCGGCTATCATGGGAATGGTATTTGCCGGAATGTAGCCAAACTGATGTTGGACTTGGTGCAAAATAGGTAGTAAAGCACCGGGTTTATCTTTTAACTGCGCAATAATGGCTTGGGTTGTTTCGCTCGCTCTCACGGATGTAGCATCCATAAACTCACCTGATTTTTATTATATGAACTAAAGTGCATATTTGTTTTGTTATTATCGATTCTTGTAGCTAGAAACTACCATTATTAAGGAGTTCTTTAAATATGAAAAAATGTTCATATATGGTTTTTTTGAAAAAATAGCTTAATTGGGAGTATTTAAAACAGCATTGATGCTTCTAAAATGACTAGTTGTTAAAAATAACCTTATGATTATCATGATATTTGAGCTATATGTAGTATGGGTGAGCTGAAAGCGGCTATGCTTAGATTAACGACAGTCCTACTTAGATCAGCATTGCTTGTGTTGCGGCTGCTACTTAATTTAACCTGAATCCGTGACTTCAAAGTGAATACAGAGTGTAAGATATTGGTTTTACGGTGGAATTGAAAAATCTTAGCTGCACCCGTAGGTTCAGCGGGAATTTTTCTAATCGCTGTAGAATCAAGAGCTTGCGCTATGTGGTGCAGTGAAGTCACTGATTCAGGTTTAACTTAGTGAGACCTATGCATAACGTTGCGAGCGAAGGTAGACAAGGCAAAAAACGGCGAGATAGCGGAATCAGTGTGCCCCTATCTTTGGGTATAGTATGCCCCTCACTTTGGGTACAGTGTGCCCCTCTGTATGGGTATTACTGGTGTAAATGAGCATGTTGAGCCGGTTTTTAACGCCGTATTACCGAGCGCAGTTATCATACCCTCTGGGTAAGTTATGCAGAGCTCTCTTAGTAGATTAGTGCTAAGACCGATCGGCTCCTAAGGAGCCTCTGCACAAGTCACACACGCCCTTGGCGTACCGGGAAGTGCGGGACTTGTGCAAAGGATTATGGAGCAGTAAAAATAATTATAATAGTGAGGTTAGAATGGACAAAAAACCAAGAGAGTTACAATTGGCTGAGCCTTTAGTCATGACCATGTTAATGACCCCGGATATGGCAAATTTTAGTGGTAATGTGCACGGTGGATCAATTCTTAGAATGTTAGATCAAGTCGCCTACGCTTGCGCTACTCACTATAGCCATCACTATGCGGTAACGCTGTCTGTAGACCAAGTAAAATTTAAACAACCGGTTAAGGTGGGGGAGTTAGTAACCTTTTATGCGCAGGTAAACTACGTGGGGCGATCGACAATGGAAGTGGGGATCAAAGCGATCGCCGAAGACATTCACTCTAGGGAAACTCGACACACCAATAGCTGCTATTTCACCATGGTAGCGGTAGGTAGTGACGGGCGACCCGTTGAAATTCCGAAATTGCTGTTAGATAGTCCGACGACTAAGGCGAGGTATGTCGCCGCTAAACTTAGACGTCAATTGCGCAAGGAGCACGATTCAACGATGCAGGCGATTGATCTAAAGTGGACGGAGCAACTTGATACTTTATCGGAACAAGAAATTGAAGATGCACTTAACGCAGAAATGGATAAGTAGCAGTTAAGAGCCCTTAAGAATAGTTTAAGAGTTGTTTTGGATTGCAGTAACTAGGATCGCCACCCAACCACTTATTGGTGGTTGGGATCTGCGCGCCTCGCCGTCGGCAAAGTGCGGCCTTTTGGATGACTTAGCAGCCCTTCGCCATATCTTATTTTAGTTTAAAACTTTCCGCCAAACATTTGACCGATAGCTACAATCAGCTGATTGCTACGGGTCGGGTTTCTAAAAGCGGCGAAAATACTTTCTCGCAAGTTTTCCTGAAACATCAAATCAGCCAGAATTTTGGAGAAACCATGTTGCCCAGCTTCACTGCCTGAAAGTACCTCTAGAAAAAGTGCCAGCGTTTTTTGCTCGCTAAGTTGGGTCGATAATTTTATCGCGATGGTACTTAGTAGCTCCGCTGAATTCGACACTTTTGAATCGAGTACTTGCTGGATAGCCCATTGCTGGGTTTCAGCATTGGGGGCTGCGTGCATGGCTCTTAATAGGGCGCAGCAGAGGCCAATATCGACCTCTTGTTGCCCTAAACTATGCTGCAGTTTGGCGGCTATTTTTGTTGCCAGCGCCGCGCTGATCACGACATTTTCTAGCGCGTGGCAAAGGGCGATCAAAGGTGGGCTTTGGAAGTGCGCAAAATGTTCAATGATTTGCTGCTGATTGCTGTCGATATAAATCGCTACTTCAGCAATCCCCTGTATCCCCAGATCCTGCCAGTTATCCCAGCCTCTCGTGCCGTGAAAGTAGGCTTGGCACAGCGGGTAGTATTGAGAGTGCTCAGCAGTGGTTTCTTTTAAAGTGATAGCATGAAATGCCGCCATTTTTTCTTGATCGGGGGTAAAGGAAAAAGGGTTGTCTCGCAGTGCATCTTCGGCGTTGGCAAGTTCTGCTGAGTCTAGCATTTGATTGATATTGAGCATGAGTCGATTGATGAAATCATCTCTGACTGACTGCACTAAATATCCCTGTTCATCCAAGGGAAACTTTAGAAACCAGACCACATTTTGGCTGCTGTTTTTCGGGTTCCAAATCATTAGCGCCAACCAAGCTTGACGCAAATAGGGATCGGGATAAATGCAGAGGCCTTTTTCTATTTGTAAAAAGTCTAGCGGGCTGATGTTTTTTATTTGCCGACCCATGTCATAAATACGAAATGAAACACCGCTCTCTTGCAGCAGCTCAGTTAGGGAGTCTAGTGATGACATAGTATTCTCAAAATTTAGTGTTAGGGAATTAAAAAGGGCCGGTTATAAGGTTAAATCTTTATCCAGCTGAGTGATCAGGCTGAGTAAAGCGTCGGTCTCCGCACTTTCGGTTTTAAACGCCTGCTCAGCCATGACGGCCATATTGCTGGCTGCCGGTAGCTTTGCTCGGGTTTCGATGACCGCCACTAGTTTTGGGAACATCACCCATTGCAGCCACTCGACAAAGGTTAAGCTATCGACACAAAAAGGTAATTTGCTGGATAGCTTTTCAGTCGCTGGTGGCTGGTCTTGCCATAAGCCCTGACGTTGCATTTGAGCAGTGACTAATCGCAAGGTGGCTGAGATTTTCTGATGACGCATCATTGGTTGACTACTGCTTCGCTGATTTTAATGTTTCGGCAATTAAGAAAGCCAGTTCTAGCGCTTGTTCGCCATTTAAGCGCGGGTCGCAGAAAGTATCGTACCTAGCGGCTAAGCCCTCCTCAGTAATCTGATAAGCACCGCCAATACACTCGGTGACGTTGTGTCCTGTCATCTCTAAATGTACTCCGCCGGCATGTGTTCCCTCGGCTTTGTGCACGTGGAAGAAACCTTTGATTTCTTTAAGAATGGCGTCTACGCTGCGAGTTTTATAACCACTTGATGCCGTGATAGTGTTGCCGTGCATTGGATCGGAACTCCAGACGACGCTACGTCCTTCACGTTTAATTAATCTGACTAACGGCGGCAGTTTTTCAGTAATTTTTTCGGCACCCATTCTGGCAATTAAAGTAATTCTACCCGGTAAGTTTTCAGGGTTTAATATATCTAACAACTCAATGAGGTCTTCTTCAGACGTTGAAGGGCCTACTTTAATGCCAATCGGATTTTTAACCCCGCGTAAAAACTCTACATGGGCATGGTCCGGTTGACGGGTTCTATCACCTATCCAAATCATGTGTGCAGAACAGTTATACCAATCATTGGTAAAGCTATCCCTGCGGGTTAGAGCTTCTTCGTAACCCAGCAGAAGTGATTCGTGGGAGGTATAGAGAGTCGTTGATCTAATCTGTGGTGTGGTCACTGAATCAATACCGCAGGCCTCCATGAACTTGAGTGCCTGATTGATTTGATTGGATAGATTTAAGTAGCGTTCGCCCTGCGGGCTTTTATTAACAAAACCTAAATTCCAGCTGTGTACTTTGTGCAAATCAGCGAAGCCGCCCTGAGCAAAGGCGCGCAGTAAATTTAAAGTAGATGAAGACTGGTGATAAGCTTTAATCATCCGTTCAGGGTCGGGTATCCGAGCTTGAGCGGTGAACTCGTTACCGTTGATTATATCGCCGCGGTAGCTAGGCAGTGATTGATCGCCAATGGTCTCTAAGTCACTGGAGCGTGGCTTGGCAAATTGACCGGCCATCCTACCTATTTTTACCACTGGGCAGCCACCGGCAAAGGTCATGACTACAGCCATTTGCAGTAGTACTTGAAAGGTGTCACGTATTTTGTTGGCGTTAAACTCGGCAAAAGTCTCAGCGCAATCTCCGCCTTGTAGCAGAAATGCTTTACCTTCAGCGACGTCTGCTAGCTGGCGATGTAGCCCTCTAATTTCACCGGCAAAAACTAATGGTGGCATTTTTGCAAGTTGCTGCTCAGCTATGCGTACCTGCTCAGCATCCGGGTAATTAGGCTGTTGTAGGATCGGTTTTTTGCGCCAGCTTTGAGGTGTCCAGATTTCCATTATATTTCGCCAAGTGTGTGCATTGTATTAGTGTATAACTGAGTAGTTATAAAAAACTGCTCAGCTATGAGGCACTTTTACTGCTCATTATTAAATATGATCGGACATTTTAAGGGATCAACAATGATAAACAAGAGGCTGGAGGTATTTAGTTGTGAAATTATGTTGGTTTTTTATCTTTAGCATGAAGTGGCTTTTAGGGCACTGATCAGGCTGACTTTATAGCGGCTAGATTGGCGAAAGACACTTCTTTTGCCGTGTCCAAAAAATCGATCATAAACTCAGCGTTTTTTTGCTCGTCTCTAATAGCTGCATACAAAGTACACCATTGACCACGTTCTCCGATAGGTAGGCCAGTGATATATCCTTTTTTTAAATAGTCATCAATTGCCCAGTTTGGCAGCGCTGCCAAACCTCTGCCGCTTGCCACTAGCTGTACCATCATTAAGGTTAAATCTGCAGTGCGCACTTCTTTTGGCTGTATACCTGCAGGGTCTAAAAAGCGCGTAAAAATATCTAAGCGATCCTGGTTTACCGGGTAGGTGATCAATGTTTCGGTAGTGAAATCGGCTGGTTCTATGAATTTTTTATTGGCTAGTGGATGGTTGTCACTCATGGCAATGAGTGATTCGTAGCTAAACAGTGGAATGTAGAAAATACCTGTTCTGGGAACCGGGTCAGATGTTATCACTAAGTCAATATCGCCCTTAGCGAGGGCGGGAATAGGGGCAAAAGTAAAACCATTGGCCAAATCCATTTCTATTTCAGGCCAGTTTTTTCTAAAGCAATCAATCGTCGGCATCAACCATTCAAAACAACTGTGGCAATCAATACTGATGTTAAGTCTACCGGCTTCACCGCAAGCTAAGCGGACTATTTCGCGCTCGGTATTTTTAATCATCGGCAATATGCTATCGGCTAGCGCTAAAATTCGCCTTCCGGCTGCGGTAAAGCTAATAGGTTTGGTTTTTCGGATGAAAAGCGAGCAGTTTAATCGGTCTTCTAAATCTTTTATTTGATGAGATAATGCTGATTGAGTGAGATGAATGCGCTCCGCCGCTTCAACTAGAGAGCCTGAATCACGAAGCGCGGTAAGGGTTTTTAAATGTCTAAACTCAATCATATTTTAGTCCGTATAGGGAACACGTAACGTGAAAATCTAAGCTAAAGAGCGTATTTTAGCGTGAATTACTACAAAAGAGAAAATTAATTAAGAGTTAGCGACTTTTAGTGTCTTAGAATTAGGCACCTCGATGTTTGGATATAGCTATTATCTACAGCGACCTGATCGATTTAATAGGATCATGTAAGCGATTAAGTTTAGAGGGCTTGCCTCAATTATAGAGGCAAGCTGTTTGAGGGTGCGGACATACTGGATGTCTGGTTATATCCGCTATCCTGACTCGGTGGGGTTATTGGCTGGCGTTGAGTAAAAACTCCATCAGTGCCTTCTGTGCGTGCAGTCGATTTTCTGCTTCTTCAAATACCACGCTGCTGGGGTTGTCCAGCATATCGTCACTGATTTCTTCGCCTCTGTGCGCTGGTAGGCAGTGCATGAATAAAGCTTCTTTATTGGCCAAGTGCATTATTTCGGGGTTAACCTGGTAGTCTGCAAAGCTTTTCTCTCTAGCGAGTTGTTCTTGCTCTTGGCCCATAGATGCCCATACATCGGTGACAATTAAATCACTGTTGTGTACCGCGTCTTTTATATCTCGAAAAATGGTGACTCTATCGGAATTTTTAGCAACTAATTCGGGGCTGGGGTCATATCCAGCTGGGCAGGCAATGTTAAGTTTGAAATCTAGTACTTTGGCTGCATTGATGTATGAATGGCACATGTTGTTGCCATCGCCGACCCAAGTGACGGTTTTTCCCTGAATATCGCCGCGGTGTTCCCAGTAGGTCTGCATGTCCGCTAACAGTTGGCATGGATGATAATCATCGGTTAAAGCATTGATAACAGGAACGCTTGAATGTTTGGCAAAATCTTCGACAATGCTGTGGGAAAAGGTTCTGATCATGACTATATCGAGCATGCTGGAAATTACTTTAGCTGAGTCTTGAATAGGTTCGCCGCGACCTAATTGGGTGTCTCGCGATGATAAAAACATTGCGTGTCCACCAAACTGCGCCATTCCCGCTTCAAAAGAGACCCGCGTTCGAGTAGAGGACTTCTCGAAAATCATGCCCAATACTTTATTGGGGAAGGGAGCGAAATTTTCACCTCTATTGCGCATTGATTTTAACTCAATGGCCCTGTGGATTATTTGGTGGAATTCAGCTTGTGATAAATCGAGCAACGTTAAAAAGTGTCTGATGTTTTTCATAGCAGTTTCTAATAATAGCGGCCAATAGCAAAAGCTCATTTATCAATGTGGGTTTGAGCATGCATTGAGGTAAGCGAAGAGTATGGCGGGATAATGTTTTGGAATATGACAATTACATTCGCCATTTTATAACATTAAAAATTCCACGAGGCCAGTTATTTGCCAAGGCCATTTTGTAAATCGGTAAAATCAGCGCATAAATCGCTGCTCTCGGATTTAAGCTTGCTCTGTGAGCGTTAATTGCTGATACACATGAAACAATACGGTTTTAGATATAAAGAAGGCCCTAAAATCCCAGTAGTGAGAACCGTTCTTAACCGCGGCTGATTGGGTCTTCGTATGGATAAAGACTGGCTTAAAACGCTGCTTTTATTGTTGTTTTGAACGGTTAATAAATCCGAGTAAATTAGTCAGGTATGTGCTAAGATTCGCCGATCAAAATCGAGTTAATTACCATTGGGTAGTATGAGAGAATCAAATATGAGTGTCGCTGAAACTATTAAAGATCAAATCGAAAACAACGCTATCTTATTGTATATGAAAGGTACACCGCGTTTTCCGCAATGTGGTTTTTCGTCTAGAACAGTAGAGGCGCTGATGGCTTGTGATGAGCGATTCGCATTTATTAATATCTTGGAAAATCAAGATATTAGAACAGAATTGCCAAAAATTGCCAATTGGCCAACTTTTCCACAATTGTGGATTAATGGCGAGTTAGTTGGCGGTTGTGATATTGTCTGCGAACTAGCTGAGAGCGGCGATTTAAAAGAAATGGTTTCTGCGGCGGCGGCCGAAGCGGCAGCCAAAGAAGAAGCTAGCGAGTAATACCGGACTTTTATAATGGATAGCAATAACCACACTCTGAACTCGTGGCTTCAAGTGCTATTCAGCATTAAGTATCAATTTGAAAAAATAATAGAAAATAATGGAGAGTTACAATGGGCGTATTAGTAGGTAAAAAAGCACCAAATTTCACTGCAGCAGCAGTGCTTGGCGATGGTCAGATTGTTGATGACTATAGTTTTTCAGCGGCAACCAAGGGAAAGTACGCGCTAGTATTTTTCTATCCGCTTGATTTTACGTTTGTCTGCCCGTCAGAGCTAATTGCATTAGATCACCGTGTTGAAGCTTTCAAAGCTTTAGATGTTGAGGTTATTGGTGTTTCTATCGATTCTCATTTCACCCACAATGCATGGCGTAACACCGCTGTAGAAAATGGCGGTATTGGTCAAGTTAAATATACTCTAGTTGCTGATATGACACATGAAATCTGCAAAGCATATGATGTTGAAAGTGACGGCGGTGTGGCTTTTCGTGGTGCGTTCATCATTGATAAAAATGGAAATGTTCGCTCGCAAATCGTAAACGATTTGCCATTGGGACGCAACATGGACGAATTGATTCGTCTGTTTGAAGCGCTGCAGCATCATGAAGAGCATGGAGAAGTTTGCCCTGCAGGTTGGAGCAAAGGTGATAAGGGAATGGATGCGTCGCCTGATGGCGTTGCTGCATACCTATCAGCTGAATCTGATAAGCTGTAATTGCTTTTAAAGTTGCTGGTTCGTGTAAGTGACTAACAGCAATAAAAGCCTAGCTTAGTCTAGGTTTTTTTTCGTCTATGGGAAATTGAGTCTAGATTTGGCTGCTGAGCAAGGCAATTTTGTCGATAAAAACAGAATCTAGATGCTTTTGTCGGTGGCGCTGTTAGAATACTCTGAAATTATAAATGCATACATTTTGTATGGTTAAGGAAATCTATTGGCTAATAGTAGTATTACACAGTTAATGAAAGAACGGTTTAGGGGCTATTTACCCGTAGTAATCGACGTTGAAACGGCTGGCTTTAATTGTAGGACTGACGCTTTGCTAGAAATAGCAGCGGTTACTTTGACGATGGATGATCAAGGTTATCTGATTATAGATCAGAGTTTCGAAGCGCATGTAGAGCCTTTTGCCGGAGCGAATTTGGAACAGTCGGCACTGGATTTTACCGGTATTGACCCTGAAGATCCTGAGCGGGGTGCGATTGCCGAGTTAGCGGCGATGGAAATGATTTTTAAAGAGGTGCGCAAAGCGGTCAAAGCCCACGGTTGTAAGCGGGCTATTTTAGTCGGACACAATGCCTCTTTTGATCATGGATTTGTCATGGAAGCTGCCGAGCGTTGTGATTTAAAGCGTAATCCTTTCCATCCTTTTTCGACGTTTGATACAGCGACTTTGTCAGGTTTGGCATACGGCCAGACGGTGTTGGCCAAAGGTTGCGAAGTCGCCGGTATTCCCTTCGATGGGAAAAAAGCTCATTCAGCTTTATATGACACCGAAAAAACCGCGGATTTATTTTGTTCTATTGTCAATCGGTGGAAAGATTTAGGTGGCTGGGATATGGTTCTCGACTACCAGTAAATCTAGGCATAATTGTTATTGCTGATTTGTTTGAAGGTGCTGGATGAGTTGTCGAAATGGGTTTGCCATTTAAGATTTTATATGCAAGTCTGCAACCTCTTAATAGTGGATATAAAAAATGCTAGCAAAAGTTAAACTGATTTTTAGTTTAGTGCTGTGTGTGACGACAGGCTTAGTGCAGGCGGTGACTTTTCGTGCGTCAATCGATGAGTCCAAATGGGTGCTAGAATCGTCCAAATTTGAATGCAAGCTGTCGCAAGATATCCCCGCGTTTGGTATTGGTGAATTTTTACATGAGGCGGGTGTTGAACCACTATTTACGCTCAAACCCACGCAGCGGTTAGCTATTAAGAGGAAGGCGACATTGGTGGTTGAGGCCTCACCATGGCAGCCTGGAATGCCTACTTCATTGATCGGTTACTTGGAGGCGGGCAGAGTATTGAAAACCAACGCAGTGTATGCCGGTCAAATGTTGGTTGCGCTGTATAAAGGGATGTCGCCAACGTTTACTGTTGATCGCTGGATGAACTCAGAAGATCAATTGAGGGTGGCTCTTTCTGCCGCTAACTTTAAAGCGGCTTATAATGATTATATAAAATGTGTCGCCGGTTTGCTGCCTGCTAACTACCGACAAGTTGCGCGTACTGCAGTGTTGTTCCCGCCAGCGGGCTGGACTTTGTCGGATGCAACTCGGGAGCGTTTAGAGTTAATTGCTTTTTACGTGCAAGAGGATAAAAGTGTCAGTGCCATTTATATAGATGGGCACTCTGACAGTGGTGGTCGACGCCTGTTAAATCGTGATTTATCTAAGCAGCGTGCCGAAGAAGTTACCCGCTACTTAGTATCGTTAGGAGTGGATAAATCGATGATTACGACGCGCTATCATGGTGAGCGATATCCGGTTGTTCCCAATACCTCGAAAACCAATAGAGCGCGTAATAGGCGAGTAACTATCCGCTTGGATAAAGAGTGAGTTTTAGTAGTGGTATAGGTTGGTTGCATGGGTCGTTAAGTGTTATTTAGCGCGTTAGTGGGCCATTAATAACTTGCTCGAACTCTCTAATGTGAGGCGCAGAAATAAGATCGGCCCATCCAAGCGTAGATGCAGCTGAAGCTGACCTGAAGAATTTTAATCAACAGCGGTAAAAAGCGAGTCAGTGTATTGTTCCAAATAACTATAGCTAGTGGTGATTAGATTGGATTAGTGGAGCTGTCGTAGTAGCTCATCGTTTCTGGATGGGAGCTAGTTACAAATGAGCAAACTGAGCTGGTTTTTAACATTGTATTTCCGAGCGTGGTAGTTATGCTGAGGTCTCCTCTATATACTATCGCTCATATTAATAACGTTAGCCTGATATGTGTCAGGTTTTTTTGTGTATGGAGCATGAGAGATGTCCGATATTAAAAAAGTTGTCCTTGCGTATTCTGGCGGTTTAGATACATCAGTTATCGTCCGTTGGTTACAAGAAACTTATAATTGTGAAGTAGTTACTTTTACTGCAGATTTGGGGCAGGGTGAAGAAGTTGAGCCCGCGCGCGCTAAAGCTGAAGCTTTAGGAGTGAAGGAAATTTATATTGATGATTTGCGCGAAGAATTTGTTCGCGATTTCGTCTTTCCAATGTTTCGCGCCAATACTGTCTATGAAGGTGAATACTTACTTGGGACTGCAATTGCTCGGCCGTTGATATCAAAGCGCCTAATTGAAATTGCCAATGAGACTGGTGCCGATGCGATTTCTCATGGAGCAACAGGTAAGGGCAATGATCAAGTACGTTTTGAGCTTGGAGCATATGCATTAAAACCTGGGGTGGAGATTATCTCCCCTTGGCGTGAGTGGGATCTAAGTTCGCGTGAATCTTTGATGGCTTACTGTGAAGAGCATGGTATAGCAGTTGACTATGCAAAAAATAAAACTAAATCTCCCTATTCAATGGATGCTAATTTACTGCACATATCCTATGAGTCAGGGATCTTAGAAGATCCTTGGGTCGAAGCTGAAGAGGAGATGTGGAGATGGTCTGTCTCGCCTGAAGCGGCTCCCGATACAGCGCGCTATATTGAGCTCAGCTATGAAAAAGGGGATATTGTGGCCATTGATGGTGAAGCGATGACTCCTGCAACGGTGTTGGAAACGCTAAATAAAATTGGTGGCGAAAACGGTGTTGGTAGGTTGGATATTGTAGAAAATCGCTTTGTTGGCATGAAGGCGCGTGGCTGTTACGAAACACCAGGTGGCAGTATTATGCTAAAAGGGCACAGAGCGATAGAGTCTATTACTCTGGATCGTGAAGCTGCCCATCTTAAAGATGAAATGATGCCTCGTTATGCCAAGCTAATTTACAACGGATTCTGGTGGTCAGAAGAGCGAAAAATGCTGCAACAATCTATAGACTATAGCCAGCGTAACGTCAGTGGTGACGTGCGTATTAAACTTTATAAGGGTAATATTAGTGTGGTTGGCCGCAGATCAGATAATAGTTTGTTTGACGAGGCGATTGCGACGATGGAAGATGATGCCGGTTCTTATAATCAAAAAGATGCAGAGGGCTTCATTAAGTTAAATGCCTTGAGGATGCGGATAGCGGCCTCCAAAGGTAGAAACCTACTGGAAAACTAGATAATAAAGACCCGCATTAGCGGGTTTTTTTGCATGTGGATTAGTTTCGTAAAAGATATAAGAATATGATATAGCTAAATAAAAAATTATGATTAGCAAACGTATTGTCTATATATGGCGACATAAATATGATATTTTAAGGAAGTTGTTAATCGTTCGATAATATGTGTAAAGCCTAAACACTACAAAAAAATGACCAAGTTTTAGTGAGTTTGCTCTGAGGGCTGTTTGGTTTTTTTTGACTATCTGATAATCGACGGAAAATTTCATAAAATCAAATCAGTTTTTATGAAATCATCCTTTGGTTAAGATAACTTAACAGTAAGTTTGACCAGCTTAGGCAACCAGCTATACTAGTTATAAGAGTTGGTCTTCATCTGATAAAAATGAAGAAAAATTATTATTAGATTTTTCTTGGCTATTTTTATCATTTTGAATGAGAGAGCGAACCACACGTCGTGAAAGTAGCTTTTTCTGTGCCTCACTCGGTAATTCAGTGAACATAATTAGGTTTTTTTGCACCAATAAATCGACTAAATCGTCTAGTATACGGGCGATGGTAATGTCTGATTCGTCAAGAAAAGAGTCTGGCGAAAAATCTGCATTATGGGCTGAGAAAAAGGCCCTCACGTCGGGATGAGTTTTATCAATAGCTTCAGCGGTGCTGGAAGGGACGTCAGAAATCCCGATGATTTTTCCTTCGGTGTTGCGTGTCGCATATAACATGGTTGTAACTCGTCTGTAGCAGGATAGGTTGCCTGATAGTATGTATAAAAATATAGAATGGTCAAGGAAATGGACGTAATAGAAGATCCTTTATTGAAATGCTTAATGCATTTAACTCAACAAAATCACCGTCCTTTGTCTGCCCAAGCGTTAAGAGATGGGCTGCCGGTAGAAAATAGCAAGTTAACCCCTAAGCTATTTGTTCGCGCGGCTAAGCGTGCAGGATTCTCCTCGAAAATAGTCAAACGCGGGTTGAGGTCAATCAGTCCATTGACACTACCTGCGGTATTGCTACTCAATAATGACGATGCATGCATTCTTCAGGAAATCGATCAAAACACTGATGAAGCTATATTGATTTTTCCCGATAGTGGCATGAAGCGTATCGCTATGGCTACCTTAGAAGAACAGTACACCGGTGTCGCTATATTTCTAAATCTAGAATATCATTTTACTGAGCGCGTCTCAAAAGTCCTAGACCAAAAAGAAGGGCATTGGTTTTGGGGGACAATTTGGCGCTCGGCAAGAATATACCGTGACGTCTTGATAGCCTCCTTTTTAATCAATTTGTTCGTTTTAGCCAATCCACTGTTTGTGATGAATGTCTATGACCGGGTAGTGCCGAACTCCGCCATTGAAACGTTATGGGTATTGGCGATTGGCGTCTTTGTGGTATATGCCTTCGACTTTGGTTTGAAAATGCTCAGGGCGTACTTCCTAGAGATAGCCGGTAAGAAAGCGGATATATTAATGTCGGCGATGCTGTTTGAAAAAGTAATGAGTATGCAATACGCTTTTATGCCAAAATCTGTCGGCTCATTTGCTAGCAACTTGCGAGAATTCGAAAGTATTCGCGGTTTCTTGAGCTCTACCACCACCACAGTGCTGATCGATATTCCATTCGCTGTGATCTTTTTAATAGTGATGTTTTTAATTGGTGGTCCGCTAGTCTACGTGCCGCTAGTTGCTATCCCAATTATATTAATCTATTCACTGATCGCCAGCAAGAAACTAAAAGAATCTGTCGAGCAAACGTTTGCCGCCTCCGCGCAAAAAAATTCCACGTTAATTGAATGTCTGACCGCTATGGAAACGGTCAAAACTCAGCGCGCGTCCTCTGTATTACAGCTGCGTTGGGAGCAAGCGGAGGGCTTTATCGCCAAGTGGAGTTTGAAAAGTAAAATGATATCCTCCTCTGTAACCAACTTCGCCGGTTTTGTTACACAGTTGAGTTCCGTCTGTCTGGTGATAGTCGGCGTTTATTTGATCTCTGAAAGAGAGCTGACCATGGGCGCGTTAATCGCTGCCAATATCCTCTCTGGTCGAGTATTGCAGCCGATGGCACAAGTTACAGGTTTAGTGACTAGCTTTTTTCAATCTAAAACTGCGCTGGCATCTCTCAATCAAATTATGGAATTACCCGATGAGAGAGCTGAAGGTAAAAATTATGTGCACCGTCCTGATTTGTACGGGGCGATTGATTTTAAAGCGGTTAAATTTAGCTACCCAGAAGCTGAACAAGTTTCATTAGATAAAATTGATTTTTCGATAAAATCGGGAGAAAAAGTCGCATTGATCGGCCGGATAGGTTCGGGAAAATCAACCATTGAAAAGTTACTAATGGGTCTGTACAAGCCAGAGGAAGGTGCGGTGCGGATCGATGGTATAGACCTCAATCAAATTGACCCGGTAGATCTGCGTAGAAATATCGGTTATGTGCCTCAGGAATTAATGCTGTTTGATGGCACGGTTAGAGATAATATTATTATGGGATCGCCGGAGATTGACGATGATTCACTAATCAAAGCTGCTGCTATAGCGGGGGTTGATCAGTTCGTTAACCGCCATCCGCTAGGCTTTGAAATGCCAGTCGGGGAGCGCGGCGCAAGGTTGTCCGGCGGTCAGAAACAGGCGATAGCGATTGCCCGGGCACTTATTCATTCACCCAATATACTGATTTTGGATGAGCCGACCAATTCTATGGATAATTCATCGGAAGATTTCTTACGTAAACAGCTGAGCAAATATTGCCAGGATAGAACTTTAATTCTGGTCACGCATAAAATGTCGCTACTGTCTTTAGTGGAGAGAATTATTGTAATGGACTCTGGGAGAGTCGTTGCCGATGGTCCAAAAGATGTAGTTCTCGATGCTTTAAAACAGGGCCGCTTGCATATACAGCGCTGAGGTAGTTATAGATGAGTTCGAATCTAGATAAGAAAGATTTACGTTATATGTCCAGCGTTAGTGAAGCCATGCTAGAACAGGCCCCAACGGGGGCGAAATTATTACTTTGGACCGTTGGGGTCTTCGTTATACTGGCAATTATTTGGGCTAATTTAGCAGAGCTAGACGAGCTGAGCAGAGGTGAAGGTGAGATAGTCCCCTCGCAACAGTTGCAAATCATTCAAAACCTGGAAGGTGGAATAGTCGCAGAAATTTTGATCAGAGAAGGTGACCTGGTCGAAAAGGGCCAGATCTTAATGAGGATTGATGATACGCGTTTCTCCAGCTCCTTCAAAGAAAACAAAGTACGCGAGTTAGAGCTTATCGCTAAAGCAGCGAGGCTTGAAGCTGAGTCAAAAGGCGCTGATTTTATAGTTCCAAAAGATTTTCCGTATGAATTTAACTCGTTAGTGATGCAGGAAAAGCAATTGTTTGAAGCGCGAAAAAGAGAACTTGAAGCAAATATAGCGGTGTTCTCTGATCAAATGCGACAGAAGCAGCAAGAGTTGGTGCAGGCAAAAAGTAAAAGATCACAGCTTAGTAGTAGTTACAGTTTGCTTCGACAAGAGCGAGACATGACCAAGCCGCTAGTCGACGATGGAGTGGTGTCGGCAGTTGAGTATTTACGTTTGAAACGGCAAATAGTTGATTTGTTAGGAGAGTTGAATAACATTCGGTTGAGCTTGCCGAGGATACTTGCCTCCCTAGATGAAACTCGGGGGATGTTAGAAGAAGCGAAATTGAAATTTCAAAGTTACGCTCGAAGCGAGTTGAATGAAACGCTCTCTGAAAAGGCTCGGTTGCAAGAAGCTTTGACTGGCATGCAAGATAAATTAAGCAGGACAGAAATTGTATCTCCAGTAAAAGGGACCATAAAAGAACTCAAGTTTAATACTGTTAATGGCGTGGTTCAGCCAGGTGATGAAATTCTAAATATAGTTCCCTGGGAAGATACTTTATTAGTTGAGGCAAAATTACGGCCCTCGGATATAGCCAAAGTATTGAAGGGTCAAGTAGCTGTGATTAAAGTGTCCGCTTATGATTTTGGTATTTATGGGGGAGTAGATGCAATTGTATCCACCGTATCACCGAGTACGGTATTAAATGAGAAGGGCGAGCCTTTTTATATAGTGCGTTTGACAACTGCTCAGCCCTATATTGAAAAAAATGGAAAAAAGCTACCTTTAATTGCTGGAATGACAGTGTCAGTAGATATAATGACCGGTAAAAAAACCGTCATGGATTATTTGTTGAAACCTATTTTGAAAGCCAAGCAAAATGCCCTAACCGAAAGATGAGGTAAAATACAGCTAAAGGCCTAATGTACCATGAGTAATAAGTGAACACACAGGCAGTGTTTTAATCTAAAAACTGCTTGATTATGGTTGGGTTTTAGTCTTGGTTGTTTTTTCTTTAATTGCAATGGTTTTGCTTCTGGAGTGTTAGTGATGATGCTATTATGAGCCGAATCTTAATAGAAGATGAAAATGAACTTATATATATTAACATCTAGAGATAATGTCAGAGATAGGTGGCTAAATATTGCAGGAGATCATGCTGCAGTAAATATAGATGTGGCCAATATAGCTGACCAAAAATTCACTCTTGACTGCTGCCTACTTGTCCATATTGATTCATTGAGTAAAGATCAAATAACTTTGCTTTGTGCCTATTGGAATAAAGTACATTTAGTTGCTTTTTCAGATAATCCTAACGATGTTCAAGGAATTGAACTATTATTACGCGGCTTCAAAGGTTATGTAAATACTTTCGTAACCGCTTCTATTTTTACCCAACTGTTACAGTCGGTTGCAAAAGGCGATATATGGGCTGGAACCAGTATTGTACAAAAAATGTTGAAACGTTTGTTACAACAGTCTGAAAATAAAGCGAGTATTAATCTGTCTGCTTTTGGGCTGAGTGATAGGGAGAGAGAGACAGTCGAGATCTTAATTACCGGCAAAAGTAATAAAGAGATAGGTCGAAAGTTAGGAATTACAGAGAGAACAGTTAAAGCACATGTCAGTGCTATTTTGCGTAAAACAGCAACCACTGATCGTGTGTCATTGATTATAAAACTAAAAGATAATAATTAGCTGAGTTAATTTGGCTGTTAAGGAGAACACAAGTGAAAATTAAAAAGGTAATGTTGGTGCTGGCTAGTGTGGCAGTGCCATTTTCCATGGCGAGTGCTGAATCACTAAACAGCGTAGTTGCAGGTGCTGTGTTATCAAGCCCGCAAGTGCAGTCAGTAATGAATGCACGTAATGCCGTATTTGAAGAAGTTAAACAGGCCCGTGGAGGTTATCGGCCCAAAGTTGATATTGGTGCTGGAGTCGGTTACGAGAAAACTAAAAGGTTTCCAGGTGACGATGTTGAACTTAAGCGTTCTGAAGCAAATGTCAGTCTAAATCAAATGATATTTGATGGTTTTAGGACCTCAAGTGAAGTTAACCGACAGTCAGCGAGACTAGATTCGGTCAATCATAGATTGAGAGAAATTGCTGAGGAAACCGCGCTGGAAGCTGCTCGTTCTTATTTAGAAGTACTCAAGCGTCAGTCGCTAGTCGAGCAAGCTAAAAATACTTTACTTACTCATATCAGAATTTTCGATCAAATAAAGCGTAGATCGGATTCGGGCATAGGTACCTTAGCCTCTATTCAGCAAGCCGAAGGACGTTTGGCGCTGGCGGAGGTCAATGTTTTATCCGCTGAAAATAATTTATTAGACGCTCATTCTGCATACCAGAGAGTGACAGGTAAAGCGCCTGGCGCTGAGCTTGAAGATCCAGAAATCCAAGAGAGCTGGATTCCGGCAACATTTGAGCAGGCGCTGGAGCGTGCGTATGATAAGCATCCGACACTTAAGCTAGCAGCAGCGGATGTCAATGCGGCGGTATCGCAGTATGAAGCTGCCCGTAGCTTGATGTTTCCTACCCTTAATTTAGAAGTTAACCGTACCTGGAATGATAATATAGATGGTGTTGAAGGACGCAATGAAGATTTAACTGCGATGATTCGGATGCGCTACAATATTTATAATGGCGGTGCCAATAAAGCTAGAGTACGCCAGACTCGACACCAGATAGATGAAGCTAAAAATATCCAGTCAGATGCAGCCAGACAGACGTTGCAAAGTCTGGATCTATCTTGGAATGCCTATGACATATTAGGTCGTCAGCTAGATTATTTAGAGCAGCATGTTACCTCTACAGAAAGAACCAGAGACTCTTACTTAAAGCAGTTTAATATCGGCCAGAGATCGCTACTCGATTTACTCGATACTGAGAACGAAGTGTTTTCGGCGCAAAATGCTTTTAATGAAGCCATATACGATCAAATGCTAGCGCAGTACCGCTTGTTGAGTGGCACGGGAGAGTTGCTAGACGTACTTGAGTTAGATTTGTCGACGTTACAAGGTACTAGCTTTGTGCAGAATGTCGCTAAAACTAGCCCGACGTTAATGGAAAGAGTTAAAAGCCTTAACCCGTTCTAGTAATTGCTCGTCACTTGCGTCTTAAAACTGTTGTTTAGTAGAGGCTTGTAGCGTTGCAAAATTTTATCCAGCTAGTTAAAATGCGAGTAATAATTAGCATCTAGCTGGAGCAAAAAATTAATAGTTTGCTCAGTTTATGAAGGTTGTGTCTTTAAAAGCTTGTAGTCAGTACTTTTGTAGCTTACAGATATGACTAAATAAATACCAAAGGTTGCTTTCGAGCAACCTTTTTTTTTGGAATCGTGATGAAGAAGCACAAAATTTTACAAGCCCAGATACCTATGCGTTGGGTGGGGCCCTTAAAAATAACTGGCAGCACCATGGATGAAAAAATCAGCATCCCGCTGGCAACTTACGAAACGCCACTGTGGCATTCAGTGGGCCGTGGGGCGCGGCTATCAACGTTAACCGAGGGTATTTTTGCGACGGTTGTCGATGAGCGGATGAGTCGTTCTATATTGCTCGAAGCTGATAATGCGCAGCAGGCACTGCAGGCATTGCAATCAATTAAAACGCGGATGAGCGAGTTAAATGATATTGTCTCCAAGTCGAGTCGTTTCGCTAAACTGATAGATATTAATGCGCAAATTGTCGGCAATTTACTCTACCTTAGATTAGAGTTTCTGACCGGTGATGCCTCGGGTCACAACATGGTGACTAATGCGGCGGATCAATTGTTTCCCTGGCTATTGCAGCAGTACCCCTATTTACGCTACTCATCTATCTCTGCCAATTATTGTTCCGATAAAAAAGCGACTGCGGTTAATGGTATTTTAGGGCGCGGTAAAAATGTAGTCACTGAAATTATTATCAGCAGAGATCTGTGTCGACGAAAATTAAATACTACCCCGGAAAAAATGATTGATCTTAATATTAAGAAAAATCTGATTGGAACTATGATTGCAGGGGGCTTGCGTAGCGCCAATGCTCATTATGCCAATATGTTGCTGGCCTTTTATCTGGCGACTGGGCAAGATGCTGCCAATATTATTGAGGGTTCACAAGGGGTTGTGCACGCAGAAATGCGCGACGACGATTTATATTTTTCCTGTACTATTCCCAATCTGATCGTGGGAACCGTCGGCAATGGTAAAGGGATCGAGTTTGTCGAGGAAAATTTGACCAAGCTCGGCTGTAAAGAAGCGCGTGATAGCGGTGAAAATGCCCGCCGTCTGGCGGTGATTTGTGCCGCTGGTGTACTCTGCGGTGAACTCTCTTTACTGGCAGCCCAAACTAATCCGGGCGAATTGATGCAAGCGCACATAGACTTGGAAAGAACATGAGCGATCAGACCAATGACCGTAAAATCGAGCACATAGAAGTTATCCAGAGTGATGTGTTAACCGATCGACAAGGCAACTATTTTGATGGGATTAGATTAACCCATCGAGCGCTGCCGGGTATCTCCTTAGATAGCGTCGATACTCGTTGTGAGTTTTTAGGTAAGCGGCTGTCATTTCCGCTGTTGATTTCATCAATGACCGGTGGCGATCACTCACTGATTCGAGATATCAATCGACACTTAGCGGAAGCCGCCGAGCAGTGTGGAGTTGCATTAGCGGTTGGCTCACAACGGGTAATGTTTACTCAGGAAAGTGCCAGGAAAAGTTTTGAGTTGCGTGAATTCGCACCCACTACAGTATTGTTAGCTAATATTGGGGCGGTGCAATTGAATAAAGGATTTAGTATCAAAGAGGCGCAGGCGGCCGTTGATATTTTGCAGGCAGATGGGTTGTACTTACACTTAAATCCTCTGCAAGAGGCAGTGCAATTGGAGGGTGATACTGATTTTCAGGCGCTGCATTTGCAAATAAAGAAAATAGCTGAACAGTTAGATAAGCCACTGTTACTCAAAGAAGTCGGCTCAGGCTTGTCGGCGGCAGATCTGGAACAAGCTTTAGCGGTCGGGGTTAAATATTTTGATGTCGCAGGAAAAGGTGGCATCTCCTGGAGTAGAATTGAGCATCATCGCAATCAAAACCACCGTCAACAAAGTACTGATAATCTGCGGCAAAGCTCAGATCTGGGGCTGTGCTTTCAAGACTGGGGGATAGATACCGTCACTTCTCTAAAAATGCTAAATCCCTATTTAAATAAGGCAACTTTAATTAGCAGTGGTGGCCTTAGGAATGGGATTGATATGGTTAAGTCTGTTATACTCGGCGCCTCAATTTGTGGATTAGCTTCGCCTTTTTTAAAACCAGCCATGGATTCTACGGAAGCGGTTGTCTTTGAAATTGAGAAACTACGTAAAGAATTTAAAACCGCTATGTTCCTGTTAGGAATGAAAGATATTACCAGTCTCTTCAATAACGATTCACTGATATTAAAAGAACGTTATTAAGCGAGCGTCGAGGAACGAACCCAGTATGTCATCTGTTGGTATTGATCAAATCAGCTTTTACACATCAAACTATTATTTGGATCTACAAACCTTAGCTAAAACTCAAAATATAGACCCAGAAAAATATTATGTAGGTATAGGCCAAGAAAAAATGGGCATGCCTGCTCACGATGAAGATATAGTCACTATGGCAGCCAGTGCTGCAGCACCATTATTCTCGGATGAAGCCAGTAAAAGCATCTCAACACTCCTATTTGCCACTGAAACTGGTATCGATCAATCAAAGTCAGCGGGTGTCTATGTGCACCGGTTGCTGGGGTTGAATGAAAATTGTCGGGTTGTCGAGCTTAAACAAGCCTGCTATTCAGCCACCGCTGCGGTGCAAATGGCCTGTGCATTAGTTGCCCGTCAACCGCAAATTTCAGTGTTGGTTATCGCATCTGATATTGCAAAATACGATCTCGATACGCCCGGTGAAGCCACTCAAGGTTGTGGAGCGGTGGCAATGATGATTAGAGCCGAGCCAAGAATTTTGCAGATAGATCCTGAAGTCGGTAATTACACTGAAGATGTGATGGACTTTTGGCGGCCAAATTATCGTAAAACAGCCATTGTCGATGGCAAGTATTCGACCAAAATATACCTCAAATCATTAAAAAAGGCCTGGCAGCACTTTGCTGAATCCAGTCAGTATTGCTTTTCGGATTTAGAATATTTTTGCTACCATTTGCCGTTCAGTCGCATGGCTCAGAAAGCCCACCGACACTTGTCTAAAGTCAACAAAAGTACTTTAGATGCGCAGGCCATTGATGCACAAATTGAAGGGTCGCTGCTCTATAATAAATTGATTGGCAATAGCTATGCAGCGGCTTTATTTATTGGCTTTACTTCACTGCTAGAAAACAGCATTGAAGATTTAAGCGGCAAGCGAATTGGTTTTTTTAGTTATGGCTCGGGTTGTGTCGCTGAATTTTTTAGTGGTAAAGTGCTGCCAGGCTATGAAAAGCATCTATTTGCTGCAGAGCATGCAACTATGCTTAATAATCGTCAAGAGCTAAGCTACGAGCAGTATATAGCACTTTACCATGCCCCAGATCCGCGTGAGGGAGAAAACGTCAGCATCGTAGCAGACACTACCGGAAAGTTTAGGCTTGCAGGTATTTGTGAGCATAAACGAGAGTACGTTGCAGTCTAATGCGAGGGCGTGCCCCAGGTAAAATTATCCTCAGTGGGGAGCACTCCGTGGTCTACGGAGCCCCCGCTATTGCCACGGCTATCCAGCTGTACAGCTATATTGACTACACGCCGATTAAAGGCTCGGATTTAATCGCCGAATTTATCGGCATTAAAGTCCACTCCAACCATCCTATCGCCAAGTTAACACCGCTGGTTTCGTTTCTCGATCGCCAATTTCAAAAATTTGTTGACGGTGCCATTCAGGTTGACAAAATTTTGCATTCACCGGTGCAACTGGTCCTCTACGTACTCGCTTCACAGTTACCTTCTGAATCTCTCAGCGCGCATTTTAATGGCGATAGTCAGCTGCCGATCGGCGCTGGAATGGGCTCTTCAGCCTCGATTATTGCGGCAGCTGTGATACTGGTTGAATCGATTAATAAAAAACCGCTATCGCCGGTTGAACGATATAAATTGGTCAAGCACTGTGAGCGATTACAGCACGGCAAAGGCAGTTTAATTGATGCGGCGACCGTGATCCTCGGTGGCGTGGTACAAGTCCAAGAGCAGCAAGTGCACAAGCTTGATTTACGATTAAACGACAATTGGTACTGGCTGTTCACCGGTACGCCACAGTGCACGACAGGGGAGTGCGTCAGTTTTGTAGCGCAGCAACACGCTCAAGACCAGCAACTATGGCAAGCTTTTGCAGCTTGTACTCAAACAATGATTAAGCAACTACAAGAAAATAGTAATCCCAGTGCTGCGATTGAAGAAAACCAGCGATTGCTAGAGCATATAGGGGTGGTGTCGCAAAGTACCAAGGATTTGATCCAGAGCCTAAAACAGCGGGGGGCAATGGCTAAAGTTGCCGGTTCCGGAGCGTTTATTGGCGAGTCTTCAGGCTTATTGCTGGTGTATGCAGAAAACACCAGCGCGGCAGAATTGTTTGCTGAATACAATATGAAATGGGGTCATGTCACCCAAGATTTAGACGGGGCTAAGGTAATTACATAGTATGCAAAAAAATATAATAGTGTCGGCACCAGGCAGTGTCATGTTGATGGGTGAGCATGCCGTTGTGAAAGGTTATTGGGCGATAGCCTGCGCTGTGGATAAAGTGATTGAAGTGACCTTGCTTCCCAGAAATGATCGTCAGGTGCTGATCGAATCAGCAGTCGGCAATTACCGGGGCAGTCTCGATGATTTAGTCACAGATACCAATTTGAGCTTTGTGCTGAAGGCGATAGAGTTGCAACTAGCCCATTTAACGTGCGGCTTTGAGCTGCAGATCAGAGCGCAGTTCTCGCACACTTTAGGGCTTGGCTCTTCTGCTGCAGTGACGGTTGCGACCATCAAGGCGCTGACTGAGTATTCAGCACAGGCACTCACTGATCTCGAGCATTTAAAACTGGCACTGGCGGTGGTGCATGCGGTCCAAGGGCGCGGTTCCGGTACTGATTTAGCGGCGAGTATTTATGGCGGGGTGATCGCCTATCAGGTTAGCCCCTGTCAGGTGATCAAGCTCGCCGGCACGCCAGCGCTCTGTCTGCACTATGTAGGTTATAAAACTAAGACGCCGCAGGTGTTGGCAATAGTGGCAAAAAAAGAGCGGCGTCAGCCAGCGCTGTATGCCGAGATCTACCGAACTATGGATAGCATTACTCAAGCTGCGATTAAAGCATTCGAGCAACAAAATTGGCCCGATCTAGGAGAGTTAATGAACTTGTATCAAGGTCAGATGGATAGCCTAGGGGTTAACGATTTAGCCTTAAGCGAGATGATCTATAGGCTGCGCCTGCAGGCCAGTGAGCACAGTAGTACCAGTAAAGCTGATAATATTAAGCTACATGGGGTCAAAATTTCTGGCTCGGGGCTCGGCGACTGTGTCATTTCTCTGGGAGATAGCGTTGAGCTGTTAGGCTATCAGCAAATCCCGATATCGGTGTCCACAACTGGAGTGGTTTGTCATGGATCTTAATACAGCACTGCCAGTGATCGACAAAGCCAGTGTGGTCGGTGCCTACTTGAAGCCAGTTTTAGATGCTAAAGATCGGGCTGAGGCATTCGCTCCCAGTAATATTGCGCTGTGTAAATACTGGGGCAAGCGGGATCTGGAATTAAATTTGCCGGTCAATTCCAGCTTATCTATTTCACTCGCTCACTTAGGATCGCGCACTACAATCAGTCATAGTACTAGTGGTGTTGATCAAGTCAAATTGAATAATAAAGTGCTGCCACTGGATAGCGTATTTAGTGGTAAAGTGCTGGCCTTCGTCAAGCTGTTTCGCCGTCAACAGCAGGTCCCGCTATTGATCGATACGCACAATAATATTCCCACTGCCGCTGGTTTGGCATCATCGGCATCCGGCTTTGCGGCTCTGATGCTAGCTTTAGATGACTTTTTCAATTTACACTTGGATAAACAAGTGCTCTCAGCGTTTGCCAGAATGGGCAGTGGCAGTGCATCACGCTCGATTTTCAGTGGCTTTGTACGCTGGGATATGGGCAGCGCTGCCGATGGTATGGACAGTTGTGCCGTCGCTCTATCGCAGCAGTGGCATACGCTGCGCATCGGCTTGATAAAAGTGGCCAGCTCGCAAAAACCAGTCGACTCTAGCAGCGGTATGAACCGCACTATCGCCAGCTCAAAATTGTATTCAAGCTGGCCTGAACAGGCGGCTGAAGACCTGTTTACTATCGAAAATGCTATCGATAGCCAAGACTTTGACGCGCTAGGTTGCTGCGCTGAACAAAATGCCATGTCGATGCATGCGACTATGCTGTCTGCCTGGCCACCACTGGTCTATTGGCTACCGGAATCGCTGGCAGTGATGCAGCAAGTATGGCGATTAAGAGCGGCGGGTATCGCGGTGTATTTCACCATGGATGCGGGGCCAAATTTAAAACTGCTCTTTGAAGCAGAGAGTCAAAAAGTGCTCGAAGCTGAATTCCCGATGATGGACGTCATCGCACCTTTTTCTGTTTAACTGTTGATGCAACAGCTAACCAGTAGCGGTTTCGTACTTACTTCCTCGCAGCGTGATACCGCTGCAGGTATCGAGCTGAGCTACTGGCTAGTCACTGATAGCGGCACACAGTTGGTGACTGTCGGCGCCGAGCAGCAAGTTTTTTTTGTGCTGGCAGAAGATGAGGCGGAAATTCGCTTTCTGCTGCGTACTTTTCAACACTGGCGGTTACAGGCGCTGGCGCTCAAAGATTTAAAGCAGCAGCCGGTGATGGGTCTGTATTGCAGCAGCTTAAGTGTGACGCGTAAAATCATCAAAAAATTGCAGCTCGCACATCTGGTGATGATCGAAGAGGACATCCGCCCAGTTGACCGGTATTTAATGGAGCGCTTTATTCGCGGAGCGGTGATTTATAGTGCTGTTGAGCCACAAAAAATGGCCAGGCACGTCTACCAACCGCAATTTAATATACTCTCACTAGACATTGAAACGGATATGCACTTAGGTACAATTCTTTGTATCGGAGTGCAAGGCAATACTGGTTTTAAGCAAGTATTAATGCTTGGCGCGGGTACCGATGATGATTTAATCAAATATTGCGGCACTGAAAAGCAACTGTTAGAGCGGTATGTCAGCATGTTGCAACAAGCTGATCCGGACATTATTATCGGCTGGAATGTGATTGGTTTTGATTTTTCAGTGATCCAACAGCGGGCTGATTTATACCAGCTGGCATTAAACGTTGGCCGAGATGGCAGCGCTGCGCATTTACATCAGTCAGCCCGGGGCAAAGTTTATTTGCGTATTGCTGGCCGAATTGTGCTCGATGGGATTGATGTACTTAAAGGAGCGACCTATCAATTTGACAGTTACTCCCTAGAAAATGTCTCCAGGCAGCTACTCAATAAAGGAAAACTAGTCGAGAGTGTCGCGCACCGGGCCGATGAAATTATTCAGATGTTCGAGACTAATCAGCCGGCATTAGCGAAATATAATCTTATGGATTGTGAGCTGGTACTGGCGATCTTTGAGCATGCGCAGCTGATTAGCTTCCTCGTTGAGCGCACCGTATTGACCGGCTTGCCACTAGATAAAGTGGGAGGCTGGTCGAGCGCATTTGATAATTTATATTTGCCAAAATTACATCGACAGGGCTACGTGGCCCCTGAATATGCTTCAGGTGTGTCGGATATGTCCTCTCCCGGTGGCTATGTCATGGATTCTATTCCGGGCTTGTACCGGCATGTTTTAGTCTTAGATTTTAAGAGTTTGTACCCCAGTATCATCCGCACCTTTAAAATTGATCCTCTCGGGCTCGCTGAAAGCGCTATCACTAGTGATCCCTCTAAGTTGGTCGCCGGTTTTAACGGTGCACAATTCACCAAGCAAAATACTATCTTGCCTGAAATAATGGATCAGTTATGGCAGGCTCGAGATCGCGCTAAAAAAGTTAAAAATCACGCCATGTCGCAGGCGATTAAGATATTGATGAGTTCGATGTACGGGGTGTTAGGCTCTGACGCCTGTCGCTTTTTCGATCATCGATTATCGGGATCTATCACCTTGCGCGGCCATCAAATATTACTGCAAACCGCCGCTAGGATTGAAAGCCAATTCGGCTATAAAGTTATCTATGGGGATACAGACTCGGTATTTGTCTGGCTGGGCGAGGACTGTAGTGATGATCAAGCTCACGAGATAGGCGAGCATTTATCGCTGCAGTTGACAGATTGGTGGCGACAGCGATTAAGTGCAGAGCATCAGATAGACAGTCACCTGGAGCTTGAATATGAAACCCACTACAGCAAATTTTTGATGCCGACCATGCGCGATTCAGACCTGGGCAGCAAAAAGCGCTATGCGGGGCTGCAACATTTTACAGATGGCAGCACTAAAATGGTCTTTAAAGGCATGGAAAATGTCCGCTCAGATTGGACTGAATTAGCCAAAAAAATGCAACAACATGTATTCCAGTGTGCTTTTAATGACCAGCCCTACGAAGAGTACATTAAAAGCACCGTGCAACAAGTGCGCAATGGCGAACTTGACGAGCAGTTGCTGTACCACAAAAAGCTCAGACAGGCAGTGCAGGACTATCAAAAAAACCGGCCTCCACACGCACAGGCAGCGCTTAAGTTACAACAGTATTATCGTGCCAAAAATTTACCGGAACAAGTCAAACGCGGTCAAACAATTGAATATTATATGACGGTCAATGGTCCGGAGCCCGCAGAATGTCTGGTCTCTAATTTAGATTACGATCACTATATAGATCGACAGCTAAAGCCGGCACTGGATGCGTTGCTCTCGGTAAAAGGCAGTTCATTTGAGCAGTTGGTAGGGTTGCAGATTGGGTTGTTTTAGTTTTCCGGGGAAATATAGTTAGAAGCTAAAAGTTAAAAGTTAGAAGTTAAAAGCTAAAAGCTAAAAGCTAAAAGCTAAAAGTTGGAAGTTAGAAGGTGGAAGTTAGAAGGTGGAAAGTGTGAGTGGAAAAAAAGCTAAGAGCTGCTGCTCTTAGCTTGGTTGTCGGCTAGCCTATTAGTGAGGGCAGCCATAAGACAATGCTGGGGAAGGCGATCAATACGGCAATCGTAAATACATCTGCGGCAAAGAAAGGTGTGACACCTTTGAATACATCTTGCACAGATATATCTTTTCGCACCCCGGCCACCACAAAGCAATTGAGGCCGATGGGGGGAGTGATTAAACAGAGCTCGCACATTTTGACCGCTATGATACCGAACCAAATGGCACACCCTACCCCCGAGACTCCGAAAGCCGAGTCGGCTGCAGTTACATCTTCACCGCCATTTAAGGCGATAACCGCAGGGTAAGTGATCGGCAATGTGAGTAGTAACATGCCAATGGCATCCATAAACATACCCAATACCGCATAGGCCATTAAGATACAAACTAAAGTTATCATTGGTGTTTGATCTAAACCGGTGATCCAATCAGAGAATGCGGTCGGTAAATCAGCAAAGCCTAAAAAGCGCACATAGAGCAATACTCCCCAGATAATAGTAAAGATCATCACCGTCAGTTTTGCCGATTCGATGAGTGCATCCTTGAGGTTGGCCAGCCTCATTCCCTTGTAGATAGCCATGATTAAAATTACAAATGCGCCGAGCGCGCCGGCTTCCGTTGGGGTGCCGACACCACCATAAATACAGACGATGATAATACCGACCACAAAGAAAATAGGCAGTGTGCCAGGGATTGATTCAAAGCGTTGTTTCCAGCTGAATCCTCTTACTGGAGGGCCAAGATCTTTATTGACAGTCGCGAGCAACACTACTAATCCGGCGTAAATAAAAGCTGAGACGATCCCCGGCAAAAATCCAGCCATCAATAAAACCCCCACATCTTGTTCGACGATGATCGCATAAATGACCAGTATCGCCGAGGGTGGGATCAGAGAAGCTAACGTGCCTCCAGCGGCAACCACTCCCGCCGCAAAACTTTTTTGATAACCTTCCTTGAGCATTTCGGGAATGGCTATTCTGGCAAAGACGGCCGCGGTGGCCACTGAGGCTCCCGAAACAGCGGCAAAACCAGCTGTTGAGAATACAGTGGCAACGCCCAATCCCCCTGGTAACCAACCTACCCAACGTTTAGCAGCGGTAAACAGCGCCTGGGTCAGCCCTGCGTAATAAGCGAGATAGCCGATTAAAATAAAGGTCGGAATTAAAGACAGCGATAAAGTCGTGACTTTAGAGTGGGGGATAGTCCCAGCCATTTTCATGGCGACTAATAAGCCTTTATCAAAGCCCAATTTAATACTAAATATCCACAGTAGTCCCAAAAATCCGGCGGTGGCGGCGGCGAAGGCGACCCGGACGCCAATGATGACCATAAACAGCATGCAGCCGGAGACGATCAGGCCAATATTAATCGAGTCCATCGTCGCGAACCACTGGCTAATATTGCTTAATAAAGAGTCGATCATGATTGTTCCTCCTTAGTTTGAGGAGGTAGATTGTTAATGTTTGGTTCCGCAGCGGATACAGTGGCGGCTTCTTTTGCCGCCTGAGTGGCGGCATCTTCAATTAAAGGTATTGCAACTGGGGCAGCAGAATTATTGATTATCGCTCTGGAGTAGGCCCAAAGTTGTAGTGCTAGTCGAATCGAGAGCACGGATAAGGCAAAGGGAACAACCAGTTTTGCCGGCCAGATTGGCAAGCTGATATCCATCGAGCTGTCGCCGTTGATAAACGCTCTTAAAAAATGTAGATAGGAGCCATAAATTAGAATATTGGTGATGATAAACATGATCAAGGTGGAAGTGAACTCACTGAGCCACAGCGCCCGGCCTTTTAATCGAGACACCACAATATCCATGCGGATGTGACCGCCGAGTCGCTGGCAGTAGGCGATACCGAAAAATGCGAAGACCGCCATCGACTGTTCAACCCAGTCTATATAACCAGATACCGGCATTGAAAAAAACCAGCGTCCCAAAACGTTGAAAACGGCGAGAAAGACTAAGAACAAAATGGTTAGACCGCCGATAAGGGCGAAAAATTTCTCAAACTTAAAAAATAATCGATCAATTCGACTGAGCAGCGAATTGTCTTGAAGAATATCTGAACTGCTAGACATAACTACCTCAAAGGTATGTACGAATACCAAATGAATAGGTTGAGTACACCCTTTATTTTAAACTTATAATGGGTACAGGATGTAGGGAGTGTTGCGATACTATGAGACCTCTGCATAACTTACCCAGAGGGTATGATAACTGTTTTTGCCTGTCTTACCTTCGCTCGCAACGTTATGCAGAGGTCTCACTATAGCAATACTTGGAAAAGTGCTCATGAATACAAACTCGGCATTTACTGAGGACAAGAGTCAACAAATTTAATATCTACAGCATACTAAATATAGCTGACCATTTTTAGATCAAAATGCTCAGCTTGTTGGTCATGTCTGGACACAGTGCTGGCCTTTATGCGCAGGCCTCCACTGACTGAAATGCCAAGTATTGATCTTTAGTTTACTTACCGATCATCGAGTAGACTAAGTCGTAGAGCTCCTGCGCCGGCAAACCCTTTTTGCTCATAGTTGCAATCCATTGTGCTCTGATTGGCGCAGCGGCTGCTTTTCTGAAATCAGCTAATTCAGCTTCGCTGAAGTTAATCCGTTTAATTTTTTTCTCGTCTAACAAAGGTCCCCACTTATCCATGGTTTTACCTTGGTAGTTATCGATATAGTACTCAATTGATGCATCGACAGAACCTAGTAAAATCTCTTTATTAGCCGCGCTTAGATCAGCAAGTGCGTCAGAATTAACCACCACTGGGCAATTTACTGTGCCTGGGTTAAGGTTAGCTGTCCACCATGTTGCCGCTGCGGTAGTGCCAAAAGACATATGCGCATGCGGAGCAAAAGCGACTGCGGACACAACCCCAGAATCTAGAGCGGTTCTAACTTCAGTGGCAGTGACCGATGTCGGTACAGCTTTGATACTCGCTAAGGCTTTTCCTATACCACCTGTGGCACGGATGCGCATGCCGGCGAAATCAGCGACGGTTTTTGGTGCATCACCAACGCCAATAATATTGTATTGTGGTAGCGGAGATGGCATTAATAAAGTGGCGTTCCATCTAGCTAAATCTTTAACTACAGCTGGGTGCTTGTACAGTGCCATAGAAATTTTGGCCTCTTCTTGCAGTGAAGATATGCCGAGGAAGGGAAGCTCCATCACAGTGATAGTCGGATTTTTGTCTCGGTGATAGCCCGCGCAAAACTGCGCCATTTCAAACGCGCCTATCGCTATGCCGTCTAAGTTTTCTTTGTTCTTTGAAAGACCGCCATAGGAGATGTTAAGTTTGAAATCTCCCTTGGATTTTTGCTCGACCAGCTCCGCTAATTTTTCAACGTGAGCGGTAAAGGCTCGCGGCTTTCCCCAAAGAGAGACATTCCACTCGGTTGCGGCACTTAATTGCATTGATAGGCCGCCTAGAATTACTGCAGAAGTTATTGCTAATTTATTGAATTTCAAAATATATTCCCCATACTTTTATTTTTTTCAGCAATTATTTTCACGCAAAGTAAAATTAATGTCCAGTGCTTTAATTAAATACTTATAAAACAACGTGCGCTAGTGCGCATTGATTATCAATAGTAGGAAGATAAGGACAAAAATGTCGTGTTCTGATTCAATAATTAGATAGTGTATGGGCCCATGCTTTGCCATAATAGCTCGCTGTTTACTCGAGGGATTGTGCTTGAATGCAAAGCTGGTTAATGGTCTATCGATTACCCACATAAAAAGTGCTAAATAGCCCCTGCCAGAGCAGAATTGTTGGTGTACTCCAACGGTTAAATTCGATGCTGGCAATGATTGTATATGTAGCGATTTTCAGCCTCTATTTGTGTATAGCTGAAAACTAATTATAAGAGATGTAAGAATGAATAAATCGATAATGTTGGCTTTAGCGGTACTTGTTGCTCTCGGGTTGTGGATGATATCTGGATCGGAGACGAATGCGGATTCCAGTGAAGCTGTTAAAGAGCGGGAGCAGCCGCGACAATTAATGAAGGTTTCAGTGCTTGAATCAAGCATTGCAACAGTGCAGCGACTGGTGAGCGTTCAAGGACAAGTCGAGGCCAACCGATCGATTCAAATCAAGGTTGAAGTGGATGGTCGCATCTCAAAACTACCGATCAAAGAGGGGCAGAGAATAGTCGCTGGTACATCTATTCTCACATTATCTGCTGACTATCGATTGCAGCAGTTGTCAAAGGCAAAAGCGTTGTTAAGACAGGCTTACAGTGATTTGTCAGCTACCAAAAAACTTAAAAAGCGCGGTCTGATTGCCGGGAATCGATTGATTGCCGATCAAGCCAGTGTGCAAACTGCCAGGGCAGAGCTGGCGATGATTCAACATGAAGTTGATAGCGCTAAAGTTTTCGCACCTTTCAATGGGGTGTTAAATTCCAGAGTGGTAGAAATGGGTGCATACCTACAAAAAGGTGATGTGGTAGGTACTTTAGTGGATGACAGTGTCTTAAAAGTGACCGGGCAAGTGCCACAAAAAAATGTCGGTGATTTAAAAATACATGCAGCGGTGCAGATTAGTTTAAGTAATGGAGTAACGGCGGTCGGTAAACTGGAGTTTATCTCGCGAGTGGCAGATCCACTCACTCGCAGTTACCGAGTTGAAGTCTCTCTAGCAAACCCAGAGCTTAAAAGATGGATTGGTCTCACCGCTTCATTGCAGCTGCCACTAGGTGCAGAGCAAGGCCATTTACTACCCAGTTCAGTGTTAGGCTTGGGAGTTAATGGCGACTTAGAAGTAAAGTTAATAGACGCTAAAAACGCTGTCTATACCGTGCCCGTTACTTTAATAAGAACCGCTAAAGTAGGTTTTTGGCTGAAGGGTTTAGCGGCGCAGATTAAAGTCATTACCCAAGGGAAAGATTTTGTTAGCGATAGTGAAATTGTCGAACCTGTACTCGATACGCAGGCGCAGAAAGCACTCACAGCTGGCGATAGTACTCTGCAAAAGCAGCTGAGCTCTGCGGTTGTTGATACTGCAAATAGCCACTTAGCAGTGCAGGAGTAAAGGGATGATTAACGCAATTATTGCCGCGGCCATTGACCGGTCGCGCACAGTCGTATTAGTGCTGGCGTTTATTTTAATCAGTGGCTATGCGGCCTATCAAGCGATACCTAAAGAAGCCGATCCCGATGTCGCCATTCCAATTATCTATGTGTCTATATCATACAATGGAATCTCACCTGATGATGCAGTGCGGTTGCTGGTGCGGCCAATGGAAAAAGAGCTTAAGAGCATTGAGGGAGTAAAGGAGCTGCGATCGACAGGATCAGAGGGGCACGCATCAGTGGTGTTGGAATTTGAGGCCGGTTTTGATAATGAAAAAGCGATGGTGGATGTTCGAGAAAAAGTAGATATTGCAAAATCTGAACTGCCAGCCGGCGCAGATGAACCGAGCATTCACGAAGTGAACGTGGCGTTGTTTCCAGTGTTAAATATCGCTCTGTCCGGTAATGTCTCTGAACGTGTGAAGCTTAAGGTAGCAAAAGATTTAAAAGAGCAGTTAGAGGGCGTAGAGGGAGTTTTAGAAGTTGAAATTGGTGGTGAACGTGAAGAGATGATGGAAATTATAGTCTCTCCTCAAGCGCTTGAAGCCTACCAGCTAGATTTTTCATCCATCGTTAATATAGTGTCGCAAAATAATCGCCTAGTCGCGGCAGGAGCCGTGGACACCGGTAGCGGTCGACAGGTGCTTAAGGTTCCTGGAGTGGTCGAAGATGTCGATGATATGTTGACCATGCCGATTAAAACAGCCAATGGCACAGTAGTAACGCTGGCGGATGTCGCCGAGATTCGGCTGACATTTAAAGACTCACAAGGCTATGCCAGAGTGAATGGCGAAGCGGCTTTAGTATTGGAAGTGACCAAGCAAGTGGGCGCCAATATAATCGATACGATTGAAAAGATTCAGGTGATCGTTGCCGAGCGGCAAAAGGTCTGGCCAGCGGGCCTTAAGCACGACTATATTTTGGACCAATCCATACAAATAAAAGATATGCTTCGTGATCTGATGAATAACGTGCTTAGCGGGATAATATTGGTGATGGTGGTGGTGTTGGCGGCGATGGGGTTACGGGCTTCCGTACTAGTCGGCATTGCCATACCGGGATCTTTCCTGGCGAGTTTAATGATCCTCAATGCTATTGGCTTTACCTTAAATATCGTAGTTCTGTTTAGTTTAATCTTAGTGGTGGGGATGCTGGTCGACGGTGCTATTGTGATCACCGAGTTAGCAGAGCGGCGTCAGAAACAGGGTCTGTCAGCCAAAGACGCTTTTAAGTACGCCTCCTCTCGTATGGCGTGGCCGGTGATTGCCGGGACGCTCACTACTTTGGTGGTGTTTATGCCGCTGATGTTTTGGCCGGGGGTGATTGGCCAGTTCATGAAATATCTACCGGCAACGGTATTGGTCTGTCTGACCGCGTCTCTGTTTATGGCATTGATCTTTATCCCAGTACTGGGGGCGATCAGCGGTTCGAAAAAGAGTCAAAAAACCGACCAGCATGGAGAGTACGAACTGCCAGATGGGGGCTTTAATAAAAAATATCGCACTGTGCTGGGGCTGGCCCTCAACTGGCCGATAGCGACATTATTGATCACTTTGCTGTTCATTGGCTGCACCGGTTTTGCCTACACAAAGTTTGGTCAAGGGGTGGAGTTTTTCCCGGATGTTGAACCGGATATGGTATTGATAAACGTGCATGCTCGCGGAGAGTTATCGGTTGATGATAAAGATCGGTTGTTGCGCAAAGTAGAGGAGAAGGTGCAAAATATTAAGGGTTATAAGTCAATTTATGCGCGCAGTTATAAACAAAATCCCAGTGAAGATATCGTGGCGGTGATCCAATTCCAATTGGATGATTGGGACGTCAGGAAAACCGCTACTGAAATTTTGCAGGAGATGGATGAAGCCACTAGAGATATCCCCGGTATAATGGTGGAAACTCGTAAATCTGAAAGTGGTCCGGCATCCGGAAAACCGTTTGAGTTAGATGTCAGTGGTATACACAGTGACAAAATATTCCAAGCAGTCGCCGATATCCGTCAAGTGATGGAAGAAGTGGGTGGTTTTGTCGGTATCGAAGATAATCGGCCACTGCCGGGCATAGAGTGGCGAATTAATGTTGATCGGGCAGAGGCAGCGCGCTTTGGCGCCAATGTAGCAGTCGTCGGCGAGGCGGTTAAAATGATTACTAATGGCATTAAACTGACCGACTATCGACCTGAAACAGCGGATGATGAAGTCGATATACGGCTGCGTTTTCCCAAAGACCAGCGCAACCTAGATCAGCTAATGCAATTACAGCTACTGACTAGCAATGGCTTAGTGCCGTTAAGCAACTTTGTGACCCTGCAACCGGCGATGAAAACTGGCGAAATAAATCGTACCGATTCGCGGCGGGTGATTACCATTAAATCTGACATTGCAGAGGGAGTGCTAGCTAACGAAAAAGTACAGCAAATGGAAAAACGCTTGTCAGCTCTTAAATTCGATCAACAAATCAGACTTGAATTTAAAGGAGAAGACGAACAAGAAAAAGAAACCGGGGCGTTTTTAAGTAAAGCTTTTTCGATTGCTATTTTCATGATGTTTTTAATTTTAGTCACCCAATTTAATAACATTTATCAGGCATTTCTAGTCTTGTCAGCGATTGTCTTTTCCACGGCAGGGGTGCTGTTAGGTTTGATGATCACCGCCCAGCCTTTTGGTATAGTGATGGGTGGGGTAGGTATTATAGCCTTGGCAGGGATAGTCGTTAACAACAATATTGTATTGATTGATTGTTATAACGATTTAAGAAAACAAGGTTTTAAGCCCTATGATGCGGCTTTATACACCGGCAGTATTCGCATGCGACCGGTGCTGTTAACGGCGATCACCACCGTATTAGGTTTAATGCCGATGGTGTTGGCCATGAATATAGACTTGATTGACCGCTCCATTAGCTTCGGTGCGCCTTCAACACAGTGGTGGACACAGTTGTCTAGTACTATTGCTGGCGGCTTAAGCTTTGCCACAGTACTGACCTTGTTTTTAACGCCTTGCCTGTTGGTGATAGGTGAAAAACGCTGGTTTAGCCGGTGGCGTAAAAAACCACCAGTAGATGTCGTCTGTACTCAGCTTGATACTGAATCAGTAGCTGCATAATCATCGATATTTAAATTTCACGGTCTGCTTGACAAGCCAATAATAGCCGGTTATTCGACGGTGAATGCTTAGCTCAGTCGCACAGGCTCCATCTATACAGGGCGTGTGCGACACGCTTAGTGGTTTCTAAGCCAGTATTATCTTTTTTGCTAAAAAAGCATGCGGGAACTCCCGGTAAATTCGTTATACTTGCGCTCTTGGTTTTTAAACTTAAGCTTTAACCTGAATCAGTGGCTTTAGAGTGGATGCAGGGCGTAATCTATTGGCTTTACAGCACGTCTTTTGAAAAATATTAGCGTTACTCTCGGGTTCAGTGAATTGTTTTCAAACGGTTATGAAATCAGTAGCTTATGTTAAGTGCCGCGAGCAAATCACCGCTCCGGATTTAACTGATCAGCGATAGTTTTTATTTAAATAGCACAAATTAAACCAGTACCGGTAGTAGTCTGTTGTACAATATTCAGCTGTAGATGGTTTAACTAGTTTTCAGCGAGAGACTAAACCTAGGTATTGGTCGATAGATGATGACTAAATAGGTAGCAGTATTCAATGACTAAATATAAATATCCCCCCCTTCTTTATGCGTTTAGCTGTTTGGCGATCTATAGCGGCGCTGTCGATGCGAGTCTTAGTGACTTATTTAAAGATGACAGCGGCAGTACTAATTGGCAGCATTTAGCCAATTGGACCAGTGGCTCTTTAATTATCGTGCTAGCAGTGGTTATTGCCAGTCTAATTATTGCCCAGCGCAGAGTCGGTAAATCTAACCAGCAGTTACGTACTATCAGGGTAGAGTTGGAAGATCGGGTGATAGAGCGAACCGCTACTTTAGATTTTGCCAATCAAAAACTGACTGAAGCCAATCAATTATTAGAAGTTGAAGTCGATGAACACTTGGCTACTAGTGGCCAATTGATAGTGTCAGAATCATATATAAAAAGCATACTTGCCTCGATGCCTCTGGTATTGGTCAGTTTAGATGCACAGGGCAATGTGACCCAGTGGAATCAGCAAGCGGAAGAACTCTCCGGGATTGCAGCGACATCGGCGATTGGCAAAAATTTATGGAAAGTATTTCCTGAAATCGTACTAACTTGGCAGCAAGTAAAGCAAGTGATGGCTGAAGGTGAAACATTTACCTACCCTCATCGCCAGCGGGGGATACACTATTATGATGTCACTTTATACCCTTTGAAAGGCGCTGATGAACAGGGCGTGGTGATTCTAGTTAACGATGTATCTAAGCAAAAACAAGCTGAAAACATGCTTACTCACAATGAGAAAATATCATCTATGACCGAGTTGGCATCTGCAATGGCGCATGATATCAACACCCCTTTACAGGGAATGCTCTTAGATTTGCAAAGCTTTCAACAACTACTCTCTAGGCAAGAGCCCCATAAAGAAGTAAGTCCAGAAAATGTGACTAAACTTAACAACTTGTTAGCAGACGCGTCCGCAAGGGCAGCTAAAGTCGGCTCGATTGTTAAAAACTTATTAAGCTTCGCCAGGGGACGTACTGAGAAAAAGCAGGATCAGCAGTTGGCTGTGTTACTAGACAATGCAGTAATGCTGGCAGCGGATATGTTAGTTTTGCCGAGTGATTTAAAATTTAGTGAGATCAAAATTATCCGCAACTACCAGAAGCAGTTGCCTCTGTTAAGTTGCTACCCTACAGAATTACAGCAAGTGTTTTTGAATGTGATTCGTCACGCTTGCTATGCCTTTGCAGACCTGTCAAATGCTGTTAAACCCTGTATTAAATTGAGCATAGTTCAAGACCTTGACAGTTTGTGGATAACTCTGGGGCACAACGGGGCCCTGCTCAGTGAAGAGGAACAAGTCAGTATCTTTGAGCCTTCTCTGAGCGTGATATTACCGCAGCGGGATGTCGATTCGAAAAAACGGCTGTCTTTCTCTAATTTCATCATCACTGATCAGCATCAAGGGCAAATGGCGGTCACTTCAGATATGGAGCATGGCACAAAATTTCATATACAGCTGATGTTACCGACAGATTAATGATATTTGATTGATGGTGAGTATCAAAGGTGGTGTTGCAGTTGAATTTTGAATATCTGTATGCCCAATGTGAAAAAATAGCACTCAGTCATCGTCACCGTCAGATACTATGGTTGTCCGGAGAGCAAGCATGGTGCTATCGACAACTGCAACGGTTGAAAAAACAGCTACTGCAGAAAAATAGCCTCGCGGTGTTCAGTGAGTCGGTATTGACAAAATTTTTCAACCCTTTGGCACATGCTGCGATTTGCCAGCGGCAGATATTGCCCAATCAATGTAATAAACAACTAGGCCATGAGTATCAAAGCATCGTCTTCGATGGCTACAGTGGCTTTAACCCCGATCATTTAGCGCAAGTTTGTGGCACGTTAACTGCCGGTGGAGTGTTGGTCCTAATCACAGCAAATTTAGCTGATTGGCAGTCTTGGGATGACCCTGAAATTGACAAATTATGGGTGCAGCCCTATACAAAAGCAGATGTTACTCGGTACTTTTTAAGCTGGCTGCAACAGTGCTTGCTGGCAGATACGCAGATTGCTGTTTTTTCAGAAAACGCTGCTGCACTTCCAGCTAAATATCAGATTTCAGTGCGAATGCCGGTAGTGATCGCTAAAACACCCCCAGCGAATGACTTAGTAACAGTGAACCCGCTGGCAATAAGTCGACAAAAAAGCTTGGTAGAGGATTGCTGTGCGTACTTGCTGGGTAATTCAAGCGCGCATCTGGTCTTAACCGCGCAGCGAGGTCGGGGCAAGTCAGCAGCACTAGGGTTGCTGATTAAAGAGATTAGTGCAAAGACTAACAGTGCTAAAAGTTTCTACCTCACCTCATCAGACGCCTTGGCAGTCAGACAAGTACAACAGTTTTGTGGCTTTGATTTAGCCTACGTGACACCTGATCAGCTACTGACAAACAGCAAAAAAATTGACCGTAGTGGATTGTTGATTATTGATGAGGCAGCGAGCATCAGCGTGGAGGTACTGGTCGCTTTGACAGACAGATTTTGCCAAATTGTATTTTGTACCACTACGCAGGGATACGAGGGCACAGGACAAGGTTTTTCGCTGCGGTTTTTGGCTTATTTACAAGAACAGCAATCGGCATATAAGCACTGTTGTTTACAGCAACCGATACGTTGGGCAGAGCATGACCCGTTGGAAAGCTGGCTTGATAAACTGACTTTAGCTTATAGTGAACTAATTCCAATCGCAGTAGTTGATCCTCTTGCGCCGGTGGCGAAAGATTGGACCATCCATAAAATTAGCTCGAAACAACTTATCGACAACCCAGTAAAATTACAGCAGCTAATGGTCTTGCTCTCTCAAGCGCACTATCGAACCTCCGCCAGTGATTTTAGGATTATTCTCGATAGCCCCAATATGCATGTATGGGTCGCTGCTGTAAATCAAAAAATTGTCGCGGTCTGTGTCGTTGCCGAGGAGGGTGCAGTTGCACACTTTAGCGAGGATTCTCAAGGTATGTCGGGTGCTGAGCTAGCTCTTGCTATGTACCGAGGACAGCGCAGACCTAGAGGAAACCTAGTGCCACAAATTTTGATCGCTCAGGAGGGGTATTTAGCAGCGCAAAGTATTAAAGTTGCCAGAGTAGTGCGCATCGCCACTCAGTCTTCCTACCGGCGTAAGGGGATTGCACAGCAGCTGATCAAGAGTATACAAAACTGGGCAGTGGAACACGATCATGATTTTTTAGCGGCAAGCTTTGCTTCTAATGATCAGCTGTTGAAATTTTGGCAGCAGCAAGACTTTTCCCTGGTAAGGTTCGGCAACCAGCTAGATAAGATAACCGCAAGCTACAGTGCTTTGGTTTTAAAGCCGCTCAGTAAAAAGAGCAATCCACTGTATCAAGAATTACGCGCTAGTTTTCATTTTAGATTATCATTTCAAAGGCACCGTATCTTCAACCGAGAAATGGCACTTTACCAGTATCAGTGCAAGACCTACAACGCAATGTCTCAGGAAGAATATCTAAGCATCAATCCCGGCTACCTACATTGGTGTCGGGAGCAGCTGGATAGCTTCGCACATTTTCATCGCCCTTTTGAAAGCGTCGGTTATATTTTATTGTTTATATTACGAAGGTCTCCTGAATATTGGGATGAGTCAGTGCTAAGCTCCACATCAAGAGCTTTATTGCAGGACTATTTTATTAATACAAAACCGTTAGAGAGTATTTACGCGGAGTATAAATTGAGTGGTTATAAATCGTTAATCAAAATAATGCGCAATATCATCAAAGAAATATTACTGCAATTTCATGTATAAATTTGGCTAAACCTACCATGCCCTACAAACAATGGCTGGAGCTATAGCAGCAGAGTGTGATGGCAAGGAGAAGAGAGCTTGTGTAGAGTGTCGCCGAGCAGTCAGTACTGTCGGCTAATATTTTTAAGAAATAGAGGTCAAGTAAAAAATATGGACTTAAAGCCCGAACATTTAAAAAAAATAGCCACTATGAAAATGCCTTTTGGAAAATACGCAGGCAGAGTACTGATTGATTTGCCGGAGCCTTATGTCTGCTGGTTCGAAAAAAAGGGCTTTCCCAAAGGAGAGTTAGGGGAGTTGATGGGAGCTTTATACGTTATTAAATTAAATGGTTTAGAAGCGCTAATTCGCCCTTTTCGCTAAGTTTTATTCAAGTTATAAAACCACGTCCTGAGGACGT
>ASZJ01000161.1 GCA_000416275.1 Osedax symbiont Rs1
AAGGTGGATTATTTACTTTACAGCCATTAACAGAGCACGAATTTTTCCACTCTGCGCAGGGTGGATAAATAAGAGTCTACTCTCTGCTTAAAAACTTGGCGCGGCAGATATTACTCCGCGCTTTATTTCACCAATTCAGACTCTTAATCACCCGCTTACGGGAAAAATTTAGGGCTTAATTGGATTTTATAAGCCGTTAGTGCTAAACGTCGATCTAGCCTAATAATTTTTGTTCAACCTTGTTGTTTCTAGAGCGGCGTACTCTTTGCTTAAAATCTGTAGGACTTAGTTCATGCTTATTTAAGAGCTTATAAAAATCGGTACGATTTCTTTCTGCTATTCTGGCAGCATGAGTGACATTCCCTTCAGTCACTTGTAATACTTTGACCAAATAGTCTCGCTCAAAACAAGCCCTAGCTTGACTGAAAGAAAGCATGGCTGAAGTATCATCACAAATGATAGCTGCAATAAGTTTCTCAGAAATTACAGGACTGGTGCTCTCAGTGACTACTTGTTTAACAACTTCGCTTAGTTGTGTTATGTTTTTCGGCCAAGTAGCTTTGGCGAGTAAATGTAGAGCGCCAGGGGATATATTTCGTACTTTGCGGTTGTATTTTAAGCTGTGTTCAGCAAGAAAATGGCGAGCTAATATAGGAATATCTTCTACTCTATTGCGCAGAGCGGGTATGTTTAAAGTAATGATATTTAACAGATAAAATAATTCTCTATCAAAATAGCCTTTTAGCATTACCTGTTCAAGGTTTGTTCTAGAGGCACAAATAATACGTAAATCACTGTCTGAATGAGGAGCCGCAGCAATCGCTCGTTGGCAGCTTTGCAAGCCTGTTAGCAGAGCTTGTTGTAATGACGCTGCTAGCTTGTCAATATGATCTAAAAATATAGTGGCTTTAGTATCTTTATTAAGGTTGTTTAGTAGTTGCTCGTTCAGTTGGTCTTCATCAAGTCTGGAGCAATCAATGTAAATAAAAGGCTTATTATCATTTGCGTCAACGGCGTGTATCGCTTTAGCAAGCAGCTTTTTACCACTACCTATAGCACCTTGAATAACGACATTAATATTGGACTCAGCGACATGATGGGCCTGATCTAGAATTTTTTCCATCTCGTTGGTACATGTTAAAATACCACTTTTCCAGTCGGTATTATTACGTCTTTTAACTGAGGTCAGCGCACTACGAGTTATTTCGTTGAGAGTCTTAGCTGCAATTGGCTTAGCGATAAATCCAAAAATTCCTTTTTGAGATGCAACTAAAGCTTCAGCTAAAGCAGTACTGTGAGTCGTGATTAAAATAGGTAATAATGAGTATTGAGCTTGTGCTAATTTATAAAGTTTACTGCCGTTCACCAAGTTTAATTGAAAATTTGTTATTAATAAATCAATTTTTTTTTGTTGTAAAATCAATAATGCTTGATCAGCATCCGCCGTACAGAAAACCTCATAACTTTGGTTTAGCAGCAAGTTTTTGACTTGCTCTAAATGCTCCCTATCTTCATCTGCAATAAGGATTGTTGTTTTGGTCATCATTAACAGGGCACTCCATGTAGTATTCCTTTGATATTTGATTCCATTGTATTTATATCAATGTGTGCTTATTAAACAGTGTTATAATTGTACGGGGTTATGCTGAACATTAACCTGCTGATAAGTGAACAAATAATTAATATTTTTATTTATTGTATCTATTGCGGCTCACTTTAATATATTAGACAGTATCTTAGTTTAGGATTTTACTTAACTTATTTAAAAGTTAGTAATTAATAATAGATTTTTTGTAGGGCTTATCCTGTAGAATTAAATTCTACAGTGGGGGCATAACAACTGAAAAAAAATACTTTAATATTATTTTCTAGTCATTTTATCTTTGAATTTAATTGTATGAAAACGAATATTATTTTATTCGTAAGTTATTGAAATTAATCTTTTTTATTTTTTTGGGCGATCGTAGTGATGTTTTTTTGTTTTAAAAAATTAAGTGTTATAAGTAGCATTTTGCTATTTCTAAATAGCTGTGCCTCAGTGCAAAATTCCGTTCAAATACCTCCTGAAAAACTGTTCAGTAAGTTCTTGCGGGGCACTGTGTATTTAGAAAATTCGGAGTATAAATTTCGTCTTTGTGGGTCCTCAGCAGTTACTAATTTATTAGACCCAAAACAAAAATTATTTTCATATTTTTCCGTAAATAATGAAATCATCCCCTCAAACTATGTAGAGTTTGATGCTATTGCAATAAAAGACCTTGATTGGCAAGTAGAGAGAGTATTCTTTGTCTCACAAAAACCTAAAAAATGTGGTGCGGACATCCAATCTTTGGATTATTCAATTGTTTCCAAAGATGGTCTTTGGGATGCTACGATTAGAAAAAATGAACTAGTTATCAATCAACAAAATATTTACACTAAGCTAGTCTTTTTATCGGATTTAAAAGTAAAAAATCAGTGGCGAGGTACTATGCTTCTTCCCCGCGGAAAATCCTATACAATGCACTTGAAAATTATAGATAAGCTATGTGTCGATGAGTTTGATCAATGGTATACTTTAAGTGCAAAATTAGTACTTAATGGGAAGAAGTATGTAGGTTGTGCCAGAAAAGGAGATAGGAGTAAAAGCTTTGTAAGCGGGAAGTATAGTAATGTATTGGCTGATAGCGATGCCTTTATCGTTCTTAATTTATTTGAAAACGAGCAAGCTGAGCTTATTTTAGATTATCGAAATGGTCACCCACTGCTAGTTAATAAGGGTACTTGGAAAGTCAACTCAAATAATACACTTGAACTAGAGCTTAAATCCAATGCTGGTTTTGAAGAGCAAAATATTATGTTGTTTGAAGTGTTTAATAATCATGAGCTACGTTTGAAAGGTTTTTCTGAGCTGTTAGGGCAGAGAGGACTGAAGTTGCTTCCAGTGCAGTAATATCAGTAAATCAGTCTCTGCATGAACATTAGAAAATCAATAAAAACTAACACAACTTTGTTTTTCAACAAAAGCCATAGTGGCAGCTGTGAAAATCATTTAGAGGCTCAATTTATTTTTTAACCTGAATCCGTGACTTCAAAGTGAATACACAGTGTAAGACATTGGTTTTACGGTGGAATTG
>ASZJ01000162.1 GCA_000416275.1 Osedax symbiont Rs1
AAAACCCATAGCTTCAGTGGGTATTTTTCTAACCGCTGTAAAATCAAGAGCTTGCGCTATGTGGTGCAGTAAAGTCACTGATTTAGGTTTAAGTATTATATTTATTAATTAAATGCTCTCTAGCTAAATTTAATTTAGCTATTTCAAGACTGTCGATGCTCTTTTTGCTTTCGGCTGCTCTCATAAGTGTTCGGTGCGCCTGTACAACTTTCTCTCTAGAGGAGGGGGCTTGGATGCCTAAAATTTTGAACGCCATTTCATCATTCATGTTTACAGAGTGTCGAGCGACGGTATCGGCTGTATAGCTGCCAGCTAACAATTTAATAAAAGGTATTAGTAGCTTGGCTAGCGTAAATTTTCTAAAAATAGCCAGTAAAAGGACCGGTATACCGCTAATTATGGGTAGTCTACCAGTTACTATCAGCGCCACTAGTAATAAAATTAATAGAGCTAGCAGTGTTTTTAAAGCAGTAATTCCCTGTTTTGTGGTCGCATTTTTAAACCAGTAAACGATAGCTACAGCAGTGCAGAAAAATAGAAAAATAAAAAAAGGATTCATAGGTTTTGCTCGAATGGATGTGGGTTTCATTATACCTTAATCCCGAGTCAGTGGCTTGCTTGCGATTTAGCTGTGGTGGTGCGGTATATTCATCTAAACGAAATTATTTCGCGTATTGGCTATTGTCGATCAATCATCAGTGGCAGATGATGAAAAATTCTGAGGATAACTAGCGAGATTAAACGATTTAAATAGCCTGCTAAATCCTGCTACTAGAGCTTGGAGATAAATTTTCAAGCTAATCATTAGTCTTAAAATTCTGACGGCATATAGCTTTCGATGCCCTTGATGGGTTAACTGGTACTGCTTTTCAAAACCGTAGTTTCAGGGAGTTGCCTCTGGCGTGATTGCTATTATAAAGGGGGCTAAATGACGTATTCTAAGTTCCCTATATTTCCATCTCCCTACAGTCACTTTTAATAGGTTCCAAAATAGGTTCCAAGGTTCCCAAACGAGCCTCGAGCTACTTGTATTAGGCGATAATTAACTTGATCATTTTATAGCTGTATTTGAAGGGCCTGCATTCAAACCGGCGCTATTAATGGTGGTTTTCTACCCAGAGTCTGCAAAGTGACAATATTTCGCATTCAATAGTCAGCGTTTAGAAGATCAGAAAAGTATGAAATGTGCTTAATTATAGACAAATAAGCGGTAGGGGGTGCTATGCTTAATGGAGGTTGGTTAAATACTAGTCTTTTTTGATGATTTATTGAAATCGATAAGAAACTGATAAGTTTACTTAATATATAGTTTAAAGTGTTGAATACTATAAATTTTAAATTTTGTATTAATACTACATTTTAGTGAATAGCTGCTCCGATTGGTGGTGTTTATGGACTTTTATCGCCAAAAAATGTAGTATTACTACAAAATTTAATTGAAGAAGCCTTAAGAGTCTCTTACTGGTTTTTTCTCTTATAACATAATTTAAACTAAGCCAATCGAATGTCTTTCGAATTAGTCCTGTTTATCGATAGTTTAGGCTTCCCTAAAGTGGTAACAGCTGGCAATTTGACCTGGTTCGATGGGCTTTTTTTATGTTAAAAATGGGATGATTGCTCGATGAGTTTAGACAGCGAAGTGCAAAACGATTTAGTCCACGATATCGATCCAACAGAAACCAAAGAGTGGTTAGAAGCTCTTGAATCCGTTGCTAATAATGATGGTGATAAACGTGCGGAATTTCTATTAAGTCAGTTGGGCAGAAGAGCTCAAGAAATAGGAGTAGGCACAAATTTTGCGTTAACTACCCCCTATAGAAATACCATTTCGCTAGTCGATGAAGCGCGCATGCCTGGCGATTTGTTTGTCGAGCGACGTATCCGATCTTTTATCAGGTGGAATGCAATGGCGATGGTCATGCGCGCCAATGATAACGATGATGGGTTGGGCGGTCATATTTCAAGTTTCTCTTCATCGGCGACACTCTACGATGTAGGATTTAACTATTTTTTCCGCGGCAATGAAAACGAAAATGGCCAAGATGCCGATATGGTTTTCTTCCAAGGTCATATTTCACCGGGTATCTATGCTCGCGCTTATTTGGAGGGGCGGTTAACCGAAGATCAATTAGATAATTTCCGTCGTGAAGTTGACGGTAAAGGTCTGCCTTCATATCCCCACCCTTGGCTAATGCCTGACTTTTGGCAGTTTCCAACTGTTTCAATGGGTCTAGGTCCGATTCAAGCAATTTACCAAGCACATGTAATGCGCTATTTGTCCGCACGTGAAATGATTAATCGCGGCGATCGTAAGGTCTGGGCATTTTTAGGTGATGGTGAGTGTGATGAGCCGGAATCACTGGGGGCTATTTCTCTGGCGGGAACGGAGAAACTTGAAAACCTCGTCTTCGTTATTAACTGTAACTTACAGCGATTAGATGGTCCGGTACGCGGCAACGGAAAAATTGTTCAAGAGTTAGAAGGGGCATTTCGCGGTGCTGGATGGAATGTTATTAAATGTCTGTGGGGACGCCACTGGGATCCACTCTTTGCCAAAGACAAACACGGGCTTCTGCAGAAGCGTATGGATGAAGTCTGCGATGGTGAATTACAGAACTATAAAGCTAACGGTGGTGCCTACACTCGTGAACATTTCTTTGGTAAATATCCTGAATTGCTAGAAATGGTTGCCGATATGTCAGACGACGAAATTATGTCGCTGAATCGCGGTGGTCACGATCCGTATAAGGTTTATGCTGCATACCATAAGGCGATGAACCACAAAGGTCAGCCTACGGTGATTCTTGCGCAAACTGTTAAAGGTTACGGTACCGGTAAGTCGGGATTGGCGAAGAATGATACCCACTCGATGAAGAAATTGGCGATGGATGATCTTAAAGATTTTCGCGATCGTTTTAATATCCCATTGGAAGATAATCAGCTACAAGATATGCCCTATTATCGCCCCTCTCCGGACTCGCCGGAAATGCGCTATATGATGGATAGACGAAAAAAATTAGGCGGCTCTTATCCGATTAGACGCACCGAGTTTTCCAAGTTAGAAATCCCACCTCTGGAAGATTTTTCGAATAGTCTAAAAGGTAGTGGCAAGCGCACAATGTCTAGCCAGATGGGCTTCAATCGCGTTTTAAATACGCTGTTGAAGGACAAAAATGTCGGTCGGCATATAGTGCCAATTATTCCCGATGAAGCGCGTACTTTTGGCATGGAGGGAATGTTTAGACAGTTAGGTATCTACTCTTCAGCAGGGCAGCGCTATACACCTCATGATTCAGATCAAATCATGTATTACAAAGAGTCGAAGCAAGGTCAGATACTGGAAGAAGGTATTAACGAAGCGGGTGCTATGTCTGCTTGGATGGCGTGTGCGACTTCTTACGCTAATAATGCTTGCCCAATGCTGCCATTTTATATTTTCTACTCGATGTTTGGTTTCCAGAGAGTCATGGATTTAATTTGGGCTGCAGGTGATATGCAGGCTAGAGGTTTCTTAATAGGGGCGACAGCTGGTAGAACTACCCTTAACGGTGAAGGGTTACAGCATCAAGATGGGCACTCTCATTTGATGGCGCAGATGATTCCCAACTGTGTATCTTACGATCCTACTTATGGTTATGAGCTCGCGGTTATTATTCAAGATGGCGCTCGTCGTATGTATAAAGAAGGTGAAAACCGCTTCTATTACATTACTACTATGAATGAAAACTACGGCCATCCAGATATGCCAAAAGGTGCCGAGGAAGGCATTATCAAAGGCATGTATTTATTGGATGAAGGCAAGTCTAGCGACCTCAAGGTTAAACTGATTGGCTGTGGTACTATTTTGAACGAAGTCCGTGCCGCTGGAGATATATTACGCGCGGAGTTCAACGTTGAATCTGATGTGTGGAGTATGACTTCAATAAATGAACTGCGTCGTGAAGCGCAAGGTGTCGAGCGTTGGAATTACCTACATCCAGAGCAAGAGCAGCGTACTGCTTTCGTCACAGAGTGTTTAGCCGGTGAAGAGCCAGTTATCGCAGCTACCGATTACATACGTATGTTCCCCGATCAGTTACGTGAATATATTCCACAGCGCTATAAAGTATTAGGTACTGATGGTTATGGTCGTTCTGATACGCGTGAAAAATTGCGCGAATTCTTCGAGGTTAACCGCTATTATGTGGTGATTTCAGCGCTGAGAGCACTGCAAGAAGAAGGTAAAATAAAGGGTGGGGTCGTCGCCAAAGCAATCAAGAAATATAATATAGATGCTGAAAAAGTTGCTCCTTGGACGGTTTAAGTAACCATTTTTAAACCAAGGATAGCTTCGGGGAGTGATCAAACTCCCTATTAGTCAGCAAAAGATACGAGGAAAAAAGTAGTGACAACAATCACAATTTCAGTTCCAGATTTAAGCGGCGCAGCAGATGTCGATGTTATTGAAGTAATGGTAAAAGTGGGTGACGTAATCGCTGAAGGCGATAGCCTGATCGCTGTTGAAACAGATAAAGCTTCTTTAGAAGTGCCTGCCCCACAAGGGGGAACTGTTGTAGAAATTATCATGCAAGAAGGCAGTACTTGCAGTGAAGGTGATGCTATATTGACGTTAAGTATCGCAGCTGCAGTCCCAGAGTCGGTCAAAGTAGAACAAGCGCCTGAATCGGTAGCGGTTGTTGATGCTGTGCAAACTCCAGCTCCAGTTGCCGCTGTCTGCGGTGCTGTTGAGGATATTAAAATTCCTGACCTATCGGGCGCCACTGATGTTGACGTCATAGAGGTCATGGTAAAAGTCGGAGATACAGTTGCAGAAGGTGATAGTCTAATTGCCGTTGAAACTGATAAGGCCTCCATGGAAGTGCCCACGCCTAAAGCTGGAGTAGTAGTGTCGGTTGCAGTGACTGAGGGCGCTACGTGTAATGAAGGCGATTTGATACTTAGTTTAGAAGTGCTCGCAGCTCCAGTTCAAGCATCTGCAGCTAGCTCGGCTACGCCTGAGCAAACAGCGACACCGAGCACTGTAGCTTCTGCAGTCGTACCTATAGCAGCACCTATAACAGCGCCTATAACAGCACCTATAACAGCACCTATACAGGAAATTGCTAAAGCTAGTGCGCCTAGTTCAACCGAGTTGAACAGTAAAAATAACACGGCTCTTTACGCCGGTCCTGCAGTGCGAATACTAGCGAGAGAATTTGGTGTTGATTTGGCGCAAGTCAAAGGTACAGGACGTCGTGGTCGCATTCTTAAAGAAGATATTCAGGCATTTGTTAAAAAGGCACTCAAAAGTACCGCCAGTGCAGCAGTGGCAGTTACATCGGGCTCGGGTATTCCACAAGTACCTGAAATCGACTTTAGCCAGTTTGGTGAAATTGAATTACTGAAGCTGAGTAAAATTGCCCGAATTACCCGCGATAACATGTCGCGTGCCTGGCTTAATGTTCCACATGTGACGCAATTTGATGAAGCTGATATCACCGATCTTGAAGTATTCCGCAAAGAGATGAAAGAAGAGGCGGCTAGATCAGGGGTCAGGTTAACGCCGATGCCGTTTATCTTAAAAGCGGTTGCTAAAGCGCTGTCTGAGCATCCTAGGTTTAATGCTTCGCTGCATGCTGATGGTCAGCATTTAGTGCTCAAAAAGTATGTAAACATTGGTATTGCTGTCGACACACCACACGGTTTAATGGTTCCGGTGATTAAAGATGCTGATAAAAAGAGTATCTACCAGCTAGCTAATGAAGCGGTTGAATTGGCCACTAAAGCGAAAAACCGTAAACTTAAGCCCGATGAAATGCAGGGAGCATGCTTCACTATATCGAGCTTAGGCGGCATAGGCGGCACTGGGTTCACACCTATTGTAAACACGCCGGAAGTTGCTATTTTAGGTATCTCTAAAGCTGACATTAAGCCGCGTTGGAACGGTAAAGAGTTCGAGCCGCGCAAGATGTTACCGCTGTGCTTATCTTATGATCATCGAGCGATTAACGGTGGAGATGCCGGGCGTTTCATGACTTACTTAAATTCAGTATTAAGTGACATCAGAAAAATGGTCTTGTAATTTAAGCGCTAAATACTGTGCTTTAACTTAAACCATAATACTAGCGTATTATGGTTTTTTTCGTTTTAGAAGCAGTGATTTAAGCAGCTCAACACGTTTTCTATTCGCGCCAAAGTCGCTCTTGCCAACTCTTGACGCAGACCTGAAATGCAGGGTAAAGCTCTGTCTGTTGGGGTGGTTGCTGATCAGTCGCACTTCTAAGTCATCGATAAAACCGAAAATAGCGGAGCTGAAAGTGGCCAGTAAATAGTTGTCTTGGTGAGTTTTAATCACGCCGCCCATCGAGGTGATCACCACCATTGTCGATTCGATCAGGGTTGCCGGTGTAGTATCGCGGGGCATCATAAGCTCGAGCGCTGGAATAAAATGCTCTGTCTGAGTTGATTCTTCACTCAAAACACAATTAGCAGTGGTCGGGCAAGGCTGAAGTTTATCTCCTAGTAGGCCAACACTAGTTGCTGGTTTTGATTGCTGAGCTAAGTCAATTAAAATGACCACTACTAGCAACGCTAGCGTCACCGTGATTATTGAAAGGGTTTTTAGCGCTCTTTTATAAGTTGCGTTCATCGCAGTTCCCATTAAATTTGCCAGTCGTCTCTAAAAATCAGTGCAGCGGCAATACAAGTATTTTTTAGCCTAGATCAAATCTATGCTGACGTATCTTAGCCGCTACTAATGCTTGTAATTAGTTGATTAAATCCCCATTATTTACATCACACTTTAACATCTCTGGATTAAATTTCGGGTACTTATAATGCCCGAATTTTGTCGATGCTCTGCTGTGAATCTTTTATTTTCAGGTTTTTAGAGGTTAGGTCATGAATGAGTATCAGAAATCTGCCGAGGCGATTGCCAGCTTAAGCCGTGAGCAGTATCGGGTAACACAAGAAAATGGCACCGAACAGCCAGGTAGCGGCGAGTATTTAGCAAATCAAGAACCAGGTATCTATGTCGATCTAGTATCGGGAGAGCCACTGTTTGCATCCGCTGACAAATTTGAATCAGGCTGCGGTTGGCCTAGTTTCACTAAACCTATAATGGCTAATAGAGTTCATGAAATTAAAGATATTAGTCATTCGATGTACAGAACAGAAGTTCGCTCCGCCAGTGGCGACTGTCATTTAGGGCATGTTTTTAGCGATGGGCCAGTGGCAAGTGGTGGCTTGCGTTACTGTATAAACTCAGCATCTTTAAAATTTATCCATCTCCATGAAATGCAAAGCCTCGGCTACGCTGCATTTATCCAACAAGTAGAGGTTTAATTATATGGCAAGCGAAACAGCAACATTGGCAGGCGGCTGCTTTTGGGGAATGCAGGATCTTATTCGCAGCATGACAGGGGTGGCAAGTACTAGAGTCGGCTACACTGGCGGGGACGTTGAAAATGCAACTTATCAAAATCATGGCACTCACGCTGAAGCATTGGAAATCGTGTTCGATAATGAATATTTGAGCTATCGAAAAATCCTTGAATATTTTTTTCAAATTCATGATCCAAGTACCGAATTACGACAGGGCAACGATCTGGGTAGTGCGTATCGTTCGGCAATTTACTACCATAGTGAAGCGCAGCGCCTAATGGCGATAAAGACCATAAAAGATGTTGATGCATCGGGGCTGTGGCCAGCTAAAGTGGTCACTCAAATAGAGGCAGTGACCGATTTTTGGCAAGCTGAAATAGAGCACCAAGATTATCTTGAGCGCATTCCAGAGGGCTATACCTGTCACTTTCCACGTGCCGATTGGGTGCTGAGCACCACCTAAGGAGACTCTGAGCAAGTCACCCACGCCCCGCAGGAGGGATAACTAAGAGCCAATCTCCTCTGTCAGAAAAATTGGCAAGGGCCAACCATTAGCGGCGTTTTCTTGCACGGCCTAGGCTCTAGCCATTACAGGGAAGATGCGGGGCTTGTTCAGAGACTCGCTAAATAGTCTAGTGCTATTGAAAAGGTTGTTGATGAATGTCGAGAGATTGCCAGACTAAAAATTTTAGGTTGGTTAGTGCCGCTATTAACTGCTATATTCATCGAATTTTGAGGCGTGTATGGAAAATTTCGGAGTTGTCAATTACTTAACTTATGCGTTAGGTGCCGTGTTAATCGTCTTGCTGCCAGGTCCTAATTCGCTCTATGTATTATCACTTGCCGCTCAGCAAGGTCGGCGCAGTGGTTGGGCTGCAGTGGCTGGAGTGTTTATCGGCGACTCAGTGTTGATCTTGGCCACTGCACTAGGCGCTATCTCAATTTTAAGCGCTTACCCGGCGCTATTTATGGTGATTAAATATGCCGGCGCCGCCTATCTAATTTATATCGGTATTAATTTAATTGGTGGGGCGATTAAAACGTGGCGCACCATAGATGATAAAAGTGTCGATGATGTCAGTATTCGCAAAGCTTCCTCCACTAAAGCCTTTAAAAAAGCACTGCTGGTGAGCTTGTTAAATCCGAAAGCTATTTTGTTTTTGCTTTCATTTTTTGTGCAATTTGTCGATCCAACGTTTAGCCAGCCGATCATTCCGTTTTTAATATTGGCTGCCACTTTGCAATTTTTTAGTTTGTTGTATCTCGCCGTGCTTATTTATGCTGGTACTAAATTAGCCGCAGCTTTTAAAAAGCGTAAAAAAATTAATGCGATATCAGGGGGAACTATAGGGACCGGTTTTGTGCTCTTCGCTATCAAATTGGCATTAGCTAGTGCTCAATAGCGTATCAGTCGAGTGTTTTTAAATGCATTTATCTAGAGTCGTTGCATAACAGAGCCTTAACATAGTTTGTTAAGTGCTGCTGCCTTGGTTGTGATTACTTGTTCTGCTTACAGGTTTCTGCAACAGTATCAGTGGCTTTACTGCATCACCTATTCACTTTGAAGTCACGGATTCAGGATTAAGTGTGGATTATGCTGAAAGCTCATAATCTGTTGATTATTAATAATTTTTAACGCGTGCTAAGATATGCCTTAATCAGTGACTTTACTGTGCCATATGGCGGTTAGAAAAATAATTATTGAACATGATACATGTAGTCAATATTTTAAATTATATGTAAAACCAATGTCTTATACTGCGTGTTTGCTTTTGAATCACGGATTTAGGATATAAGTGTGGTGGTCAATCAGGGTAAAATATTACGCTGAATAAATAAGCTCATCATGTGTTTAGAGACTATACTTTTGAGTAATAGCAGCCGCAGGAATTTTTTTATGATAGTTTTGCGGCAAAATGCACTGTAATATGGTTGTAATATATACATTTCCCTATTTAATTTCTGATTAATAAATGTAGGTTTCATGGAAAGACGCGTTGCAGTAATAGGATATTCATACAGATTGCCACAGGCAAATGTCAAAAATTTTTGGGGTAAGTTGCTAGCTAAGAAGGATTTAATTACAGAGGTAGACGCTTCTCGATGGTCTGCTGATAATTTACTTCATATAGATAAGCATCATCCAGGCACCAGTTATACGTACAGTGCCGGCAGTTTAGGTGATGTGTCGAATTTTGATGCACAATTTTTTGGTATATCCCCACGCGAAGCGGCGGCAATGGATCCACAGCAGCGCTACTTGTTAGAGATGAGCTGGGAGGCCATTGAACATGCAGGTATCAAGCCTTCAAGTTTCAGAAAATCCGACTGTGGGGTCTTTATTGGTGTCGCTAGTCTGGATTATTCTTATCGGATAGCCAATGACCTAGGTATGATTAATTCATCGACGGCTACCGGTAATACCTCCAGCATTGCCTCTAATCGAATCTCCTATGCATTTGACTTACATGGCCCCAGCTTTTCTATGGATACGGCCTGCTCTTCATCTTTAGTGGCTTTTCACCAAGCTTGTCAATCCATTATAAGTGGTGAAATCAACACCGCATTAACCGGCGGCATCAGTCTCCACTTGCATCCATTTGGCTTTATTATTTTTGCCAAGGCCACGATGTTGTCGCCGACCGGACGCTGTCATGTCTTTGATGAAAGTGCTGATGGTTATGTCCGCTCGGAAGGTGGCGGGGTATTTCTATTAAAGGACTACGATCAAGCGGTCGCTGATGGTGACATTATCCATGCGGTGGTCGCTGCATCAGTGGTCAATACCGATGGCTACAAAGCTGGCTTAACTATCCCCTCTAAATGTCGTCAAACTGAACTGCTTGAGAAAGCCTATGCTAAGGCCAAAGTGTCTCCAGATGAGATTGATTACATTGAGGCGCATGGCACGGGAACTCCGGTTGGCGATCCGATAGAAACGGCAGCTATTGGCCAAGCTTTAGGGCGGCATAGAACTTCGCCACTACCTATTGGCTCGGTAAAAAGTAATTTGGGCCACTTGGAAACGGCTTCCGGGGTTGCGGGATTAGCCAAGGCGCTACTAGTTATTAAGCACCGCCAAGTACCTGCTACTATTGGCATTAATAAAGTTAATCCGGCGATAAAAACCGAGCAGTGGAATTTAAAAATTGTCGATCAGCATCTGGCCCTCAAACCTGAGGGCGTGCTAACCGTTGGCCTCAATTCATTTGGTTTTGGCGGTGCTAATGCGCACTTAGTACTGCAGAGCGATACACTCAAGGACAGCCCAGATCCCCAGCGAGTGATAGATACTGCGCTGCCTATTATTGTCAGTGCCAAAAGTGCTTATTCACTCAGGGAAAATATTAAAAATTTAATTACATTCTTTGATGATGTGAAAGAACCCGCTTTTTATGATGTCGCGTGGAATTACTTTCAGTGTAAAGAGCGTCTCGAACATAGCTTGTTGGTTTTCGCCAAAGATGTTGCGCAGGCACAAGCAAAATTACAGCAATTTGTTAACAGTGAAGATCAAGATAACTGCCCTGGGACGTACTTAGCCAAAGGGTTAATAAAAGCTAAAGGGCCAGTGTTTATCTACAGTGGCAATGGCTGCCAATGGGAAACTATGGGTAAGTCAATGTTGGCTTCTTCGGTGGTCTTTAAAGATGCAGTCTTAGAAGTAGATGCACTATTTCGCCAGCATGCTGATTTTTCTTTAATTGAAGAATTAGAGGGGCGCAACGGTGCGGATCGCTTTGAATATACTGAAATAGCGCAACCAACGCTATTCGCTATTCAAGTGGCAACCACCCAGTATTTAAGCTCTCGCGGTGTATTACCGTCAGTGGTCATGGGTCATAGTGTCGGAGAAGTCGCTGCAGCTTGGGCGTCAGGTGCGCTTAGTCTCGATGCTGCGGTACGGGTTATTTATTATCGTAGCTTGTGGCAAGGTAAAACTAAAGGTCAGGGAGCTATGTTGGCGGTCGGTCTGGGCGAGGGGGAGTCTGTCGCGATTTTAGACGAAAGTAACTTATCTAATCTGCACTTGGCGGGTGTCAATAGTCACCGTGGCGTTACCTTGGCAGGAAATGCTGAAGAACTTGATCAACTAGTTCAAATACTGACAGAAAAAAATATATTCAATGTAAAACTGCCCCTAGATTACGCTTTTCACAGCTCTGCAATGGATTCAATACAGCTTGCGCTACTGGAAGATCTCGCCGACTTAGTACCCAGAAAAACCAGCATTGATTTTATCTCTACGGTTAGCGGTAGCTTGATCTCGGGCTTAAAACTAAACAATGCATACTGGTGGGACAACATTCGTCAGCCAGTGCAGTTTGAGAAAGCGCTGAATACCGTTATTGAGCAAGGTTATAACTGCTTTGTCGAAGTGGGGGCCCACCCTGTACTACGCGGATATCAGCAGGACCAGTTGCGCCATAACAATGTTGAAGGTGTGCAAATACCTACCTTTACCCGCAACTTGGGTACTCAAGATGAATTAGATACTGCAAGTGCCGCAGTTATCTCTGCGGGAGCAATAGCAAGTTCACAGTGGTTCGCAACTCCTGGCAAGCGTATGGAAACACCTTGTTACTCTTGGCAGTTAGATTCTCATTGGTACACCAATACTACCGAATACGACACATTATTTAGCCGTTTCTATGTTCACCCATTACTTGGCGCTCCCATTCCCCTGCAAATATTACAGTGGGAAAGTGTCCTTGATAGCTGTAAATATGCCTGGTTAGCCGATCATAAAGTGGGCGAGAGCGTGGTCTTTCCCGGCGCTGGATTTATTGAATTAGCATTAAATGCCGCTAGTTATTTCAGGGATGAGCAGCAGATAGAAATAGAAGCTCTGGAAATACTAGCGCCACTCATTTTAGAAGATGCTCAAAGCAAGACCGTACAGACTAAGGTTGATGAGCTGACTGGCGATATTACTATTTATAGCCGCACTTACTCTACTTCTGATCAGTGGGTGTTGAATGCAAAAGCCCGCGCCTGTCATCAACCTAGTGCCATCAATCTTGCTATAAAACCTCTGCTTTTTCCTACTAGAGCCGCTGATTTTGACGCCTTACAGCATCGGCAATTAGCGTTGCGTGCTGGGTTGCAATACGGCCCTGCATTTAGTGCCGTAGTTTGTGGCTGGGTAAGTGGTTCTGAGGTGATCGCTAAATTCTCGCTCCCCGCGAGCATCAAAGAAGGGCTAGATAGCTATAAACTGCACCCGGGTATCTTAGACAGCGCTATTCAACTGGTGATACACATTTTAAGCGCTGAAATAGAGCAACACAGCGGCACCGCTTTTATACCGGTGAGAGTCGAGCGTCTTACTATTAATCGCAATTTATCCCAGCAGGCAGCAAGCGCTAGACTGGTGGTGGTAAAGCGTTCGGCACATTCGCTATTGGCTAGAATAGAGCTGTTCGATGACCGCGAAGAAGTGCTCGCTTGTATCGAAGAGGTTCGTTTTAAAGCGGTTAAACTCTATAAATCAGATCTTCAAGAAATTTCTTACCTTAATTATCAGCTAATTCCTGCAGCCACAGAGATGATTGTGTCTGTAGACATCGGGCCAAGGCTCAATCAGCAGATTGAACTACGATTAAATGAGAGCCACCAACCGATCGATCGTTTTGAATATGAAGTATCGCCGCTGCTTGAAAATATGCTTGTGCACAGCGTGCACGAAGCTTTAAGTGCACTCTTTGTGCAGTATCCTCAATTTAATGCTACCGAATTAGCCGCCTTAAATTTACAGCATCCGCTAACCGAAAGATTGCGTCATCAACTGTTGAACTTTGCGCTAGACAATTCACTGTTAACCCTAAATGCAGGGCAGTACCAGTTAAGCCAAAGTGAATTAGAAGAAAATGTTGACAGCCATTTAATTTGGAACACGTTAGTTAGAGAGTATCCCGATTTTTTCAGCGTCATCAACATAGCTGGCAGTACCATGTTACAACTTGCGGGCGCTTTTTTGGGCCAGGTAGAAACCGACCGAGAGGACCAATATCTTACTCTCTACAATGGTATAAATGATCAGAGCTATCTGCCGGTAATAGTGCAAGCGGTTAAGCAGACGATTAGCGATGAGTGTCAGAAATTAGTACCAGGTCAGCGCTTTAGAATATTAGAAGTGGCTAATCTACAGAGCCATTACACACGGGATATTTGCCAGTATTTAGATTTTGACTGTTGCGACTATAGTTTCGCCAGCGCCAATCAAGATACGCTGGATGGAGCGCAGTATTTACAAGAGCAGTTCCACCTAGTTGAGCTTTTGCATTTAGAAGCGGCGGACAGCAGTCTGAAAATAGCTGCAGATAGACAGTATCAGCTAGTATTAATCAGTTTTGACCACTTTTCAATTGAGCGTAATTTACAGCTATTGGCATTAATTAAACCGCTGCTGGCTAATGGCGCGACTATTGTTCTTAGCACTATGCAACCCATCCCCTGGTTGGATCTAAGTTATGCCAGTACCACTGATTGGTGGCAGCGAGATAGTTCAGCACAGGCGAGCGCCGCTCAATGGGTGTCAACATTGCAGAGCCAGAATTTTATTGCAGTGCATAGCTTGTCGGCGTTACGTGCAGATAGTGCGATGACGTTGATTAGCGCACAGTGGCAAGGCCAGAGCGATACAGATACCGCAGTGCAGGATAACGCTGTCCATTGGTTAGTGTTAATTGGTGATGGACACAAAGATCAGCTGCTCGGAACAAGAATCAAACAAGCAGCTTTAAATGCAACTTTTAATGTTACTGCCACCGACTGTCGGGAGCGGGCCGACTTTGTAAAATTGTTTACCGAAAGTGCCGAGCAAGGTGTGGTGTTTAGCCATATAATTGTTGCTACCCAGCTAGGCGATAATCAGGATCCGCTGCACAGTCAAACACAGCGTTGTAACTTGCTTACACAACTCTACATAGCGATGGAGAGTACACACTGCCAGGCCAAAATATGCTGCATCACTGAAGGGGTGGCTGCTATTTTAGACGCTGCGCAGCAACAGCCCATAGCACAAGTGCCAGCCGATGCCGCATTTTGGGGTTTTAGTCGAACGCTGATGAATGAGGCAGCGCAAAGCTCGGTGCAGTTAATAGATTTGGCGGTGGGGATCTCAGCAGCATCGGTAGATGCCTTAATCAAAGAAGTTAATTCATCGACTAATGAGCGAGAAGTTTGCCTGGGGAAGACGGGCGAGCGCACTGTTGCTCGTCTTAAATACGAGGCTAGCCCGCTCGCCGCTCGATCAGCGGATGACAGTGGGGATGCTTGGATTAAGTTAGATTTTAATCAGCCTGGTCAGTTGCGTAATTTAGAGTGGCAAAAACACCCGTTACCGACACTTGGCAGCCATCAAATAGATATTGCAGTAAAGGCTACCGGCCTTAATTTTAGAGACGTGATGTATGCACTGGGACTGCTCTCTGATGAGGCGATAGAGAACGGTTTCGCCGGAGCATCGCTAGGCCTTGAGTTCTCCGGAGTTATTAAAGCCGTCGGTAAAGATGTAACCAATTACCAAGTAGGAGATGATGTATTAGGGTTCGGCTCCTCGTGTTTTAGCAATCGTTTAATTGCCACAGAGTATTCAATCGCGCCGTTGCCAGAGGGGGTTTCCTATCAAGGCGCCGCGACCATACCGACCACTTTTTTGACGGTTTACTATGCATTACAACACCTCGCCAGATTACAGCCGGGGGAAAAAGTACTGATTCACGGTGCCGCTGGTGGCGTCGGAATTGCCGCGATTCAAATAGCACAGTGGATGGGCGCAGAAATCTACGCGACAGTGGGTTCCGAGCAGAAACGAGAGTTTTTACAACTATTGGGTGTGAAGCACATTTACAACTCCCGGGACCTCAGTTTTGCCGAACAAATTCTGCGCGATACGGCCGACGGAAAAGGGGTGGATGTGGTTTTAAACTCACTGGCTGGCGAGGCAATCAAGCAAAATTTCAGAGTGTTAAAACCTTTTGGGCGCTTTTTAGAACTCGGTAAAAGAGATTTCTATCAGGACAGCAAAATTGGTTTGCGCCCTTTCAGAAACAACATTAGTTACTTTGGTATCGATGCAGATCAACTGCAACAAGAACAGCCAGCACTGACTGCAAGGCTATTTAGTGAGCTGATGGCCTTGTTTGCAGATGGCACATTATCGCCATTGCCGTATAGCGAATTTGACGCACACCAAGTGATAGATGCCTTTCGCTATATGCAGCAGGCGAAGCAGATCGGCAAAATAATTGTCACCTATGACCACGCCATCACTGCCGATGTAGATAAGCGCAAAAAAACTGATACTGCAACGCTGGCGCTCGATGGGCAGGCTAGTTATGTGGTGAGTGGAGGTCTGGCAGGCTTTGGCCTACAGAGCGCTAAATGGTTGGTCTCTAAAGGGGCTAAAAATCTCTTATTACTGAGCAGAAGTGGACCGACATCATTAGAGTCACAACAGTTTTTAGAAGAGTGTCAGCAACAGGGCGTATCTGTTCACGCCAGTGCGTGTGACGTGACCGACAAACGTGCACTAAAAGCGGCGCTGCAGCTCTGCAATAGTGAATTAGCGCCGATTAAAGGGATTATTCATGCGGCGACAGTGATTGAAGACAGTTTAATTGGCAACTTAAATATCGCACAAATTGAGCGGAGCTTAGCGGCAAAATTACAGGGCGCGCAGTGGTTAGACGAGCTCAGTCGCGAGTTACAACTCAGTTTAGAGATGTTCGTATTGTATTCATCAGTGACCACGCTGTGGGGGAATCCCGGGCAGGCGGCGTATGTGGCAGCAAATCACTGGTTGGAGGCGCTAGCAGCAACGAGGCGGTCAAATCAACTCGCCGCAACTTGTGTGCGCTGGGGTGCAATCGATGATGTCGGATTTTTGGCGCGCAATCAAAATATTAAACAAGCGCTGCAAAATAGACTCGGTGGCAGTGCGCTAAACTCCGAGCATGGTTTGCAAATTATGGAGCAGATGCTGTTGCAAGACAGCCCAACTTTAGGGGTTCTAGAGCTAGATTGGAATGCTTTAAGTCGATTCTTACCTAGTGCAGATCAGCCTAAGTTCCGCGAGCTAGCACTGTTGGCTGCCGAGTCAGAAAAAAGTGAAGACAGCCAGCTTGATCTTGTGAAAATGATGGCAGAAATGAGCGAAAAGGATTTAAAATTAGCTATCTTAGAAGTAGTCACACACGAGTTGAGTGATATTTTGATGCTACCAGTGAGTAAAATAGATCCCGAAAAATCTATCTATGATTTGGGTATGGATTCGCTGATGGGTGTTGAATTAATGGCGGCGGTTGAGTCCCGTATAGGGATAAGAGTGCCGGTAATGGCCCTGACTGAAACCCCTAAATTATCGCAGCTGACAGATAAAATTATTTCATTAATCCAAACACCTGAAGAGACTACTGATACAGAGCTAGAAGCACAAATTGAACAAGTGACCGCCCAGCATGGAGCAACGCAAGCAATGCAGCAGAGTATTAAAAATGAGCGCTAATAAATTATCCAGTAGCATAAAACAAAAATTGATTCAGCAATCATTACTGCGAAAAATGAAAAGAGTTGATGGCCAAGCAGCCGCGCCGATTAAAAGTAAAATTAGTTTGAAAATTGCAGAAAAATTTAATCGTTTCGATCAGCACCCCGGTTATTTGCAGCTACAAATCATGGAAAAAGGCTCTAAACAACTGGGAATCGAGAGTCCTTTTTTTAAAGTACATCAAGGGCTGGCAGGGGCCTCTACCGAGATAGAGGGACGGTGCCTAATTAACTTCGCCAGCTATAACTATCTGAATTTAAACGGCCATCCAGAGGTCAACAACGCCGCTAAATTGGCGATTGAACAATACGGTACATCCGTGTCAGCCAGTCGTATCGTGGCCGGTGAGAGACCGCTGCACCGCGAGTTGGAAGAGGCGCTAGCTGAGTGTTATGAAGTAGACGACGCTCTAACCTTTGTCAGTGGCCATGCGACTAATGTATCGACAATAGGTTATCTATTTGGGCCTAAAGACCTGATTGTTCACGATGAATACACCCATAACAGTGCGGTGGTCGGCGCTCAGCTTTCCGGGGCCAAACGGCTGCCATTCGCGCACAATGATTTTGCCGCGCTAGACAAAATATTAACCGATAATCGCCAGCACTTCGAAAGAGTGGTTATTATTGTGGAAGGCTTGTACAGCATGGACGGTGACAGCCCAGACCTGCATCAATTAGTGGCGCTAAAGCGTAAACATCAGGCCTTTTTGATGGTGGATGAAGCGCACTCCTTTGGTGTATTGGGGGCGACGGGCAAAGGCTTGCGCGAAGAGTATCAAGTAGCGGGTCGCGATGTAGATATTTGGATGGGCACTTTAAGTAAAACTTTGTCCGGTTGTGGTGGCTATATAGCGGGGGAGTCAGCATTAATTGCCAACTTGCGACATTTTGCACCCGGTTTTTTATACAGTGTCGGTCTGTCGGTACCAATTGCGGCAGCGGCGCTCGCCTCACTAAAAATTATGCAGCGCGAGCCACAACGGATTGCCAAGCTTAAAGCTATTTCTAAATATTTTATTAGCCGAGCCAAAGAAATGGGCTTAGATACCGGTGACAGTATCGGGCTGGCGGTCATTCCGGTAATATTAGGTAGCTCGGTAAAGGCAGCGGCGCTCTCGTCTGCGCTGTTTAAAGTAGGTATTAATGTGCAACCTATCTTGTATCCTGCGGTACCTGAAAAGAGCGCTAGATTACGATTTTTTCTATGTAGTGAGCACACACAGGCGCAGGTGGATGAAACCCTTGCCAAACTTAAATTGGCGATGGCGAAGATTTAATGTCAGGTACAGCCACAAAATTTGCGGATCAAGCGCTCAGAGCTGACCTCGACTTGCCAGAGGAGCGGCGGTTTTTATTTTTGCAGGGGCCAACTAGTCACTTTTTTTATAAACTTGCCCAAGAGCTGCGCAGTCGCGGCCATCGTGTAGATAAAGTAAACTTTAATCTCGGTGATCACTTGTATTGGGGCGCACAAAAGGCTTTTCATTTTCGCCGAGACAGCAGCCAACTGGCTGATTATATAAACCAGCTCTTTGCACACAACCAATACACTGATGTTTTAGTACTGGGCGAGAATCGGCCGGTACATCGCTGCCTAAAAGAAATAGTCGCTAAGTACAATGCACAGTTGCACGTCATCGAAGAAGGTTACTTGCGGCCGCACTGGTTGACCCTTGAGTCGCATGGAGTCAATGGTCACAGCCAATTACCTAAAGATCCAAACTGGTATCGAAAAGCCGTTAAATTGATCCCTAAATGCGAAAATAGTGACCCCGTTAGTAATGCTGTCTGGCTATTGGCTCTACACGAAGTCTGCTATCACTTGCCTAATATACTCAATACTATTTTCTACCCAGGTTATAAAACCCACCGACCGATGATTTCTGGTTTGGAATTAGCTGGTTGGGCCTGGCGCTTTATGAAAATGCCGAGGTGGGAGAAACAAGATGCCAAGCAGATCGCCGCTTTGGTTGATAGTGAGGTCGCTTATTATTTACTGCCGTTACAGTTAGATAGCGACGCGCAAATTATCTATCATTCGCCCTTCGATAATATGGCGCAAATTATAGAAAAAGTGCTGCGCTCGTTTGCTAAACACAGCCCTAGTGCAGCGAAATTGGTGATCAAAAATCATCCCTTAGATACTGGCTACTTCAATTTTAAGCAATTTATAAACACACAGGCTAAAAAATTAGCGGTATCAGAGCGGGTGTTATATTTGGAGAGTGGCCATTTACCGACCTTGTTTGATGCGAACTGCAAGGGGGTCGTAACCATTAATAGCACGGTAGGTACCTCCTCATTAATCCATCATTGCCCAACGATCGCGTTAGGCGATGCTATCTATGATATGCAAGGGCTTACTTACCAGCATGGCTTAGATAAGTTTTGGCGGCAGGGGCAAGCGCCAGACAAGGCATTGTTCGATGCTTTTAGAAAAGTGGTGATTCACACTACACAACTAAATGGTGGGTTTTATAGTGTGCAAGGCGTTAAATTAGCAGTACCCGCTTGCGCTGATATAATGACCCAGGCTCAATCACCGTTAGCTATGCTTAAAGATCAAGTGCGACAAGCAGACGATAAAATCCAGTAGCTCACATAGCTGTGGCTACATCTTACGCCTACCCATCTATCGCCTCTGGAGAGGTATATAAAACTTACCCTCAAACGCCTACCTGATTAGCCCTGTGTCTCCGCCATAGCAAAAGATGCTTTTAATCTCTTCTCTGTGCTCTCTGTGCCCTCTGTGGTAAAACCAATCCTTTAATGGTCAATCAGGAAGGCCTATATAGTGCAAAATTTTGCCTGCTAAATTGTGTACCGCTTGCTCCTGTTGTTGTGAGTTGGCTGGCGACTGTTGGCTGTGCCAGATAAAATAGGGCGTATCCGGACTGGGCTCACCTAAGGCTGCGTAGACCTTCGGCATGATCGGAATGTGATCACCATACCAAGCGAGTAATCCAGCTCGAGATTGCTGTTTAAGGCTAGTGGTGAGCTGCGCTACCATAGTATCTGCGTTGCGCAGATGGCGCAGGTAAGTGTTGAGGTCGGCTAACTCCGCAGCGCTAGCGTTATATTTAGACACACCTTGTGCGCTAAAAATTTTATCCAACTCGGCGTTATTAGTCTTCTCCAAATGGAGCGGGCCGTGGTTTTCCATGCTGATCACAAAGATAAATAAGGGCTGAGTGGCCTGCTGCAAAATATCATCAACTTTCTTAGCTACCGCCTGATCACTAGTGTATTGACCTTGCTTATCGGTCGCTGAAAAGCTAGTAATATCGATAAATTGATCGAAACCAAGGGCTGGGAATACCTGGTCTCGCAGGTAAAAACTGACCGGGTAAGGGTGGATGCAAAGTGTTTTGTAGCCCGCTTGTTGCAGCACTTTTGCCAAGCTTAGTACTGGCTGCTTGGCAAACAAGCGGTAGGGATTAAATTGATGAATCCCCAGTTGCTCAGGAGTGAGCCCGGTTAAAAAAGCCGCTTCAGTGCGCACCGTGTTAGCCCCCCAAGCGGGAACCTTGATACTGCCAAACTGCAGAGCTTGAGTGCAAATTTGATCGAAATTGCTCAACACCGCAGGATTGACCATGGGATAGCAGAGCCGTGGATCAAAAAAAGACTCGCTTTGCACGGCGACAATGTGTGGCAAACTGTCAGCTAATTTTTTGTCCACAGCGCTCTTCTTAACGCCTAGCGCTGCATCGATAACCACCGGCTTAAACAACATAGCAAAGTAGCTGTACAAGAAAGCCATCTGGCCAAATTTGTGCTGATCGCGCTCGGGGTTTAAAGAGGCCACAGGTAGCTGTTTGACCGCCAAAAATAGCACCGCCGAGCTGCCCAGTAACAGCAGTGCAATATGCAGTGCAAAAGAAACAGTCGATAAGCTATCGAGCAGAGAAGCTTCGAAAGTTAATCCTGTAGCGATTGCAATACTGATTGCAGTAACAGCCAGCACAATTCGCCACACTCCAAAGAAGGGGATATACAGGCGAGGATGCTTAATAGCATCACTGAAATACTCGAAATCTTGCGCCAGGAAAGGCTCACGTAAAGAGTGATATTTCGCCTGATTGACCAGCAGCATAAACAGTTGCGCACAGCAAATAATTGCCAGCGAGAACCAGGGGCGCTGGGTGATCGCCAAAACCAGCGTGAAACACAGCAACCAGTTGCTGATATGTACCAAATTAACCGCGCGCTGACGACGCCAAACAACCGTGCTTTTGGGAACTAAGCACAGCGTTTCTAAAATCCAAGAGAGGATAACACCACAACAACTGACCGTAAAAACAGTGAGAAACATAGTCACTAATAACCTATTTTAGCGAGGATAAACTGGGAGATGCGCGCCGGTAAAACCGCCAGCCACCAAGTGCCAAAGTTGAGTGGAAAAGGAAAACTAATCCGCGCTCTGTTGCAAGCTAAGCCTTGGGCAATAATAGCGGCGGCTTGTTTGGGCTGCAGGAGAAAAGGCTTGGGCCCCGGCATCTGATCACACATAGCTGATTGCACATAACCGGGCATCACTACGCTGACCTTAACGCCAAAAGGTGCTAGCCAGCCACGTAAACCCTCGCCATAGGCTTTAACCGCCGCCTTACTGGCACTGTAACTAGGAGTGTCTGGCAGTCCGTAATAGGCAGCTAAAGAACTGATAAGCGCAATTTGACCGGCGCCTTTGCTCTTCATCAGCTGCGCAATTTTATTAGTCATTAAAACAGTCGCTTTAATATTTAAATCTAACAGCTGGATAATCTCTACTTCTAATTCACCGCTTTGATTGGGGCCGGTATTGATATTCATGCCAGCGTTGGCAATAAACAGATCAATACAAGTCTCGCCGACTAACTTATCAAGCCAAGCTGAAGTGGCAGTTTGATCGAGTAAATCCAGCGGGTGGCTATGCACTTGCGCACCGGTCATCGCACACTCAGAGCATATTTGATCCAGCGCAATGGGGTTGCGTCCCTGTAAATGCAAAGTAAAACCAGTGCGCGCATAGTGCAGCGCTAACTCTCGGCCAATGGCGCTGGTGGCGCCGGTGATTAATAGTATTTTACTTAAATCTGTACCGTTGCTATTCATCGTTGTTATAAAGCCTTGCTTTAGGTATTTCAGGGTCAACGCTTAAGGAGTAAAACATCTATTGAGACCTCTGCCTAACTAATGGACTGTTTTTGGTTTTCCAGTGTGTGCTAGTCTGGGTGTTTAATACGTAAGTCAGGTGAAATTAATCTAAAATATATTCTCACAGTGTTTTACCATTAAATTTGGTTTAAATTATAGGTAAGTTATTCATATGCAAAATATTTTTATTTTGGCAAATATGCTCTAGGCACAGGGCTAATCAGGGGTTTAATTGCTGGTTAATGATACTTTCTACTAAATCACCAGCCCCGATCAAGGGGATTAACCGAAGTAGTACTTGGTCCAGTACTCCTTTTTCAGCTTTGGTAATCAATTTAGCCTTCCGATCTTTCCATGATAGCGTCTGTATTAAGCTGGCGGCAACGGCTGATTTTTGCTCTAAGTTATTTACTAAGACTTCTGTTTGATGCCCCCGAAGGCTAGTACTAATAGGGCAACAAATGATTAAACCGGTATTTTTATTGTAATCAATACAGCTCAAAATCAAGGCGGGCCGATATTTACCTATTTCTTTGCCTTTGACGGGTTCGAAATCTAACCAGACAATATCATTACGATTGGGTATGTATATCTCCTTTGAATCTAACTTCAAACGGAAAATTCCTTAACATTTGACTCGGCAAGCTCACTCGCATGTGAATTCAGAACAGTTAAGCCGTTAACTAATTCAGATTCATTAAAAGGTAAGGTGAAATGCTTAGTGATTACTTTGGGTCTAATGGTCATTTGATTATCTGACGTTTCGACAATCACTTGAATGCCCTTCGCAAACATAGGCTCTTGCGCCATAGCACCAGATATCCTGAGCGCTAATGAATTACCCCATTGTTTAATTTCTGTTTCAAATCTCATTATTATCACCGTGAGCATGTTGTAGGTACGAGAACCAAAATTTGCAAGTTGAATCACGAAAGTAAGCACAAGTTCTTACTTTATGAGACTTTTGCATAACTGCTGCGCTCGGTAATACGGCGTTAAAAACTGGCTCAACATGCTCATGTACACCAGTAATACCAATAAAGAAGGACACACTGTATCCAAAGTGAGGGGCACACTGACTTCGCTATCTCGCCGTTTTTTGCCTTGTCTTATGTTCGCTCGCAACGTTATGCAAAGGTCTCACTATCAAGAAAACCAGAAAGTGTTTTCAACACCAATAGATGCTGACAAAATATTATAATTTCCTATGCAGACCAATATCTAGTAATTTTTCGGTCTCAATCACCGAATCTAGGTTTAAGTGTACACTATGTATCTACGCATGTAATTAATATTACATCTTACTAATGCGGCTTATGTGAGAATAAGTAACGCAGACCTCAGCATAACTTAACAGAGGGTATGATAACTACGCTCGGTAATACGGCGTTAAAAACCGGCTCAATATGCTATTTACACCAGTAATGCCCATAAAGAAGGGCACACTGTACCATAAGTGAGGGGCATGCTATACCCAAAGAGAGGGGCACACTGACTTCGCTATCTGGCCGGTTTTTGCTTTGTATTACCTTTGCTCGCAACGTTAAGCAGATGTCCCTGATTAACGGTCTGAGCTAGTGTTAGGTTTATCTCAACGTTTTTTTTCAAATATTTTTCTATATAAACGATATAGTTTAACTTTTAAACTCAGTGTTTTAGTTGCGCTTTGTTGCTGGTGTAGCAGGTGAATAGCAGTTTCGACATCGCAGACATCACCACTTTCTGGATCGACATAAATCGGATACAAAATAAGGGTCGCTGCGACTAATTGATCTAAGCTAAGTTTGCGCTTACGTCGGCTACAGGTCAGTTTATCGGTAGTTAGCCCCCAGCCTGCATAAAATGGCATGCCGTAAGTAACCACCTTTTTGTGCCGTAATAGGGCTTCAAAGCCTGATAGTGAACTCATCGTATGAAGCTCATCAATTACCTCAAATAAATCGGTAATCGGAGTGTCAAGTAGCAGTTGATCATAGAGCAGAACGGCAGTGCTTTGCAGCTCACCTAATCGACCGCCGGTTAATACATCGGGATGAGGTTTGTAGATAATAAAAGCTTCGGGGTGGTCTTTTCTAACAGCAGCGAGTAACTGCAGATTAGTTTTAGTCACAGGGGAGCCAAATTTTATTGAGGCATCGGTTTCTACCTGGCCAGGGACTAAAATAATGAGTTTATCAGCGGGTAAGTTTAAAGACTCAGTTTTACCTACGTTGTATTTTGAAAGCTTTAACTCCACTAAGCGCTGACGTACTTGATCGGCTCGTTGCAAAACAGCCGTATCAAATTGATAAGTATTGAACAAATTTTCGAGATCACTCGGTGCTGTCGCGTCGTAATAGATACCGCAACTATCGATGACCAGCGACAGTGGTCTTATTAAATCACCGCCAAGACCTACAGAGCGCAGAAAACCGTCCTCCATGCGCCATAAATTAATCGTTGTATTATCGTTAAACGCAGTAAGTTCTGGCATTATCTTGCTTGACCAAATAAGAACGTTATCATGAGGTGTTAGCTGTTCTATCATTTCCTGAAATTTTGAGTGGAATAATATACTCGCAGAAGCACCTAAAAAATCTGGAATAAATATTTTTTTCCAATAGTGGAAGCCAAATACATGCCATGTACCATGAAAGTTCTTCAGCTGGTGGTTATGAACAGTCATCAGAGTACTGCATTTTGAATGTGTAAATTGAATACTACTAGGCGTTTGCATTAGTTTCCAGAGTAAAAAATATAGTCCAAATTTATTAAGTCAATAATCTCATTATTTTGTGAAGGAAAAAAATATATCAAACTCTGTTAGAGTAACATTGTTTTTATTATCCTCAATTAGGTAATTGTACGGGCTAACGGGATTGAATATTATTTACGTTTAATAAAGATGATTTCAGTATAGTTATCCTGATCAATAAGTTGATAAAATTTGTCCGATTGTGGCTGAACATCAAAATTTTTACCTAGAATCCGTAGAGTAGAATATTTAGCAGAACCGACTTCCGTCTCTATAAAATTATGAATAACAAGTATACCGCCTGATTTTAGTATGGCATCCAAATCAGATGTTGTCTTCTCAAAATTATCAAATGGGAAGTAATCAGCGAGGCTACCAGGGCAAACGCACGAACGTTTTATGATCAACT
>ASZJ01000163.1 GCA_000416275.1 Osedax symbiont Rs1
AACTCGGGGGCGCAAAAGCAAGCGCAGCTTGTTACTCCTTGATCGAGACCGCAAAGGCTAACGATATAGATCCTTATACTTACATTCTGCATGTACTCCAGCAGATATCTGAAGCAGACACACCCGAAAAACTAGATGCACTGCTACCTTGGAATACTGCCTTGGAAAAAATCAAAAAAGCTAATCAACACGCTAGAAGCAATACGTCGATTTAGTGTCGCTTACCCTTTTAACTAATCAGACACAACTAAAATTCATTAAAAAAGAGTGGATGTAAAGGTTGCCCCCTGTGTCAGGATAGTTGTCTCTCATGACACTATCATCAGCTGACTAAATCGTTGACTTTAGATGTTAGTGGTCCGCTCTCTTTGTTTATTTGAGCTGATAGGGATTCGAAATAAGGAATTATATATGCGTTATATTTCTCATCTATGAAATTAAAGACTGAATAATAGCTTTCAAAACCATTATTTATTTCTTGGCGTACAAAGTCTAGCACTTGTGATGGAACATCAATACAAGGGTCATTTTCTTTTAAGGAAAATGCTTCAAAACAACCGATGCTAGTCCCTTTTGTTTTAGCAAACCCGAAGCTCCTAGCGTCTTCTACTAATAGAATGGATGGTTTTCTGTTTCTAAGAAAATAAATATGTCCATGTAATCTATACCCTATATGCAAATCAATGTTTTTGTAAAACTCTAAATTACCGACTTCGCCATACTGGTGTAATATCTCAAATCCTAATTGCTGTGCTCGAGAGGCAACGGTGAGCGGCATATATCCAGGAGTACTATGATAAGCAATAAACAGCTTTGCATGTGGAAATTCTTTTTTGATGGTTTTTAGTAAAATTATGGACTGCTCTAAGTATTTTAAGTGGTGCTGAATCGTTACGACTACAGAGTTGATTACTGTAGGAGGATTAAAGGTGGTGTTAACAACTTTTTCATCGTATATAGCCATATCCCCACTGTAAATAGCAGGAATATTTAATCTGTCATTTAACATGTTTACAATGAGTTGGTCCCTGCAAGGTAAAGGACCTGAAATGTCGACTATTAATTTTAAAAAGTCTAAAGTTTTTTTGTTGTAGGCGGTATTAAACGCATCGATTGAAGGTGATATATGTTGAAATGAACAACCTATGGGAAAAAAATTTTTTAGTCTGCCCAAGTCTTCGTAAAGAGTAAATAATTCTGGGTATACATTATTCGATACTGAAAAGCCTGGAGCGATGATGTTCTTTACTTTTTTCTTACTATAGCCATTTAGTGGCTTCTCACGAAAAACAATATGAGGTTGATAGTTAGAAACTCTAGATCTGATTAGCTCTAGTGTAGATTGTGTAATTAGGTTATCACCGACGTTCTTAGACTTGTTTTGAGGGAAGGTCGTTAGTAATATGTCCATAGGTTTGGGCCTTATTATTTAAACAAATCAGGTTGAACAGCAGTGGCGAACTTTATATCTTTAGTCACTATTTTACCTATAATATCTCCGTAGTACTTTGGGGCAAGCCCAAAGCCAGGCCTAACACTTTTTATGTGCTCAGGAGTAATAATATCGCCTTTTTTCATTGGTTTTATAAAATAAAGAGATCGTCTGAACTGAACGTTACCCTTTTCGCTGGATTTTTTTCCATAATTGACAGTACCTAATGATATCCATGCTGTTTTTGCTCCAGTACAGAGCTCCTTTAGGCCGCTTGCTTCTAAAGAAAAGCTATCGTCAGCCCCGCCGCCATTTCTGTCCAGTGTCACGTGCTTTTCTATAATAGATACACCTAATGCGACTGATGTGATGGCGGTCGTATTATCGAGCGTATGATCAGATAGGCCAATGATCAATTTATATCTGTCTTTCATGTCTGTGATTGTATGTAAATTATAATCCTCAGCTGGAGCAGGATAGCCACTAACGCAGTGCAAAATGGCTAACTCTTTACAACCTGCATTTTGAGCTGCTTCTATTGCTTCAGCAATTTCTATTTCATCAGCGATACCGGTAGATATTATCATTGGCTTACCTGTTGCTGCTACCCTCCTAATAAGCGGTAAATCAATAGCTTCAAATGAAGCAATTTTGTAGGCGGGTGTGTTCAGCTCTTCCAATAAATCAACTGCTGTATCATCAAAAGGAGAACTGAAAATAGTAATACCAATCTCGGCAGCATATTCGAAAAGTATTTTATGCCACTCCCATGGTAAGTGAGCACCTTGATACAATTCATATAGCGATTGGCCATCCCAAAGGCCACCTTTTATTATGAAATCAGGAGAATCACTATCTAGTGTGATTGTGTCAGGTTTGTAAGTTTGTAACTTAACAGCATCAGCACCGCATTCTTTGGCCATTTTTATAATAGCGAAAGCATTTTCTATCTTTCCATTATGATTGGCAGACATCTCAGCAATAATATAAGGAGGTTGATCGTGGCCAATTTTACGGTCGTTGATAGTAATGTATGACATATAAATACCCTTGGTCATTTGTGTTTCGGCTAATTAATTGCTGCTTAAGCACTGTAAATGTATTGATTAAAGTAATCTTCTGTATTGATTAGTTTAAAAGCTAATCGTTCAAATAATGTGTTTGATGAGACGTTGTCTTTATGTACAGTCGCCTTTAGTTTTCTGCCGGGGAGTAATTTTTTAGCTGAATTTATAGCAAATGAGGCTAAGCCTTTTCCCTGATAACCATTAGATACGACAATTGATATTTCTGTATTTATTTGATTGATGGTATCAAGCCGTAAAAAACCAGTCTTCTCACCGTTAAAGTAAATAATGAATAGCACAGAGTTTGCGGATGTTAAAAGAGCCTTGTACCACTGAACATGTTCGTTAAAGAGTGGAACAGTCGTTGTCCTTGAATATTTCCGACTTTCTGGTGTTTGCAGACTGTAAATAAATTCGCCGTCATTTTTTAAAGCAGGGCTTAAACACATTGCGTTACTTGACTTACTAAGCCCTAAAAGTTGATCGACAACGAGATTTGTCCCTGCACCAGATACTATAGCAGAGGCAATAAGAGACATTTTACCTTGTGTGTTTAACAACAACGTGATGTTTTTTATTAAATCGGGTAGTGAGGTAGTCAACGCAGCGCCTAGCTCGTTAATTCTTTCACAGATAAGTGTTTGGTTGTCAGCAAGGATCATTTGAAGAGTAGGCACTCCTAAACAGCATCGTTCCCAAGTGCTTGAGCCAGCTGCGCCAATTGCTATGTCCGTTTCGGCTAGTAATTGAGCGATGTTATTTATGTTGGTGAGTAACTTTACAGGAAAGTGTAACTCTTTAATCAAAGCCGTAACTTTATCACAATGGACCGCTGAGGCTCCCAGAACTAATGTAATATTAAAGTCAGTAATGGATTTGTAATCTTTTAAAGTATCAAGTACTTTTCCTGTATAATTATCATTGTCAGCGCCACCCATCATAATGAGTAGGTTTTTGCTGTGGCTGTTAAGACGCCTACGCAGACTGTACTCCCTGTATTGTTCAAACTCTTCCCGAAGTAATACAAAAGAAATACCTAATAATAAATTGGATGATTTCGGTACTAAGTTATTATAGGCTTCCATGGATATATCAAGGGTTTGGTCTAGTAAAATAGTTGCATTGTGTGCTCGGTTTGCTAAATCATCTATCACAAAAAGTTGGCCAAAATATTGATTTAGAGGTAATTGCCATAATTTATCCAAAGCGTAGTGGTCAACGATTAGCCAATCGGGTTTGAACTCCTTTAATACATGCTGGGTTTGTTGAGTATCACGATAGATGCTGACGGACAGCCAGGAAGTATATTCGGGTAACCGTGTGGAGGAGCTATATGGGGGCTCAATAATATCTTTACTATCACTTGATAAAAGGTGGAGAGGAAATCCATGTTCTTTGACTATATTTCCCATATGTCCTTTCAAATCTCGACATATGAAATACACATCTACTCCACGATCTCTTAATTTTATTGCTAATGTTAAACAGCGCATCACATGGCCGGTACCTATAATGCTGGATGCATCAACTCTAATGGCTACTAGCACAAATTTTGACCTTTTAATCCTGTGTACATCAACTCAGCTCTTATCCAATCGTCAGGTGTATCTATGTCTTGAACTAGGTAGTGGGGTAAACGGTAAGCGACAGCATACTCTGAGAATAACTTCTTTTGCTCAACAAAGGACTGTGCTTTCCCCCAATAGAACTGGCCCGCATCATGGTAACAATTTTCTAAATCTTGTGATCTTTTTTCAAATTGTTCCGGGTTAAGCATGCTTAGTCTTAAATTACTATCAACACGTAGTGCTCTTTGAATTGGGGATTGGTATTCAGTAACACTAAAACAGTAGTCAGCTTTATTGTCCTTCAATAGCTGATACGATTCGGCTATTCGTTCTCCCGTCAAAAAAGGTGCTGTAGGATAGATACAGCAAATTTCAGAAATCGGTTGCTCATGCTTTCTGAACCATTCTATGGCTTGCACGATAACGGGTATCGTGCCCGTATGATCGGTGGCCAAGTTAGCGGGCCTTTCGAAAGGAACATCTGCACCGTATTTTTTCGCAATATTTGCAATTTCTTGATCATCTGTAGAGACCACTACCTTATCGAAACAACCTGATTGTATAGCAGCTTTAATAGCGTAACTAATAATAGGTTGTCCATGAAATAGCTTTATGTTCTTTTTGGGTATGCGCTTGCTTCCCCCTCGTGCTGGAATTAATGCTACTTTCATAAATCAACCTATAATACGTGTGAGGGTGTCAATGACATCATCTTGTTGTTGTTCCGACATTATATGAAACAAGGGAAGCGATATCGCTTCTTGATAATACTGTTCAGAAGTTGGGTAATCGCCGCTACAAAACCCCATTTTTTGGTAATAGGGTTGCAAGTGCACAGGAATGTAATGTAGATTCACACCTATACCACCCTCTCTTAATTCATCAAATACTTGTCGGTGGCTTTTCTCTATCTCGTCTAATCTAAGCCGGATTACATATAAATGTAATCCGGAATAAGTATCTTCAAGCTGAAATGGTAGGGTTATTGGCAAAAGTTTCAATAGCGAGTTATATCGTGTAGATAGTTTATGTCTAGCACGGACAAATTCATCAACCCGCTGCATTTGGCTAACGCCTAATGCCGCTTGTAACTCCGTCAATCTATAATTAAAACCTAAATCTATCTGTTGATAATACCAGCCACCATGTGACTTTTCAGTCATTAATAAAGGGTCGCGGGTTATGCCATGGCTACGAAACAGCGACATTTTTTCGGCTAGTAGTGCTGAGTTAGTCAGCGCAGCGCCTCCTTCAGCAGTTGTTACTATTTTTACAGGATGGAAACTAAAGACTGTAATCTCAGAGTAAGCACAATTACCAATTGGCTGGTTTAGATATTTACCACCTATTGCGTGTGAGGCATCTTCTATAATTGCAAAACCATAGAGATCGGCAAGTTTTTTAATCGCCTGCATATCACAAGGTTGACCACAAAGATGGACTGCTACAATCACTTTAGGTAAACAATTATCACGCTTTGCTTGTAATAGCTTTCTCTCCAATTTCACTGGGCATAAATTGTAAGTTGCTTCATCGATATCAACAAAATCAACTTTAGCACCACAATAAAGACCGCAATTTGCTGAGGCTACAAAGGTAACAGGTGATGTCCATAGCCAGTCCCCCTCGCCAAGACCAAGTGCTAGACAAGCGATGTGTAAAGCAGAAGTCGCACTATTAACCGCCAGTGCATGTTTTGCGCCAGTATAATTGGTTAGAGATTTTTCGAACTCAGGAACTTTTGGCCCTTGAGTCAAAAAATCGGATATTAGTACCGCCAAAACAGAATCAATATCAGTTTGGGTGATGTCTTGTTTTCCGTAGGGAATCATCAGCTAAGTTAAACCTCGAAGTTAGGATCAATATGCTCAACGATAAGTTGGCGTAAAGAATCAATCGTCTCCCACTCAGTGTTGGTCTCTGAGTTATATTTAAAGCCAAAAGGTACTTTTATCGCTTTATGGTGTTCTAAGTATTCAGCTTCATCATATGTGTAAGAGACAGATGGTAGGATAGCGTAGTACTTACCTAAATCAATAGTGTTCAGGGAATCGGAATCGGTAATCATCTCCTCGTGTAGTTTCTCACCAGGGCGAATGCCGGTAATTTTGGTTTTGCATTTTGGTGCAATCGCTTCTGCAATGTCCATGATTCTATAAGATGGAATTTTAGGGATAAAAATTTCACCGCCCAGGTGACTTTTTAAAGCAAACATCACTAAATCGACGCCATCTTGTAACGAAATATTGAACCTAGTCATCTCAGCATGGGTAATAGGCAGCAAGCCTTCTTTCTTTTTATCCATGAATAAAGGGATAACTGATCCTCTAGATCCCATCACATTTCCGTAGCGAACGACACTGAAGCGAATATCTTTAGAGCCCTTAATGTTGTTAGCAGCACAGAAGAGTTTATCAGAGGCTAGTTTAGTCGCACCATAAAGATTGATCGGCGCGCAAGCCTTATCAGTCGATAATGCGACAACATCGTGAACCCCACAAGCAAGAGCTGCGTGAATTACATTTTCGGCACCGTCAATATTAGTACGGATACATTCTGTCGGATTATATTCAGCAGTATCTACTTGTTTGATAGCTGCTGCGTGAATAATGACATTGACGCCTTCACAAGCTTGAGTTAGGCGGTCTCGATCACGTACATCACCAATAAAAAAACGAAGTTGCGGATAATCACTATGCGAATATTTTTGTCTTAATAAAGATTGTTTTAGTTCGTCTCTAGAGAAAATGATTATCTTCTTTACTTCTGGGTACCTATCAAGAATTGTTTCTATGAACTTTTTACCGAAAGATCCGGTGCCCCCAGTGATAAGTACAGTTTTATTATTTAGCATTCCTTGTTTCCTTAGTAAGTCAAAATAGAGATGTATGAAATACATCGTAATACGGTGCATTACATAAAAATAAGCGCTATAGCCATAAGTATTTAGTGGTATTCGTTTTCAGAAACATAATTTGTTAAGCGTGAGTATAGCTCATTAACCAATGTTCTTTTATCCCCTAAAACAGACCCTTCTACAATAGTAACGTTTTTATGCCAAACATCCTTCCCTTCAAAATCTATTTTTCGCCAATCTATTTCAGATGAATTTGAAAATAACCAAGTATTACAACCCAGTGCACCGGCTAGTTCCACAACAGTTGTAGCTGGAGAAATAATTAAGTCTAGATTTACCATGAGAGCAGCTACACCATCAAAATCATTGTATTGATCGAGCTCTTCGAAATTTATAATTTTTTGTGGATAGCGCTGATTAATCCAATTTAGTTCTGAACTGCATTCATCGTATTGTAAATTCACAAACTTGAACCCAGGAATACTAAAAAGAGGTTCAAGTTCTTCAATAGTTAAGTAATGTTCATTCCTTGAGTGCGTGGTAAGACTGCTTCGCCAACTTAATCCAACTAACGTGGTGTGCTTTGGTAACTTATCCATAAAAATGTTTGATAATTTCTGATCAGCCTTAAGGTAAGATTTACGAGGAAAAGAATCATAATTTGGTAAGCATTTATGTAATAGATCTGTTACGACTATAACGTAATCAGTTTTATTTATCGCAGCCACTGCATTATTGTCAATAATACCAACGATATCTGAACCAGGTACATTAGTATAATTATCTAAGTTTAATCTTTCTATGTTTCTAGGTCTTTCTACGCTTATGAAGTTGATCATGGGAAATGAACGACTAAAAAGTGTATAAAGTCTTGGGTTACAGCTGATACTGATTTTGTTTGTTTTAATTAGCTTTGCAATTAAATTGTAAATTGAAGCAAACCGTATCTCGTCCCCCGGACCAAAAATGGCAAGAGCGATTAAAGATTTAGAATCGTTTAGGGGGTGATTTGAAGAGTAGTACTTGTCTTTGTAATACAATTTCACATTTTTAATTAGTCCTATTTCCTTAAAAGTTGCGAAAGCTTCTTCTAACATTCTATTACCAAAATAAGTCTTACGGAGGTGCATGTCTCCTAGTATAAGTTGGTTATCTTCGGCTAGCCTTAATAATCTGAGGCTTTTATTGTAACGCGAAGCTAAAACATTGAGGCGTAGTGATTCTCTGATGTTAGCACTTGAAGGTTTTGATAACCTTGCACTAGCCATAATAACTAGTGCTTTATCCAGTTGACCATTATAAGATAATGTTTGAGAATATAAAACCTGAGTCATATCGGAGTGATCACCTGAAGTAATTAGCGCTTCTATTATATTTTTAGCCTTTAAAGGATGATTTACAGCAAGATAAGCTAACGCTTTGCGCCTTGATATATCATTATCAAGGTTCAGCATACCTTGAATTAGCGATTTTGTTTCTGGACCATCGAAACTGTCGGGAAAAATATCAATTATAAATAAGACTAGAGCAATTAAATCTGGTTTTAAAACCATTGTTTTTGAGAGCAGTTTTAAAAAATCGTTCTTAGTTTTTGGCGGGATAAATTTAGCGGAAATGAGCTCGCTTGATATCATCTCTCTATTAGAGTAGAAAGGATCTATACCCTGTAAAAATAAAGATATTTTTGTAGTAGAGTTATAACGAAACGTAAGAGTCGCTATAGTAGCAGCTTCTTTAAGTACGTATTTGATAGAGTGGTTTGACAATAGAAGAAGTTTTAGAACAGATAAAGCATTTTCATATTTTTTGTCTTTCACATGGATTTTGTATAATGCAAGTAAGTTTTCACACTTCTCACTATTAAAGGGTTTGCTGCTTTTGATATTATCTGGAAGTTGGGAGTTAACAGTAAATTCTATTTCTTCAACAAGAATTTTAGTAGCCAAATCATATTCATTTTTGTCTGATAGGAGCCACGAAACATGTGATGCAACATATGGAGCTGGGTAGTATTTATGTAGATAAAGTAATAAATCGATTAATACATCCAGTGATATAATAGTTCTTATTCTATTAATGAACGTATTTCTAAGCTCGTTATTAGGTAAGGATCCAGCAATTGCAAAAGAAATAACAGATTGAAAAAGAGTATCGTTCTCATTGTTTGTGTGTAGGAAAGAAAAGTCAATTTTAAGAAGAGATTCCATCAAAAACATCTCATCTTTTTGGCTATTACTATCTAAGAATATGTTAGCCCAGTATTTTGTTTTTACAATCTCTTGGGCTAACTCTATTTTATCAGATAATACTGTGTTGCTAACTGCGTTTAACTCAATTTTCCTATCAGCATCTATTTTATCAGATAGTATTTTATTGCTAGCTATATTTAACTCAATATCCCTATCTGCATCTATTCTATAACATGCCGATAGCAGTCCTAAATAACCATCTCCTAAGTTTGCCAAATAGCGGGGATAGAGTAAATAGGATCCAGCGAAAAGCTCGTTAATGGTTAGTGTTTTGGTACGTTTTGTTAGTGAGTGTCTATCATCAGTTAATCCCCAGCCAGAGTAGAAAGGGGCCCCAACCGTAATTACTTTGATTCCTCTTAGGAGTGCTTCAAACCCCGTTAATGAGGAAATAGTGTACACCTTATCCACGTTTGTTAAAAAATCGGCATAAGGCTCATCAGGCGAGGATATTTTTGCTATGTTTTCAATACGTTTCTTTTTAAATTTACTTTTTTGGTAACCCATATAAACTTCAGGGTGTGGACGGTAATATACATCTGCTTGTGGGTTTTCAAACCGAGCAAGTTCAACAAGCGCTTCAGCTGTCCATTTATCTGGATTTCCGTATTTAATAGAGGCATCACTGTCTACTTGCCCTAATACTGCAATTATTGTTCTAGTTTTTATTTTTTTACTTATTCCGTTATGGCTAGTTATTGGTGAATTGTACTTAGACAGACCTAAATTTTTTATTACCGTAATACACTTTTGTGATTTTAGCAGTAAAGATGGATCTTGTTTGAAATTGTATTCATTAAGTAAGTTTTCAAGGTCTGACGGCTTAGTGCAATCGTAGTATATGTTGGTCTTGTCGAGAACTAAGGAGTAAGGTGTTGAATGGGATGCACCTAATAATGCAGACCGAATAAAACCATCCTCCATTCTATATATTGGGATTTTTTTTTGTTGCGCTAATAATTTTAGTTTATAACTTTCATTGTGTCCCCAAATTATAAAACAGGTAGGTGCGTTAACGCTTTTTTGTTCTCTAAGAAAAGACAGGGTAGGTATTAGGCTTTTTCTTGGCAAGAAAGCAGTCCTATATTCCAATAAATAGTTGCTAATAAAACCCAGCTTCCAATCATTAAATCCTATTAATAAAGCAATTGGTTTAGTGGTTCCGTTTTTCCAGTTATCACCAACAAGATAAAAATTATTGTATATTGATTTTTTGTCAAAAAATTCAAAGCTTGAATGTACTACAAATGGATATTTATCACTACTTGGTGTTTTTTTTGATAAATATTCAGATGGCGATATTTGAATACTTTGTTTACTACGTAGTAGCTTTAGTATATTGATTGCTTTATTTAACATAACATCCTTGCATTGTCTGAATTTTTAATTAGGTTAGTCTCTATGATCTTTAATTATCAATATAATCATTTGTGTAATCAGACTTAAAAATAAAGCCATCACGACAAAGGTCACAATATTATATATTCGTTGCGGCTTAATTGGGTATTCTGGCAGAGTTGGATTTTGGATAATAGAAATATGTTTCAGTTTTCTCGCCGCTTCTATTCTTGTTGATTGTAGAGCTGCTAGTGCCCCCGAGTAACTCTCTTTGGCAAAAAGAGCTTTAAGTTCTAACGTTTGATACTCTGCTGAGCGAGCGTTGAGTGCATCGCCTGATTCTCTAGTCAATTTCGCGCTTTCTTTTGCAATTTGTTTTTTGATAGCTCTTATTTGATTCTCTAGTTTTATCATGGCTGGGGAATGTAAACTTTGGTAACTGGACAGAGCTTTCTTTGAGTATTGCAGGGATGCATGTTCATATTTTAAGTCTGCTACGATATTACTTATGTTTTCCACTGCGTGTACTGGTGAAATCAGGCCATGTTTATTTTGATATTTAATCAGTGCTTGCCTAGAAGTATTGAACTTAGTATTCAAGTTCATTACTTGATGTTCCAAAAAATCAACCTGCTCTTGAGCCAGTCTTTTTCCCATAATATTCATGTGGTATTCGCCTTCTTTGAGTACAAATAAAGCAATATTTTGAGCTATTTCAGGTTCGAAAGATTCAACGTTAACTTTTAATACATTAGCATACTCATCTACTTCAATTTCTATAACCTTTAGGTAATATGCATGGAGTTCTTCAAAACTTTCAGTTGAATCACTAAATCTAGAAAATATATCTATTTTTTGATTACTATAATGTTCTTTAAACTTTATTTGTAAAATAAGTTTTTTTAGAAGATCTGCTGACATCATATATTCTCTTAGAACAAGCATGTCGGTTTGCCCGCCTCCACCCGACAGTATAGATTTAATACTGAAAGAGGGTACTGATAATTGAGGACTTTCTAAGACTATTATTGATTTAGAAACGTATCGATCTGATGCTATAAAAGTCCAGTAGATACTAACTAAAAAAATCGAAATAGCACAGAGTATCCAAATGAAAGAGTTGCTGAGTTTATCTGTCATGGTAATTGTTCAGTTCCATTTTTTAGTTACAAACTTGAGTGATAAGCATTAATAGCTTCATCTATTTCATCAAACCAATACGCTTTACCTTGGTTCAACCATATACCGGCTTTACAGAACTGTTTCAAAGTCCCTTCCGAGTGGGAAACCATTATAATGCTCGCACAACCTACTTTTTCACTGAAAATTTTCTTTGCCTTGCTTTTGAATCTTTTGTCTCCTACAGCTGTAGCCTCATCTGAAATATAGACATCAAAGTCGAATGCTAAAGATAAGCCGAAGCCCAGTCTACTCTTCATTCCGCTTGAGTATGTTTTTATAGGTTTGTCGAAATATTCACCAAGTTCGGCAAAATTTTCTACAAAACTAATTATTTCGTTTATGCTTTTTGGCGCCCCCATAATTCTTGATACAAATTTAACATTTTGCCTGCCAGTCATGGATGCTTGAAACCCCCCCTTTAAGCCAATGGGCCATGACATTGAACAGTTAACTTTAATTGAGCCTTTATCTGGTGTGTCTATGCCCGCTATTAATCTTAATAAGGTTGATTTTCCTGCTCCGTTTTTCCCAATTAATCCGACGCTTATCTTAGGTGGAATATTTATATTGATATCTTTTAATATCCAGTCGCTTCGATGATGTCCGTGGTATCGTTTATATAACCCTTTTATTTCAATCATGTGGATTTTAACTTTTCTGAAAATTTTAAGTGTAAAATTAACCCTAATGTATTTGTTATTAATACCCATGTCCCAAGATATGTAATACTTACGCCTGATACTGGTTGATATGTACTAAAAAACGCTTCCCTTAATAGCTCTATGCCATGGACAATAGGGTTCAATAACACATACTCTCTAATATGTATCGGTAGATAATTTAAAGGTAGAATAACACCTGAGAGTATCATTAGAGGCAGGGAAATCATTTTGACGAGCCGGCCTATCTCAGGTATAAGATTTGCCGCCACGGATAGAACCAATCCAACTCCTAAACCTAATAACCATAGTGAAAACCATAACAACATAGCTCTTAGATAGTTGTCCGGCAGTATTTGGGTGCCTAGCAACTCTAAAATTAAAATGAATAGAACTAAAATGAAAGTTTTGATACTGCCCTCGAGAAAGCACCGTACTAATACAGGGTCGATTGTTTGAACTTGTCTGTATGTAAATAATCCTTTGTTTGAATCGATAGCCCCGATTGATCTGTTCATGTTTTCCCGGAACAGAAAAAAAGCCATTAAACCAGTAACTAACCAAGGTACAAAATCTGCGCCAACAATGGTTTTTGCCCCGCCTAGTAAAAAAACACGTACGCTCACCATCATCGCTATAAGAGCAACAGGTTCTATAACCATCCAAAGCCATGCAAACCGATCAGAGGTAGTTCTTCCTATCATTTCTCGTAAGAAAAGCGCATGCCATACACTGCGGGTTACCTGCCAAGAGCTCCGGCTGGATTTCACTAGTAGCGTCCTGCTAAAGTTTTCATGGCTATAAATCGATAACTACTTTAGTCGCGATTGCCAATTGGTAGAGAATTTGCGTAAAAGTTGTCGCTAACTGCAAATTCTTGGTCGGAGCTTTGGGCAGGACTAAAATTTCATCGCCAGCAATGATCTTGGTGTGCTTGGCGTTGATCACTTCACCATTTATTCTGACAATTAATATGTGCTCATCATTGGCGTGTTGACTAAAGCCGCCGGCGCCCGCTATATAATCTTTGACGCTGCGGCCCGCAGTGAAAATTACCGATTGTGGCACTAGCACTTCGCCGCTGATTAAAATTGCGTCAGACTTTTCCGGGATAGTAATGATGTCGCCATCTTTAAGACGGATATTGGCAACTTCGCCACGCAGTGAAACGACTAATCTGCCGCTCGGTTTTACTTGTCTGGCGCGGGCGATAAATTTATTGATCAGCTCTGCCTCCTGGATGCGAATATTAGCTTCTTGCGGAGTAGAGGAGGGGGCGCCGAGATAGGTGGTTTCTAAGCGTCTTAAGCTTTCTTCCAGTGATTTTTGTTGACTCTGCGCCACACTTAAGCGGCGTATGGAGATGCTTTGAGTATCCGTTATATGTTCGGGGACTGCTATGCTGTCCAAAAAATCTTTGAGCATGATGTTACGAGAGAGCGCAAAACGCGATGGGCCGTAGTAGCTGCCCTCTATTTGCACCACAATACTAGCGCTGCGCTGATCTGCGCTGACAATGACTTCATCGCCGTCTTTTAATAAGGTCTGAGAGAAGTCTTCTATAGTGAAGTATTTATTATTAGCTCCTTTTGCTCTAGCTCCTTTAAGTAATACGTGTGATACGCCTGCTTTTAAACGAGCCAGCTGAATCAGAGCCAGACCTTGTGGCATGTCGGCTAATAACTCGTAGCTATATTGTTTCTTAACATCACCCGTTACCATTACCGAGATCTTTCGTTCTTTAATCAGTAAGGTGTCACCGTCTTTGAATTGTATTCGAGATAGCTTACCTAGTAACAAAAAATCATAAAAATCTATTGTTGCGATAACTTTCCTATTTCTGATCAATTTAACGTTTCGATAACTACCTAGAGTATTGTCAATACCTCCCGCTTGATCTAAAAAATACAGAGCGGAGTCATTGGGAGTACCAGCATATCTGCCAGGGTTATTCACATAACCGGTGACAAATACGGCAACAGGCTGTACACCTTGTAAGTGAGTGTAGACTTGGACGTTTTCTGGGTATATTGAGCGTATAGCGCTACGCACTTTTCTGTCCAGAGACTTAGGAGTTAAGCCTTGCACTTTGACCGGGCCTATCGATGGGATAAAAACATTCCCCCTAGCGTCAACAGCGAGGATTCGCTCGAATTCTATCGCCCCCCAAACTCGCAGGGTGATTTGGTCACCGGGAGCTACTTTGTAGTTGGCGTTTTTACCATCGGAGCGGGTGCCGCGGAAGCCGCCGTGAAACAGTTGGCTGCCAAAAGGCTGTATTTCGGAACTACTTGCCGCGCTTTGCAAGTTATTGATATCGCCAAATTTATGGTTTTTCCACTGTTGGTTGTTAGTGTCTTCTATTATAGATGTAGGCGCTGATGGTGCATCTGCTGTGATATCTCCAGCATCACTGATCGCCGCTGTTGCTGGTGAAATACACAAACAGGCTAAGAGTATCCCGGTAATAGTGTTGGTATTGAAAAAATACGACATGATCTATTTGGCTCGTAATATTTATGTTAATTCAGCTGAATTGCCTTGATTAAAACCCACTGTTCGGCGCTTTTCTGACAGCCTATATAGGACTGCTGTTGGTTAGTGCTTTGTAAAGTAATATTGCGACACTGTCTGCCACTTGCTGCAAAATAGCTGGCGGCAGCGGAGATGCTTTGAATTTTGAAAGCATTAATTTCAACAGCTTCAAGTGGGATTTCAATGCTAGCGCTGTTTCTGCTGAGGGCTTTACTGGAAGCTAAGGGGAGGAGTATCGCATGCTGTGTGTTGGTGTCACGAACATCGGAGGCAGTTAGATTGGATTTCGTACTGTGAGCACCAAAGCCACAACCGGTTAAAATACTTAAAATGAAGATGCTAATTAGGCTGTTTTTGGATAGGTTAAATTTGTTCATTACTGAGAATAAGTCCATATATAATACTTACAAAATCAAAAAACGAGACTCAATGCGCCTCATTTTTTTTAAAAAAATAAGGCGTCAAATTAAAATACACTTGATGTTGATAGTTTTCTCCATAAGATAAATTACCCTTCGATACAGTATCTCTGCATGATAATGGCTTAATATCTATACAAATACAAACAAACAATTCAATTATTCAGTTAAAAGTTAGCCTTTTTTAGTAAATATAAAGTTTGTGTACAATGGCAGGTGCTAGATGTCAGTGTGACGTAATTGAAAAATAATTTCCTGTTTTTTACTTTCTTTTTTCTTAAAGCTGAATTCGTGGCTTCAAAGTGAATACACAGGGTAAGATATTGGTTATACAGTGGAATTGAAAATTCTTAGCTGCAAGCTGATATGTGTCCTGCATTTGCTAAATAAATCTATGCATAAACTCGTATGCTCAGTGGGTGTGTTTCTAGCCGCTGTATAATCAAGAGTTTGCGTTATGTGGTGCAGTGAAGTCACTTATGATTCAGCTACTACAAAGAAAATCATATAAGAAGACATTTAAATGCAGCTAACAATCTTTATATGCCAGCCACAATGGAACTGATTTTTGTGAAGTATCAGGCTGTTTTTTGAGCGAAAATCCAAAGCTATAAAATGTGTATGAAAACTTTTATTAAGATTGTCGATCTCTATGAATATTTCGTGTAGTCTGTTGATTAAATTGATTTATTTTAAACAGTTTAGCACGAAGTTAATTCTGTTTTAATATTTTTTGATGCAGATCATATGTGCTTCGAAAGTATTCGTTGCATTAATTTTTTATTAACTGTTTTTTGTTTAAAAAGGCATCTCAAATAATGTTCGACAATATCAATGTAAACGCAAAGTTGTGGATTCTACTAAGTATCGCGCTGTTAGGCGCTGTCATTTTGCAAACTTTCTCTTCCTACCAAATGAAAAGTAATTTAATTGAAGGCAGAAAACATGAACTGCAAAATTTAGTGGCGGGGGCCATTAGCATAAGTAGTCACTATTACGCTCTAAGGTCCGAATTGGGAGAAGAACAGGCTAAATCTGCAGCTCTTGATGCGATCAAAGCGTTGCGGTACAACAACAATAAAGGCTATTTCTGGATTAACGATAAAAATTTAACCTTACTAATGCACCCACTGAAGCCGCAAAAAGAAGGTAAAAACATGCGGGATGCACAGGACGGTAATGGTCAGTATCACTGGAGAGCCATGTTAAAAGTGGTCAATCAGCAGGGAGCTGGTTTTGTTAATTATAGTTATAAGGGTCCGCAGTTTGATGAGCCAGCTGCAAAACTCTCTTACGTTAAAGCTTTTAAGCCTTGGGGCTGGATAGTTGGAACAGGTATATATATTAATGATATAGATGAAATCTACATGAGGACCGTCTATAAAATAATGATGATTTTTGCTGCTATCTTAGTTGTAATTAGTGTGTTTTCCGCCTTTATTGCCCGTAGTATTACCCGTCCCTTGACAGTGATCGTCGATAATATGCAAGTAGCCGCGACTGGGGATTTATTGAGCCATCAAGTATTAGCGAAGCGCGGTGATGAAATAGGCACCTTAAATGAATCTTTCATGCATATGATTTCAACTATAGTGTCATTAGTTGAGCACAGTAGGGAAAACGCAGATAAAGTAAACCGTGTCGCGGGCGACTCTTTTGTGATTACAGAGCAGACCGATAGTGGTCTTAAACAGCAGTACACTGAGACTGATGCACTGGCTTCGGCGGTAGAAGAGTTGGGGATGACGCTAAAAGAAGTGGCGATAAATACCAGTCAAACGACCCAATTAACCAATGAAACCAGTCTTGAAATTGAAAATTCAAATAACTTGATGGAGCGCACTTTACACGCTATAGATAGGGTGTCAAGTGAAGTAGAATCGGGCTGCGAAGCCATTTTACAGCTGGAGAAAGGGATCAAAAAGATTGATATCATTCTCAATGTTATCGGTGGGATATCAGAGCAAACCAACCTGCTGGCATTAAATGCTGCAATTGAGGCCGCTAGAGCTGGCGAAGCTGGACGAGGCTTTGCAGTGGTTGCCGATGAGGTTCGCCTCCTAGCACAGCGCACTAAAGATTCGACCAGTGAAATTAAAACGATGACTGAGAACCTTCAGGCGGAAGCGCTAAGAGCAGTGAGTGTCATGAAATCTAGCAGCGAGCAGGCTCAGCAATGTGTAGAGTTTTCCTCTGAAACCGGTATTAGCTTACAATTAGCTACGAAAAAAATTAGCGATGTAAGAGATAGAATAGAACATGTTTCAGAAACGGTCACTCAGCAGGAAGCTGTTATTCGAGAAGTCGGTCATAGCGTCGCCTCTATTCGCACCATTGCTCAGCAGACTTCAGAGGGAACGACAATTTTAGCAACCAATGGCGGCATATTAGAGAGCTTGACTGCAGCGACCAGAAAACTGCTGCTTAGTTATAAAATTTAGCGAGTGCTAAGGAGATTCTGAACAAGTCACACACGCCCCTAGCATACAGAGAAATTTGGGACTTGTTCAGAGTTCCCTTAAGTAGTTTTTATCCAGATGAGCAGTCGTAGCGAGGCTGCGCTAATTGTTCGAGATGCACGACACTCGAGGTAGGCGTTTACTCATTTTAAATAACTACAGCTAGTTAGTCGCTGATTGAGCAGGGCCCGGTTTAAGGGGCTATTCATACGCTGCTGTTTTTTCGAAGGTTATAGTGAAAGCTAGTAGCTCTACCAATACTTTGTTCCTTGGACAGGGCGCTTATTAAAACCTGAATCAGATAATGGGACTCCCCCACACCGAACATGTGGAGTAATATTCAAGTTACGACACAAAAATATTAGGAGTCCGAAAATGCATAATACTAGAGTTGGCGTTGATTTAGCAAAAGATGTAATTCAAGTTT
>ASZJ01000164.1 GCA_000416275.1 Osedax symbiont Rs1
CATAAGTAAGCATTAAATTCTTCGAAATACATTTTTACTGTTGACAAGGGGGAGTCCACATAAGTGACTTCACTGCAGCACATAGCGCAAGCTCTTGATTCTACAGCGGTTAGAAAAATGCCCGCTGAACCTACGGGTTTTATGCATGGATGCATTTATTTAGCGAATGCAGGACGCATATGAGCTTGCAGCTAAGATTTTTCAATTCCACCGTAAAACCAATATCTTACACTCTGTATTCTCTTTGAAGTCACGGATTCAGGTAAAACTAATTAATTGCTTATAAATTGCCGAGTTGGTCAATTAAATCTTGCGGCTTTAACGCGTAATTATTCATTTTACGCGCACATAGCTCCGCGGCTTTAGTCAGTATTATACTGCCGTTAATGGCGGCGTCTAAAGGTGAATAGCCTTGAGCTAAAAGTGCTGTAATCAGACCAGCCAAAATGTCACCACTGCCTCCCTTACTTAAAATGGCGCTGCCAAAATTATTGATGTAAATATTTTCGCGGTAGCTAATTATGCTATTGCAGCCTTTCAATAACACCACTACCTCGGGGTATTGTCGGCTAAATTCAGTCACATAGTGAAATCTATTGCCCTGCAATTCTGCCACGCTGATATCTGCTATTTTACAGATTTTCAGCAGTGCGCAAAACTCTTTCGGATGCGGGGTTAGTACGATTGGCTGTACGAAGTATTTACTTATTTCAGGCCAGTAAAACAAATCGGCATCTATCAGCTTAAGGCAAGTTGAGGCGAGAATCTCAATTAACTGAACGCGACGCTCTGCGCTGTGCCAAAAATTTCTCCCCAGCCCCATACCAACAGCTATCGCCTTTACATTTTTAGGCAGCGCGTTACTGTGCATTATATGTAGGGGAAGTTCAAAATCTTGATTGGTTATAATACTGACTAAGCCGCTGCCCATGCTAAATGCGGCCAGCGAAGACAAGATCGCCGCCCCTTTTTTCTCTCCAGCGATAACCGCTGTGTGTCCATACGTACCTTTGTGGCTGTCGTGTGCTGGACGTATTGGTAACTTTAAATCACTATCCTGCAGCAAATAATAGCGTGTGTTAGCCTGATAAAGGCTCTGAGGTAGGCCTAAATAGGCTACTTCTATAGCACCGACATAGTCTTTGGCTATATCACTGAACAGCGCTAACTTTAAAGCGCCCATGGTGACCGTGAAATCACTGTTGAAAGCAATCGGGGAAAGCTGCCCTTGAGCATTTATACCGCTGGGTATATCACAGCTGATTTTGTGGCAATGCTCGCTATTCAGCTGAGTGATAAGCGCAATCATAGTCGCATCAAGCGGGCGGGTTAGCCCTGATCCAAACAGGCAGTCAACGATAATATCAGTGGGCTTAATCGCTATGTTTTCGCGGGTCTGGGTACATACCACACCTAGCTTCAATGCTCTATTGAGTTGTTTTTTAGCTTGCTGCGATTGTGCTGTTATGGGTAAAATTATGCTTAATGGTAACTGACCACTGAGCAACCTCGCTAAGGCAATGCCGTCTGCGCCATTGTTGCCGGGGCCACAATATATATAAAGTCTCGCCTCTGCAGAGGACAGTGCCACAACTTGTCGAGCCAGTGCCATTGCAGCATGTTCCATCAGTAGGTCCTCACTGAGATCAAATTCTTCGACGCAGCGCCTATCTAAATAGGTAACATCAGTAAAAATTTTTAACATACTGTATTCTCCGGTTGGGGGTTAGTGTGAAAACAGTTGTATTTTGATTATGTGCTGTCTAGATCTCTGTTTGTACTGTATCTACAGGCTTATTGTCCCTTATTTCATTAAGTAGGCAAAGGTAGTCCTAAATACATTTCAGCGCTTTTTCGTATTATTAATAGGAATAATTGGTTGAAATTTATCTGAGGCAGCGCTATGTGATTATTGTATTTGTATTCCTGATTAGCCCTGTGTCTCCGCCATCTTTTAATCTCTTCTCTGTGCCCTCGAGTATGATGGTCAATCAGGTTTGTATTTGTATTTGTATTTGTAAGGGTAGGGGGGGAATATAGTCTTTACATGGCGGAGTGCGCAGTCGATTTTATGGTCCCCTAAGGGACCTCTGAAAAAGTAATACAAGCCTCGTAGGATGGATTAAGGTTCTATCTACTTTTTCAGAAGACAAGCGGGTATTTTTCTAACCTTTGTAGAATCAAGAACTTACGCTATGTGGTGCAGTGAAGTCACTGATTCAGGTTTTAGATAATAGTTTTTTCAGGTCAGCTTCTTTGCTGGTCGCAAGTATCTTGGAACTGCAATCGACAATTAACGAGGGCCGAACCACATACGAGAAAATAGCTTATCCTTCAATATGAACTGATGGTAAAAAAACGCACCTACATGAGCTGTGATTAATACTGTCAATATTAGGCTTAGAATCCCATGCGCCATTCGAGGTGGGTACTCATCAAAGCTAGCAGGTAGCGCAGTACCTGAATTCCCAAAAATTATTTCAGGTAACCCTGCTAAACTGGCGATAGCCATACCACTAACAGCCATAAGGATGACAATTAGATAAAATAAATAATGCATTACAACACCTAGTTTATTTAATAATGTATTTCCAGTATTAGCATGTTGCGGTTTAGCAGTAACAAAGCGGGTAATTAAACGAATAATCATTAAGACTAAAATAAGCATGCCTACTGACATATGTATTTTTAGTAAGGTTATTTTTTCTGGATCGGAATTCGCAGTTTCGCTCAAAACTTTGCCTCCCATCACTAAACCTACCACAATCATGGCGGCTAAAATCCAATGTAATACGACTAAAAGGGGGTGGTAACGGCTCATAAAATATTCCTTTATTTGTTGTTTTATATCCACCCATAATTATAACGAATTGATTTTACTAAGACAAATAATAAAGTACTAAGGTAAGCAGCGTGTTTTAATCAATTAAGATAATCCTGAATCCGTGACGTCAAAGTGAATCAAGAGCTTGCGCTATGTGGTGCAGTGAAGTCACTGATTCAGGATAATGTCTTGAAATGTAAATTAGGGCTTTGTAATTACAGGCGTTTGTATTTTTCGAATAATTATCCGAATAAATTTTGTTCACTAGAACTAGTTATCGTACTCTAAAATTTTAACGCCGCTGCTGTTAAATCGTCTGGAGAGAGCCGATAGATATGCATTGAATCTACCCGATAAGCCCCAAGCTTTTGATAAAAATCAACGGCAGTTGTGTTCCAGTCTAAACAGCCCCACTCCAGCATTTCGCAGTTGCGATCAAGTGCATCTTTTGACAAAAACTGCATTAGAATATTCCCTAAGCCTTTGCCACGCATCGATTGATCAATGAAAAATCCATCTATATATAGTCCGCGGCGTCCGGTAAACGCCGAGCTTTTTTCATGGAAATAGGCGAAAGCAACCATTTTACCTGCATAGACGCCAAATACCGCCTCGCCGTGTTTGGAGAGCAGCAGTCGCTCAATACGCTCTGCCGTAGCGGTGATTTTATCCGACATTTTCTGAAAAGCCCCCAGCTTTTTCATAAACTCAACCACCAGCGCAGCATCTTCAGGGCGGGCAAGACGAAGGTGGAAGTTTGGATCTCGAGTTGATATTTTGCTCATGAAATGACCTCAGGCTCGATGTTATTCATCCTTAATAGGCGCCGTTTGCTGGTGCTAGAGAGGTGCAGGAGAGGAATTGAATTCGAGCTTATAAATAAAATAGTTGGTTTGATATCAGCAGGGTAGCATGTTTTAAATAGACAATTTGCAACATTTATTTATAGCTCCATTAATATTTATTTGGCAATTACTTGAATCTGTGACTTCACTGCAGCACATAGTGCAAACTCTTGATTCTACAGGGGTTAGAAAAATACCCATTGAAGCTACGGGTTTTATGCATATATGCATTTATTTAGCCAATGCAGAACATATCAGCTTGCAGTTATGATTTTTCAATTCCACTGTAGGAGCAATATCTTGCACTGGGTATTCACTTTGAAGTGACGGATTCAGGTTTCTAGTTATTAGCTGCTTCGATTTTTGTAGCTCTCTATAAAGTCTATTACTACTTTTAGGGATACGGGCCGTTTTATCAACTATTTATAGGGATTTTATAAATAGCCAGTTTGCATTCTAATAGTAGTCATTGATTCAGGTAATAATAAGAGAGATGTGATGCGATATAGATTAAACAAAACAACCTTAGTCGGAGCGCTGCTAATAACGGTTAGTGGCTGCGCCATTCAGCAGGCGACACCGAGTAATGAAAATGCCATTGAACAGATTAAAAATTCAGATCGGGAGACTTCTTCGTCAATAAATCGCTGTACTCATCCACTTGCTACTGTCGCATTAGAAGAAAGTAATAACCGATCAGCAGACCCTTACAATATGACTAGCCCGATTCCCGCTGTGCGTTTAATCATGGCGCGAAGTAACTGCTTTAAAGTAGTGAACAGAGGGCAGGCTTTAGCGGGGATTATTCTGGAGCGAAATTTGCACGAGCAAGGTGAATTAGCAGCCAATAGCCAAGTGACGTCAGGTAAGTTAGTTCCCGCCGATTTTATTATTAGCGCACAAGTGTTAAGTAATAATAGCAATGCTGGCGGGATGGGATTGTCACTGTCAGGGCTGGGCGATGGTTTTTTTGGTGGGGCTTTAAAATCTAAAAAATTGACGGCTAATGTATTGTTGACCTTTACTAATGTTTCTACGGGTGTGCAGGAGTTAGTGGTGGAAGGCAGTGCAAAAAAATCAGACCTAGGCGCTGAACTTACTCACAGCATCTTGTGGAATCAGTCAGCCCTATCTGCCTACCAGAATACTGAAATGGAAAAAGTGATTATTATTGCCTTTTTAAATGCACACAATAAATTGGTCAATAAGCTTAAGCAACTTAATTGATAACTTACTGTTTTAGGTTGCTAGACAATCACAAGGAAAAATCATGGATAAATTATTGATATTACTCAGTGCGGTGATGATTGCATCTCTCTCTGTATCCACTGCTGCTGAAGGGGTAAAAAGTAACAGGGCTAGTGGTTTGATTGGCTCCCCGATAGTGAATGGATCTAGCGGCTGTGATGATCCCCTAAACCCAGCTATCGGTTGTGATTCGCCACTAGTGAATCACTACAAGAAACCGAGTAAAAAGCTGATTAGAAAGGAGTTTGTCGTCGAAAAAAAGGCGGCCAGTGGTGGTAGTGTTCATCATATACGCGATAGTACTGGCCGATTGGTGACCGATAAACCCAGCGGTGTAAGTAGAGATATACTTATTCGCTCCCACTCTAAAATTCAGACCTCCGCAGAGAGAGTAAGGGCCAACAACAATTAATCCTGAATATCAGTCCACTGACTGCAAAAATATCGGCAGTTGATTTTTATTGGCTCACTAGTAAGGTGTCATTATGTACATTAATAGAATGTTTATTAGCTTATCGCTAGCGTTTATAGTCAGTAGCTCAGTCAATGCTGGCACAGCTGCGACTATATCCTTCAATGCGGACATGATCGCTTCATCTCTACAGAGTAATTTTGACGATCGAGACCAGTTAATTACCAGCATACTTAAGCAAAAGAAAAATGGCATGCTAGTTTATCCCAGTGAAGGTTATTATTACTTTGAGTTCATGAACGGCGCTACGCCGATAAAAGGCAACTTTCGCTTTGATATGAAACTCCGCAATCAGGGAAAAGTCGCCTTTACTTTTTACAGCGATTGGAAAACCGCAACCGATCAACCAAGCGTCGATAATTACTGGATATTAGGCGCTGAAGACGGGCTGATTTTAACTAAAATTTCAGAGTTTCGCTACCAGCTATCCTATCGTGGTGAGAGCGCAGTGGTGATTATTTACGATGCTGAAAGTGAGCTGAGCACTGAGCATGATTTAGATGGAGATGAAGAGTATGTAGGGCCGGTTTTTGATGAGTCAGGGATTCGTTTTCATTTAATTTTTGATCACTCAAACAATAGTTTCTTGTATGTGCTGAATGAAGATTTTAATCAAGCCGAGCATTTTATAGCGGTCGATGACAATCAAGATATTTTGCTTGGCCTGCGTAGCAAGTTCGCCTATTTCAACGATAAAAAAAATCAACGGCTAGTTTTGATTGGTGTCGATCTGTCTAACGTTGAAAACAACACTTATTATGATGGTCCCTTTGATCAGCTCCCCGACAGCTTTGTCGACCCAGTACATCTGCAAAAGTTGATTGAAAAATATGAGCCGCGGCTACTCGGAAAAATCGGACCTTATGGTGACTTTCTCGATGCAGAAGAGTCTCGCTATGCGATCATGCCGTACATGGAATATCAGTTTGAAGAGCAGTTGTTAAAATATCTAAGTTGTACTAAATATCAGCAGCGCGAGCAATTGAACTACTGTCTTGCGAATAATGCAGAGTCTATTCTCGAAGGGAATGTACTTAGTGCTACCGATTAGTGCTAATTTCAATGGCTAATAAAGCTCTGAACAAACCATGCACGCCCTGGTAGGGTTGATAACTAAAGTCTCTTCCTTGGCTAGCAGGCTTGGCAAGGGCCGTTTAGCTTGTTGGTTAAATATGTTGTATATTGTGCTATTTGGAAATTGCGCTCAGTTTCCTTTAAATTACTTTGTTGAAAATCAACTAATTGATTTTATTTGTTAATTTAGGTGTTTTTTATTCTCATCTAATCAATAACTATTTATTGAAGAAGCGTTAAATTGTGTTAAACCAACTTAAATATGCAGCGTGGACTCAGGTTTAAGAACCGAAATTATCGCCATATGAAACCGTCTTAATCACCATGATTTTAAATATTTATAAAATTAAGCGGCTATGCTCCATACCTAACAGATACCGAAAAGAGGTGACCTTTGAAACCAACATTGATGATAGTGGAAGATTGTGAAATTACCCGAGAGCGTTTAGAAAATGCTATTCACCATGGCGGTAGTTTTCGTTTAATTAGTTCCGTCGGTACCTTTAAAGCAGCGGTCTCCATTTTGGAAAATTGTCCACCTGATATCTTGTTGACTGATATAGATTTACCTGACGGCAATGGTATTGATCTAATTCAGATGCTAAAGCAACCTAATATTAAAACCGAGCTGGCAATTGTAATCACTATCTTTGGTGATGAAGGGCATGTCATTGAAGCGCTAAAAGCCGGCGCTTCGGGTTATTTACTAAAAGATGATGAATTTATCGAAATCAATAACGCGATCACCCAAATGGTCCAAGGTGGATCGCCCATCAGCCCCGCTATCGCCCGCTATTTGCTGTCGGAGTTATCCTATAAATCGACTAGCATAATAGATGAAACAACCCCTCAGTTGAGTGAGAGGGAGCATGAAACGCTACTGCTGGTCAGTAAAGGTTATACTTCTAAAGAAATAGGCAAGATGTTGGAGGTCTCATTTCATACCATTAATGCCCATGTAAAAAGTATCTACCGAAAATTATCGGTCAGTAATCGTGCTGAAGCGATTTACGAGGCTACTCGACAGGGAATTATTTGATAGATGCAATTACATATAATAAACTTTAGATCGGTAGTATTTACTTTTTTGATCTTCAACTTGACTGAATTAGCAGCGCTTGAAAATGATTTTTCCGATGATCTACCAACCGTCATCAGCGCTAGTCGCTTAACTCAGTCGGTGCGCAACAGTCCGTCATCTGTGACGGTTATCGATAAAGCAATGATTACCGCCTCTGGCTTTACAGAAATAGTCGATCTTTTGCGGCTGGTGCCAGGCTTTCAAGTAGCGCATGTCGATGGCAGACGAGAGACGGTGGTCTATCATGGTAATGGCTGGGAATATCCCAATCGGTTGCAAGTGTTAGTCAATGGACGCTCTACTTATCTACCTACCATCTCGACCATCGATTGGAACAGTATTGGTGTGCATATTAAAGACATTGAAAGGATTGAAGTAGTCAGGGGCCCCTCTGCATCGGCTTATGGTTCTAACTCCTTTTCAGCCGCTATCAACATCATTACCATAGCGCCGGAACTAGACCATCATTATCAATTTCAGTCTCTGGTCGGCACTCATGGCACTAAGGACGTGGTTTTTAGAACCAGTGATAGCGGAGAGAATTTTAGCTATCGAGTGACCGGTAGCTATAAGCGCAGTGCTGGCTTTGATTACTTTCCAGATAGCAAAGACTTTAAATCACTGTCGTTTCACGGGCGTTACAATCTCACTCCACTAGATACCTTAGATCTCTATTTAGATAATATCGATGGTAAAACCGATGCCGGTAAAATCGCATTCGTCAAACCAGTGGATCGCACTGTCACGACATGGTCAGGTATGTTGAAGTGGCAAAGAATCCTCTCTCAGCAGGAGGAGTTGACAGTGAATTTAAGTCATACCTACTATGACGAAAATGATCAGTCTGAAACAGAATTGCTATCTAGCATATTGGGAGTGACGCCAGCTGCATTTTTTTTCAGCACTGGAGTCCCCGATCAGACTTTACAGGCGGGTACTCAAACTAACCGATCTACAAAAACCGATATCGAAATTCAATACAACCAATCCAGGGAGAGCGGGGTGCAATTTGTACTTGGGGCTGGCTATCGTATTGAAACGCTGCGCAGTGAATTCTATTTTCCTGATAAGGGCAAGATAACTGACCAGCCCTATCGTTTTTTTGCCAACGGACAATTTCCCCTGACGGACTCTTTAATTGCTAATACTGGTATCATTTATGAAGATAGCCCGGATACTAAAGGTTACTGGTCTCCTAGAGCAAGCTTGAATTGGCATTTCAAATCTACCCAATCGCTGCGCTTATCGATGTCTCAGGCCTACCGTATTCCCTCTATTTTGGAGCGGGAAGTGGATAGTAAAACGGTGTTTAGTAACGGACTAGTCTTTGATAAAAGGCTGTATAGCGCAGCGAATTTGGCCGCTGAAAAGATTACCAGCATCGAGCTTGGCTATACCGGGCAACTGACTAATTTGCCGATTACCTGGGAGCTTAAAGCGTATAAAGAGAAAATATCTGATTCGATTATTGCCGCAAAAGACAACAGTATTATAGATTTGGTTGGAGACCAAGGCAGAGTAGTTACCAATGGCGGGAGCTATACATCGCAAGGCGTGGAAGGTGAATTCATCTATCGGCCATCGGCGAATAGTTTTCTGCGCTTCAATTTTAATCGTGGCACTGGTAGAGATAATAGCCAGCTGCAAAATAATTCTCAGCCGTTGATGACCACGCCAAAGACCAGTTATGGAATTTTGGCTTCTCATAAAATAGCCGATTGGCAGTTCAATGCTGGGCTTTACCATGTTGGGGCTATGGAGTGGTTGAGTCAGGGGGATCTTGTCGAAAGTTATACGCGCCTCGATGCCGGCATCTCTAAATCGATCAAACTATCAGCCAAGCAAGTATTGACCTTGAAAATTGGCGCACAAAATATTAACAATCGCTATTATGAGTTTAATAATGATTTAGCAACAGAGCCTAAGTTCTATCTCTCTGTGGATATCTCAGAGTTTTAATGCTAAAAAAAATAGTACTGTTAGTCATTACCGCGCTGGTATTGACTGCGACAAATGCGTACCCAGCTGCGATTAAAGTACTAGTGTCGGATAATAGCTCCTCGACAATGCAAGTGATTAAACGGATTGAAAAAACTCTCGGTCTCAAGCAGCCTTTAACTGTCGGACTTCTCAGTCAAGATTGGCAGAACGGCTTAGCTAAAGATGATTTGCTGCTGGCTATAGGAACATCGGCCAGTAAAGCACTGATCGCTAAAAAACTGCCCAATCCTCAAGTTTATGCCTTTGTTAGCGCTGCCCTATCGACACCTGAAGAGGATCGGCAGTGGTCAGCTGTGCCCATAGAGCCTTCGTTTAGCAGCTTGTTTTCCGTTTCAGAAAAAATAGCCAGCCTCAGGTTTAAAAAAAATATCGTCATCGTTTTATCCGATACTAACCAACGAGCTAATCAACAAGCCAAACAGCAAGCAGCAAAGCATTTAAATATACAAATAGTCACTGTAAAAGCAGGCGAGGTTGCCGCCAAAAAAGTAAAGCGTTATCTCTACGAAGCTGCCGCGTTAATCGCCATTAAAGATAAAGCCATTTGGTCGGGGAGCAGTGCTAAGTGGCTGTTGCATCAAACTTACAATCATCGAGTTCCGGTGATCGGCTATTCAAAATCATTTTTAAAAGCAGGGGCATTAGTCTCCGCATATTCATCATTAGATGCAATAGCGGATCAGACGGCCGCAGTGATTGCCAATTGGCGAGACAGAGGTGAAATAACCGATCGAGGAATGCAATACGCTAAATATACAGTGGCCGTCAATCCCAATATTGCCCGGGCACTCGGTATAACCCGCAAAGAAATAAAGTTTATAGAAGGGGAAGCTGATGCTCCAGTCCTCAATTAGAAACCAGTTGCTATTGGTAACCACCCTACCTTTACTGTTTGTGGTTTTATTAGTCTCGGTCTTTATGATGAAAGATTCGATTGATGTCGCCGAAGAAGAGCTGAATAAAAGGGGGATTGATCTAGTGACGCAGGCCGCTTCTATGTCAGAATTTTATTTTTACACCGGCAACCGAGAAAAACTAGCAGAAGTCGCGCATCTACTTAAAAAGGTCGAAGGGGTGGTCTATATTCGATTTATCGACAAGCTAGGAAAAATTACCGCTTTTAAAGGCGATATAGGAGATCGACTGAAGTGTAAGGTCTTTTCAAAACAGATCCTCAATCAAAGTAGTGAGCTTGATGATTTTTCTAAATTATCGGGCGAGCAAGTTCCCATTGAAAAGCTCGGTGAAGTTGAAGTGGGTTTGTCTAAAGAGCTATTGAGCTCAAAGAAACAGGGTATCTATATTCGGGTAATCATCATCGCCTTGTTGGCCATTGTATTATCGATGCTGTTCTCTTATTTCTTTAGCAGAAAACTGACTCGCTCACTGACCTCGCTAATAGCCGCGGCCAGAGATATCAAAGCCAAGAACTTCTCAAGTCGCTCGGCACAAAATGGTACTGGTGAAGTTGTTGAATTGCAGATTATTTTTAATCAAATGGCGCAATCCCTAGAGAAAAATGAATATGCATTGCAATCAAAAATTGACACTGCCACCCAGTCATTGAATAAAACCGTGGCAACCCTCTCTGAAAAAAATCAGCAACTAGCTGAATTGCGCCAGGAAACTATAAATCTAGAGAGGTCTAAAGCGATTTCGGACGAGCGAACCCGGATTATGAAAGATATGCATGATGGCATAGGTGGGCAGTTGGTGATTACCATCGCATTAATCGATAAAGAGGAGGACAGTGAACACCGTAATAATATATCTGCGACCTTGAGAGAGTGCCTCGATGATCTGCGTTTAATTATCAATTCACTGAATGTCACCGCCAATATGTTATCCGAGCTACTGGCCGACTTTAAATATCGTCAATCTAGAAAAATAGAGCGCTTAGGTATTGAGCTAGAATGGCAGATCGATGATAGTCTGGAAAATGTTGAAATTCCTCCCCAGCACAGTTTACATATATTGCGGATACTTCAAGAAAGCTTTACCAACATCTATAAACACAGTGATGGGAACTGCATAAGAGTACACGCATTTTGCGAGAATCAAGTGTTAACTTTGTCGATATTAGACAATGGCACCTCTAAAACGAAGAGTGCTGGATTTGGTCAAGGTGTTAATAATATGCACTGGCGAGCCCAGCAGATCAATGCCGATTTAAAAATTATCAAGCACCTCGAAAGCGGCTACGAAGTGATCTTGGTTGTGCCTATTCCCTAACGGCTAAAAAGAGCCCCTGAACAAGATCCCAGATCTGTCCTTACAGGAGATAACTGCTTTTTCCAGACCATCAGTATGTCTGTAGCCGCTGCCTTAATCATGAACTTCTCTGTGACTTGTTCTGATATATTATCAGTGTCCTCGCCAATAAAAAAACCTGTTATTCATCGGTTAATTCAACAATTATCTGCTCTCGTTAAAAGATCTCATCGCCGAATATTGATTGGCTATCTGTTAATTATAATTACTGCTTAGCTCCCGTCTATTACTATTTTTAGGGGTAGTTAGGGATTGTTAAGGTGTTTTAACACCTACTAATAGGGATTTTACTCAGCGGGGATTTGTATTCTAATAATAGTCGGTCAGTAAGGTTTTTTAGAGAATAGCAGCTCTTAAAATGCGTAAATAAATAGTCTCTGTTGCAACAGTGATTTCATAATTTAAGGAATAAATGATGAAAAAAATATTAATTTTGGTCAGTACCTTGATCATAGCATCCCATGCTGTGGTGGCTTTTTCTCAAGGGGAAGCAGCAGGCGGGAAAGTGATTATAAAAAAGGACCTCATCCTGCATAATAGAGCGAACTCAGATGCGGAGATCAGAGACAAACGACCGATCAGAAAGCATGACTGGAGTACTTCTCTTAGACGAGGAAAATACAATAAAAACGGAATTAAAACAATTCGTGGCGGGGGTTATGTAGATGAGCATGACAAAAAAGCGAGTATCGTTGACAGCACCCAGCTTTTTAAAAGGCTCGGGGGCCAGCGGCAAGGCCTTAAATCCCGGTTCATCGACTTGCCAGCAAACAGTAGGCAGTGCTGCACAGCGATTAAATGTGCATGTCACCCGAACTAGTGGTTGTATATTGAGAGGTAAGACCAAGTAAAAGTTAATTGAGCAGAAGCTCTTTTAGCATCAGCATGACTATTCAAAGAGCGACAGCTGCCATTGAAATAGTCATGCATTGGTTCGAAAAGCTCCAAGAGCTGTTGATTTCAGCATTGAATCGCGAGCCTAGAACATCAAGTTTGCCACTTATTAGATTCTAAGATCAGCCACCTAGTAAAAATACCCTTGTATAGGCTCTTGTTTATCCACAGGGGAGATGCGGGACTTGTTCAGAGGTTTCTAAATAGACCTCGGGCAAGACAGGGCCATTGATTACTCCATTGTTCCGTAGGCTTGTATTTGAATTCACTGCGTACAAACTGTCTAATTCGTCCCTCAATCACCGCGATCATTAAATTAGCAGTCGCTGTGGTTGTGGTTTCAGTACGTAGCCCTTCTTTGAGTTCCGCCTCGCGAAGTACTTGCTTGATCTGAGTTTCTAAGCGCTGGAAAAACTGATGAATACTGTTGCGCAAGCGGTCGTGTTCACCGGCAAGCGCATCACCGGTTAGAATACGGGCCATGCCGGGATTTCTCTCTACGAAGGTAAGTACTAAGGTCAGTATTTGCTCACACTGACGAATAGAGGGGGCATCTGAGTGGGTGATGAGGTTAGTACGTGAAAAGATGGTCTCTTCAATAAAGTCGATTAAGCCTTCAAACATTTTCGCCTTACTTGGAAAGTGGCGGTATAGAGCTGCTTCAGAGACGCCGACGTTTTTAGCCAGTGCCGCAGTGGTGATTCGAGAGCCCGGCTGGTTTTCTAGCATCGCTACTAAACACTGTAGTATTTGCTCGCGTCGAGAGGTTTTAACAGTTTCGGTCATGGTTATTTATATCCTTTAAGGCTCCCTCAATTAAGAGGGATCCTGTTAAGTGTTGTCACTGATTAAGCGGGGGAAACGACGTTCGTCTCGTTGGTGATCAGTGTACCCACTCCTTCATCGGTGAAAATTTCCAGCAGACAAGAGTGCTCGACGCGACCATCAATAATATGTGCGGTATTGACCCCCGCTTTAACGGCGTTAAGAGCACAGCCAATTTTAGGCAGCATGCCACCGTGAATGGTACCGTCTTCGATTAAACTGTCGACCTCTAAGGTGGTTAGACCCGATAGTACTCGACCGTTTTTGTCCATCAATCCGGCAATATTAGTGAGCAGGATTAGCTTTTCTGCCTGCAGTACTTCCGCGACCTTACCGGCCACTAAATCTGCATTAATATTGTATGAGCTGCCATTGTCATCGACGCCAATTGGTGCAATCACCGGGATATAGTCTGAATTAGTCAGCATGTTGAGCAATTCGGTATTGACACTTTTTACTTCACCGACGTGGCCTATATCTATCAGTTCGGCGGTGGCCATAGCGGGCGTTTTGTGTCTTACTTTTAGCTTGACCGCCTTTAATAAATTGCCATCTTTACCGGTTAGGCCAATGGCTTTACCGCCATTTTGATTAATAAGGCCAACAATTTCTTTATTGACCCTACCCCCTAGTACCATTTCCACTACATCCATGGTTTTTGCATCTGTGACGCGCATGCCATTGATGAAGTGTGACTCAATATTGAGCTGCTCTAATAAGCTGCCGATTTGCGGCCCACCACCGTGTACTACGATAGGGTTTAGGCCGATGAGTTTCATCATCACAATATCGCGGGCGAAGCTCTGTTTGAGCTTGTCGTCAGTCATGGCGTTTCCGCCATATTTAATGACGATGGTTTTGCCGGCGAATTGTTGGATATAAGGTACAGCAGTACTTAGCACTTCAGCAGTGTTCATCGCTTGCTGGCGAGTTAATGGCATAGCAATCATTTTCCTTGGTCCCAAACTATATCTTTAATCAGTGACTTCATTGCGCAAGATCTTGATTATACGGCGCTTAGAAAAATATTCACTGAAGCTACAAGTGCAGCTAAGATTTTTCAATTCCACTGTAGAGCCAAGATCTGACACTAGGTCTTCGCTTTGACGTCACGGATGCAGGTATAAGCGTGTTCTAGCGGTTAATTTTTTAGTGGCAAACATCAACAGGATGAATGCTCAAACTGGGGTCTATACTTTGTAGCTGTTGTTGGAATTGCTGTTGGATGCGTGCGATTGCTTGATCGCTACTCGCTTCAAACCTCAGTACTAACACCGGTGTGGTATTGGAGGCGCGAATCAATCCCCAACCATCGGGATAGTCAACTCTTACGCCGTCAATGGTATTCTTTTCTCCACCTTGGTAAGTACCGGCCTGCATCTTTTCGATAATTTGGAATTTATTATCATCAGTGACCTGAATGTTAATCTCAGGGGTGCTGATTTCCTCTGGAAACTGCTCGAAAATTTGATCTAGATCTAAGTCACTCGCGGCCAGTATTTCCAACAATCTGGCGGCGGCATATAAACCGTCGTCAAAGCCATACCAGCGCTCTTTAAAGAAAACGTGACCGCTCATTTCACCGGCGAGCAGTGCGCCAGACTGTCGCATTTTACGCTTAATTAATGAGTGTCCAGTCTTCCACATGGTAGCTGTGCCACCCGCTTCGGTGATGACCTTATTTAATAGCCGTGAACACTTAACGTCATAAATTATTTCAGCGCCGGGATTGCGAGAAAGTACATCTTGAGCAAACAACATCATCAGGCGATCGGCGTAGACCATGTTGCCTTTAGGCGTCACTATGCCGACTCTATCGCCATCGCCATCAAAGGCTAAACCGACATCGGCCTTGAGCCGCTTTACTTCACTAATGCACTCTAGTAAATTTTCTAGTTTGCCAGGATCCGGATGGTGATTTGGGAAGTTTCCATCAACGTCACAATACAGGGGGGTCACTTCGCAGCCCAGTGCTTCAATCAGCCCGGGGTTCATCTCACCGGGAATACCATTGCCGCAGTCGACCACGGTTTTAAGAGGGCGGGCGAGTTTGATGTCTTGCAAAATACTCTGCATATAGTCGCCACGAACGTCTTTAGGCTCGACACTTCCCTCGCCCTCTGAGTAATCTTGGCTAAGCATGATACTCTTCAGCTGTTGAATTTCTTCAAGCGCTAGCGTGTTACCGGCCAGTACCATTTTAAAGCCATTGTAATCTTTGGGATTGTGGCTACCGGTAATCATAATACCGGTTAAACTAGCACTGTGATGGGCGGCAAAATAGAGCACCGGCGTGGCTACAAAGCCAATATCACTGACATCGGCCCCGCCGTCTAGCAATCCTTCGATCAATAAATTTTTCAAATGTGGGCTAGATATTCTGCCATCTGCCGCTACGCAGACTTGCGTAACACCTTCTGCTTTCGCCTGTGTAGCGAAAGCGCGACCTAAATGATAGACAGTTGCATCTGTGAGTGCACTGCCTACTACTCCGCGAATATCGTAGGCGCGAAAAATATTATGGTCCAAATTCTCTAGCGGGTATGACATCGTTGTATCCTTACGTAAAATTAATCATTGGTGTAATAGTGTTGTATGCATCTGGGTGTTAAGCGCGGCCGGTTGAGCCAAAGCCATCAGCACCGCGATTGGAAGTGCCGAACTCAGTAACGACTTCAAACTCTGCTTGCACAACGGGTACTAACACTAGCTGAGCGATACGCTCACCGGGTTCCATAGTGAAAGTTGTGTCGCCACGATTCCACACTGAAACAAATAGCTGTCCCTGATAGTCGGAATCAATTAATCCGACTAAGTTGCCCAACACGATACCGTGTTTGTGGCCTAGGCCGGAGCGCGGCAAAATCATTGCGCACAGCGCTGGATCTGCGATGTGGATAGCCATCCCAGTCGGTACTAAATGGGTTTTACCTGGCTCGACAATCAGTGCTTCATCTAAGCATGCTCGTAAATCTAGTCCCGCCGACCCAGGTGTGGCGTATTCTGGCAGTGGGAATTGGTTGCCGATGCGCGGGTCAAGGATCTTAACTTGTAATTTATTCATAGTAGTTTTTCTTCAAGTAAAAGTGTGGGTAAGCCATTTACGGCATTAAATGTGCAATATGTTCGATTAACTGTTGGGCCAGCCTAGTTTTGCTGGTCTGTGCTAAATCGAGTTGCTGGTGGGCGCTAATCAAGGTCAGTGCATTGGCATCCGAATTAAAACCTATCTCGGAGTTGCCGACGTCATTTGCGGCAATTAAATCCAGATTTTTACTGCTTAACTTAGCACGCGCATGCTCTAGTAAGTTTTGGGTCTCAGCGGCAAAGCCAACAGTGAAAGGTTTATTCGGCTGCTGCGCTACTCTGGCGATAATGTCAGGGTTTTTAACTAACAGCAAAGACATAGTATGGTCGGCGCCTTTTTTGATTTTATTGGTCGCGATTGAGCTCGGCTTGAAATCCGCAACGGCTGCACAGCCGATAAAAATATCGCACTGATCTAACTCGGATAACACCGCCTCAAGCATTTGCTCAGCGCTTTCAACCATCACTCTGCTGACCTTGTCAGGGCAGGGCAAGTTAACCGGCCCGCTAATTAGTTTAACCTTAGCACCCGCTTCCTGTGCAGCGCTAGCAATCGCGTAACCCATTTTCCCGGAGCTGTGGTTTGAAATATAACGCACTGGATCCAGTGCTTCTCTAGTGGGGCCGGCGGTGATATGTACGGTTTTACCGCAAAGTAATTTTTTACTAAAAGTGTTGGCGGTTAAATTGGCGATAGCCTGCGCTTCCATCATTCGCCCAGGACCTATGTCACCACAAGCTTGCTCACCTGCGTCGGGGCCCCAAAAAGTAGTTTTTGGTATCTGCTGTGTCAGTTGAGCAACATTATGCTGGGTTTGCGGAGCGCGCCACATAGCTTGGTTCATCGCGGGTGCAACATAGATAGGTGCATTGGTCGCTAGACAGAGCGTAGTGAGTAAGTCATTGGCCATGCCGCTGTGCAGTCGTGCAATAAAATCAGCGGTGGCAGGTGCTACGACTAATATATCAGCCCACCTGGCAAGTTCAATGTGGCCCATGCCAGCCTCGGCTTCAGGATCAAGTAGTGAGCTATGTACCATATTTCCAGAGAGGGCTTGCAAGGTTAAAGGGGTAATGAACTCCATTGCCGCCGCCGTCATTACCACCCGAACATCTGCGCCGGCCTTTTTATAAAGACGCACTAATTCAGCGCTTTTATAGGCGGCTATGCCCCCGGTAATTCCTAAAATAATACGTTTGTTGGTAAGTCGTTGCATACCCAAAAGACCTTATAGTACGAAGCATGTGATTATAAGGCGCTAAGATAGCACTATGGATAAGTTTTTCGTAGAGCAAGTGATAAGTTATTCCTGATAAAAGCAAAATTAATAGCATATTGGGAGTGATTGGCTGCTCTGAAGATGGTTGCGTTACCGCTAGAAGGAAGACTTAAACAAATAACCATCGACTTTGCTGCATAAAATTAGCGGCTAGTTTAAGACCTGAATCCGTGACTTCAAATGAATACAGGTGTAAAATCCATTGGTTTAGTGGGGATTTTTCTAACTGCTGTAGAATCAAGAGCTTGCGCTATGTGGTGCAGTGAAGTCACTGATTCAGGTAAGAGGTAAGAGGTAAGGGGTAAGGGGTAAGGGGTAAGGGGTAAGAAAAATAAAATGACAAGGTTATAAGTCAGCGTGACCAGCGAAGCTAAGATAGGGAAAAAATTGGTTAAATAGCGGGCTTTACCCAGGTGGATAAGTGTTCTGAGCTGTTTTTTAAGCCGCTATCACCTAACATAAGTAGTTAAGCTGAAGTGTCAGGGTTTATAATTGCCGGAAGGAGCAATATTTTAAGGAGCAAATATGTCCATCACAGACTGGCCTAAGCAAGAGCGTCCCAGAGAAAAACTGCTATCTAAGGGGGCGCAAGCCCTATCGGATGCGGAGCTACTGGCTATCTTCTTGCGAACCGGTGTCAAAGGTCTGAGTGCCGTTGATTTGGCAAGGCAATTGTTGAGCAGTTTTGGCGGGTTGCGGCAGCTCTTTGAAGCGGATCAGGAAACCTTTTGTAAAGGTCGAGGCTTAGGTGACGCCAAGTTTGCCCAGTTGCAGGCGGTGCTGGAGATGAACCGGCGCTATTTGGGACATATGCTGGCGCAGGGGAGTGTTATGGATAACCCCGAAACTGTCCAGCAATACTTAATTGCCCAATTGCGGCATCAAAGCAGAGAAGTGTTCGCCTGTTTGTTTCTCGATAATAAACATGCGGTACTAGGTTTTGAGATATTGTTTCGCGGCAGTATTAACTCAGCTGCCGTGCACCCTAGGGAAGTACTGAAAAAAGCGTTGGCGTACAACGCAGCTGCGGTGATATTTTCTCACAACCATCCATCAGGTATCGCGGAGCCCTCAATGGCAGATCAGCAAATTACTGAGCAACTCAGTAAAGCGCTAGCTTTAATCGAAGTAAAAGTACTAGATCATATAATTATCGGTGCGGGAACTCCGATATCTTTTGCCAGCAGGGGGCTGCTTTAGAAAAATTTAAAATTAGTTACACTGTAGGTAATAGATGAAAGGTAAAAGGTGATTACATATCTAAACAGCGAGCTACTACCGATCGGGAACTGCGCCTAGCTGCAAGTTGATTTTGGTGTTTATCTGCAATTGATAATTACTGCTAGCTAAACGGTTACTAAATCTGTAGTATACGCGGCTTCTATTCGAGCTGGTTTGGGATTTCTGTCTATTGGTTACGGACGCTCCACCTGAGGCAAATTTATTAATTGCCGATAAGTATCAGAATAGATGTAACTTGTTCCTAATTGGAGTTTTAAAAATGGCTAAAGTTTGTGTTGTTACGGGCAAGCGCCCTGTAACAGGAAACAATGTTTCCCACTCTCAACGTAAAACGCGTCGTCGTTTTCTACCGAACCTGCATTGGCATCGTTTTTGGGTAGAAACTGAGAACCGTTTTGTACGTCTACGTGTTTCTTCTAAAGGCATGCGTATCATCGACAAGAAAGGTATTGATATCATTCTTAAAGAAATTCGCGCTCGCGGCGAAAAAGTATAAAAGGGGATAGAAAATGGCTGCTAAAGGTAATCGTGAAAAGATTCGTCTAGTATCATCAGCTGGTACCGGACATTTCTACACTACAGATAAGAACAAACGTACTATGCCTGAAAAGATGGCGATCAAGAAATTTGATCCTGTTGTACGTCAGCATGTAATGTACAAGGAAGCTAAAATCAAGTAATTGATTGCAGCTTAAAAAAAACCTCAGTTTAAACTGGGGTTTTTTTATGTCTGACGTTTCTGATTTTTCAACAGCGGGTGATTGTTCAGCTTGTCGCTTTCCATAAAGGAGTCGCTGGACAAGCCTTATATATGCCTGTGACGGGGTGTACAGAAACTTGTGCTCTGTGGTAAAWCCAATCCTTTAAAGATTTTTTCACCACAGAGGRCACAGAGGCGCTGCGCTGCACAGAGSAAAAAAAAACAMTAGCTGATTAGCGCWGYRTCTTCACAGACTGGYCTAAAGTAAAAAAATTTASAAATAAATGACTTGGCTATAATCTAMACCATTAYTAAATRCTAAAAATATATTATRACTTCACTTAACTTCACTTCACTTTGTCTTGGAAAGCTCAGAAGAATGGCTAATTAATTGTATTTGTCTGGTAAGCAATGCCTGCCAAGTATTTTGCAAGTCTGATAAAGTCAGGTTTTTAACCGCGCTGACTAATTGCTCGCGATGATTAAAGTTCTCAATATCTAGGTTGAGCTCCTGCCAGAAGCGATTGCTACGCTGGTAGATGGTACGTTCCTGTTCTTGGTATCGAGTGATTAAACTCTGTTTGAATTTATCCAAATCTAGCTCGGTGCTGCTGAGATGATCCGTCACCCAGTTTAGAAAAGCTTGATTGCTTTGGATGATTTTTTCAGGTGAGGCGCTAGGTGATTGCACCACCAGAATTAATCCTGGAAGCTGCTGCATACTCATATTTGAGGCGAAAACCAGGTAGCCAAGTTGTTGCTCTGTGCGCAGTTGATTGGCGTATTCGGAGGCGATTATTTCAGTCAGTAAATTGCTCGCCGCTGTCTGCTGGTAACTTTTATCTTTTCCCTGCAGGTATAAAACCACGGCTGAGTCCGGATGATCGATGTCTTTAATCAGCGCTAAAGCGGTGTTTTCGGCAAGGATAAGTACTTGGTTTTGTGGGCTAACGACCATCGTACTTTTCAAATTTAGCTGTTTTACCAATAGTGTTGCCAGCTGCTTAGCTTGCTCTATTTTGATATTACCGTGGGATAGAATTCTTATTTCAGCTCGGTTGAATAAGCTGTCGGCAAACTGATAGACATCTTCTAAAGTCAGCTTGTCGAGGGCCTGTATTTTTGTCTGGCTATCGCTGGAACTGGTTAATACCTCACTTAATTTATTCAGCAGCTGCTGATAGGGCTTGTTTTTCTGGCTGTTGTGCAAGGCTTGCGCATAATTTTCTTTGATGATGTTAAATCTGTCGATAGAGAATTTACTGCGGGTTAATTGCGCTAGCTGTTCAATAATTAAAGATTGCCGCTGGTTGTAGCCGGATATCTTGAGACTGAGTCCCCGGAAATGAGGATACAAATTAAGGTAGATTCCCGCCGCGGCAGCATCGTAAAAAAGCTTGTTAAATTTGTCATTGAGCAGCCGGCTATAGATATTTAAGGCGAGCTTTTGGGGGAGTGAAAATCGACCTTCGGGGGCTTTAATAGTGATAAATAAATTGGCTTTAGGGGTTAAAAATTCAGCGTCTTGTAAATGCCAGAGCGATACCCCGGTAGCCAGTTGATATTTTTTCGGTTTACTCTGCCGGGCTAGATTTTTCCCAGTTGCAGATAATGGCTCTACTAAGCTTAGGTCATCGGCAATATAAGGATTGGGGTGGCGAATAAACAGCTCGGGGATGGGGCTGGGGTCGTTCCATAGTCGCAGTTGTTGGTCCGTGATAGTGACTACTTGGTAGAGGGCACCAAAATAGGGCTCGTGTAAATTCCCGGTAATCGAGGGTGATTGCAAATTGATGAACATATTGGCAGGGGTAATATAGGCTAGATACTCGCGCAGTACCGTTGCGTTATACTGTGCAAAAATATAGTTGGCGTTTAGCCAGTGCTGCTGTGGGGTATCGCGCATGTTTTGCGCTAGCCAAACTACGTATCTGGCCGGATCTTGCCGCGCTAAAAAGTTAAAGGCTTGTTCAGCTAGACGCTGCTCCTCTGCATACAAGTTTTCTTGTATGCCATTTTTTTGCAGTTTTTTGATAAAATCAAAGAAAATAGCGATCACCAAATCTTTATTTTGATAGCCCTTTTCGGTCAAGTTAATGCTGGTTCTAAAAGAGGATTCAACCGCCGATTCATGACTCGGCATAGTGCTTAGACCGTTGGCGTAGCCCCGCTCTTTTAAATAGGCAATTAAACTACCATCGCCCTCATAGCCAATCAGCGCGCCAAGGTAGGACAGTGGCTTGATTTTAAACAGCGCTTTGGTCGAGGGAGTGGGGAAGGTTAAGCTCAGTAGTCGAAAGTCTTTGATGGTCTTAACTTGTAGTTCGACAGGTAATTGCTGCGGGAGAAATCGATTTACAGTGATTTCAGGCTTGGCGACATTGCGGTTTTCGATCGCTGAAAACTTTCCGACTACCATGTCTTTCAAAGTGGCCAGTGAGGATTTTCCCAACACCACTAAGGTCATTCTATTGGCGGAGTAAAATCGCTGGTAGAAAGCGACTAAGTCATCGCGAACCTTGGCGCCAGGATGGTCAGCTAAGGTGGCGCTAGAGCCGACAAAAAATGCTTTGCCAGGGTGAGCGGGATTAATTATTTGTTTGAATGCACTGTAGTTTCTCTGGCTGTCGCTTTTTAATCTCAGCTGGTACTCAGCATGCACCGCTTGACGCTCTCTATTGGTATATTTTTCAGAGAACAGTGGGGCGATAAAAAATTGCGAAAAGCGATCGAGCGCTTCCTCGAGAGAGTCTTCTTTAATATCGAAAAAATAATTGGTGTTGTCCTGGCCGGTAAAAGCGTTTTGCGAGCCTCCATGAGAGTCGATGAAAGCTGAGTATTCATTTGCCAGTGGGTATTTTTCAGTGCCTAAGAACAGCATATGCTCTAAAAAGTGTGCGAGGCCGGGGCGATCTTTAGGATTGCTTGCCGAGCCAACATCGATGTCTAAAGATACCGCCGCTTTATCTGTGAGTGGATCGGAGATCAGCAGTACTTGCAATTGGTTATCTAAGGTAAATGTTTGGTACAGGCGTGCATCATTGGCGCTTTTAATAATATTGCTGGCGGTTAAATTATTGCTCGAAACTAACAAGCCGATTAATAGTAGCAGAGTCGCTTTAAACTGCATGTAAATCCTTATTATGTAAGCCCTAAGAGGCTGTTGTTGAGTATCGTAAATGATACTCGCTGCTGGTCGCTGGTGCTCGATTAGTTCTAAAAACGCCCTTATAACTCTATTATTGTGCGCCTATCCGAGTTGTGAGTAATTTTAAAGTGATAGGTTCAACTATTGTTGACAGACATTTAAGTGTAATCGCAGTCCATTTTTCATAAGTGCTGTAAGGCTTTATGTCACTTGCTAGGAAAGTCAAACTACGGAGTGTTTTTGAGCTTTTCAGTGTGCTGATACAAGGTGTTTAATAAAGTACTGAATTGATTTTTTTCCGACTCGCTAAAGCAGTTGAGAATGTCTTTCTCGTATTGCACTGACAGTGGGACTATATCGTTGTACACGTCTATACCGGTGCTGGTCAGAGAGAGCATCGAGCGGCGCTTATCTTGCTGTGAAAAAACTCTCTGGATTAAGTTTCGCTGTAACAGCTTGGAAATGGCCCTGCTTAAAATTGATTTCTCGATGTGGGTCTTAAGGGACACTTCATCCGCACTGCTGTCGGGGATCTCTCTCAATACAGCCATGATTCGCCACTGGGTGATAGACAGTGCAAATTTGTCTTTGTAAGCATCTGAAAAAAAGCCACTGAGATTGTTGGAAGTGACATATAGCTGGTAGGGAAGAAAATGCTCCAAGGAGATGATGGTATCGATATCTTTAGTCATGGAGTGCAGACGCCTTAATTAAAAATCACTTGACATTAGTTGCTATAGCAACATATATAGTTGTATAAATCACTAAACAAATACAACACAGAGGGTAAGTATACCTCAGGAGAGAATAATGGCAGATTTATTTGATAATCCGATGGGCTTAGCTGGTTTTGAATTCGTTGAGTTTTCAGCCCCTGAGCCCGGGCTGTTAGAAGAGACGTTTATCAACATGGGCTTTACCCATGTTGCCAACCATCGTTCAAAAAAAGTGTCCTTGTATCGCCAAAACGATATTAATTTTATTATTAATTATGAAGCTAATAGTCATGCAGAATATTTCGCTAAAGAGCACGGCCCCTGTGCTTGCGGGATGGCTTTTCGGGTTAAAAATTCGCAGCATGCCTATCAGACAGCGCTGGAGCTAGGGGCGCAGCCGATTGAAATTCCAACGGGGCCTATGGAGTTAAGACTGCCAGCAATTAAAGGAATCGGAGGTGCGCCACTGTACTTGATCGATCGCTATGAAGAAGGTAAGTCTATTTATGATATTGATTTTGAATTTATAGAGGGGGTTGATCAACACCCGCCAGGTTTTGGTTTTAAAGCCATAGATCACCTTACCCATAATGTCTACGGCGGTCGCATGGAGTATTGGGCTGAGTTCTATGAGCGGATCTTCAATTTTCGAGAAATTCGCTATTTTGATATAAAAGGTGAATACACCGGGCTTAAGTCTAAAGCGTTAACCGCTCCCGATGGTTTGATCCGCATTCCGTTAAATGAAGAATCGGGTGGGGGTAAAGGTCAAATTGATGAGTACTTACGCGCCTACAATGGCGAGGGCATTCAGCATATTGCATTTTCTTCAGATGACCTATTCGCCAGCTTAGACAAGCTCAAAGCGACGGGCATGGAGTTTATGAAAGCGCCACCTGATAGCTACTATGAGATGCTTGAAGAGCGTCTACCGGGGCATGGTGAGCCGGTCGAAGAATTGCAAAAACGCGGCGTCTTGTTAGATGGTTCTACCGAAAATAATGATCCGCGGCTACTGCTGCAGATATTTGGCAATACGGTAATTGGCCCGGTTTTCTTTGAGTTTATTCAACGCAAAAAAGATGACGGCTTCGGCGAAGGCAACTTTAAAGCGCTGTTTGAATCTATTGAACGGGATCAAATTCAGCGCGGTGTTTTTGATAAGTAATCGCTGAGCTAAAGGTCGTCGAAATGTTATATCGGCGACCACTGCACAGAGTTTAAAGTGTTGTTTTTTAAATGTTAGTTGCCGATACTTGCCAGTGAACGGGCATTATAGGGTCAAAAACTTTGATCTCGCCCTGCGTGGTTGCAACATCGGCGGGTAGCGGTTGAGGCTGATCGCTACGGGTTAAAGTCATAGACTGGCTATTGACCGGCAAATTATAGAATTTAGGGCCGTTCAAAGAAGTGAACTTTTCTAAGTTTTCTAAATTTTGCTCCTGCTCAAATACTTGTGCCAGGATAGCCAGAGTATTTGCGACGTTGAAAATCCCCGCACAACCACATGCGGATTGTTTAAATTGCGTAAGGTGAGGGGCTGAATCTGTGCCTAAGAAAAAACGCTGATCACCGCTGGTGGCTGCAGCACGCAGTGCCAGACGATGTAGTTCTCTCTTAGCCACAGGTAAGCAGTAGTAGTGAGGTTGAATACCGCCCACTAACATCGCGTTGCGATTGATCACTAGATGATGAGTGGTGATGGTCGCCGCGGTGTTTTCAGTGCAAGACTGCACATATTGCACGCCTTCTCGGGTAGTTATATGCTCGAACACAATCTTAAGACTGGGAAACTTTGCTCGAATAGGAATCAACTTTTGATCGATAAATACCGCTTCGCGATCAAATATATCGACCTCTTTATCGACGACTTCACCGTGGACTAAAAACGGCATGCCTATCTCCTGCATGACTTCAAGCACCGGGTATATTTTCTCTAGATCTTTAACGCCAGCATCTGAATTAGTGGTCGCGCCAGCGGGGTACAATTTTACAGCGATAACATCACCCGCTAAAAAGCCTTGCTTAACGTCTGCGGGAGAAGTTTGCTCCGTTAAATAAAGTACCATTAACGGCTCAAAACTATGCTCGGCAGGGATCGCGGCACAAATCTCTTTCTTATAGTTAAGCGCATCTTGGTGGGTTATAACCGGCGGTTGCAAATTAGGCATGACAATGGCACGCTGAAAGTGTCGGCTAGTGTAGGGGAGTACTTTTTCAAGTACTTCACCATTACGTAAATGTAGGTGCCAGTCATCAGGCATTGCAATTGTAAGTTGGTTAAGCATTGAGCAACCTTCTAGATAAAATTGAGAGACCTCTGCATAACGTTGCGAGCGAAGGTAAGACAAGGCAAAAAMCGGCGAGATAGCGGAGTTAGTATGCCCCTCACTTTGGGTACAGTGTGCCCCTGTTTATGGGTATTACAGGTGTAAATGAGCATATTGAGCCGTTTTTTAACGCAGTATTACCGAGCACAGTAGTTATGCAGAGGTCTCATTGAGTAAAAATAGCGTTAAATCGGCGCGTATAATAACATAAGATCTCAGCATAGCGTCACGGACGAAGGGAAGACAAGTCAAAAATTGGCGAAATAGCGGCGCTAATTTGCCCCTATTTTAACGCTGTATTGTCGAGCTCAGTAGTTATGCAGAGGTCTCGATATAAATAAATTGAGAGGAAACTATGTCAAATCACCATAAAATAAATTATATAGAGATACCGGCGCGCGACCTTACAGCTACCAAGAGCTTTTTTAGTGCGGTGTTCGATTGGCAGTTTATTGATTACGGCCCTGAGTATTGCAGTATCCAAAACGCGCACCTCGATGGCGGCTTTTATTTATCAGATAAGGTTGCTACTGTGGAAAATGGCAGTGTATTAGTGGTGCTGTTCAGTGATAATTTAGAGCAGAGTATGCTGCACATTACCGAGCACGGCGGCGCTGTTATTCGACCGATATTTGAATTCCCCGGTGGCCAGCGCTTTCATTTCACCGACCCGAACGGCAATGAATTTGCGGTGTGGAAAACTAGTTAACTAGAATCTGCGTGCAATCAAACTCAATAGTTTGCCGCGCCTTAATTAGTAGCTGCTAGCTCAGGCTGTACTTGCTTAGTGCTCTGCGTAATTTAACAGCCAGTCTTTAAAGCGCATAACTTGCCGGTTATCCGCTTTATCATCGGGTACCACTAAATAGTAACAATCATCGGTTTCAATGGCGTCGCCCAACTGCATCACAGAGCCTTGTGAGAGTTCTTTATCGATGAAATATTTTGGCAGCAGTGCAATTCCCAAATTGGCTTTCAGTGCATCTATAATCATCGAAAACTGATCAAAGCTTAAGTGGTTGTTGTGGCTGATATCTAGTTGATGTTGCTCAAACCATAATTTCCAACTTCCCAACCTGCTGGTCAGCTGCAACAAATTACAATTTTGCAGATCCGGTAGTTGTTTAATCGGCTGTTTTTGTAAATATTCGGTACTGGCTACCGGTATCATCTGCTCTTTACAAATTAAATAGCACTGCGCTTGTGGCCAGTTAGGCTTGCCAAAGTGAATCGCCAAATCAGCTATTTTACTATTGAAGTCAAAAGGTTTGGTCCTCGAGCTAAAATTTAGTGCTATATCGGGATTGCTCTCAATAAACGTTTCCAGTTTGGGTATGATCCAACGGCTGGTAAAGGTTGGCAGTGCGGCAATGTTAAGGGATGACTTCGCTCCTACTGACATTGCTCTGAGCATTGAATCTTCGGTAATACGGATTATTTTTTTGGCGTCGATTAAAAAACGATGGCCAGTATCAGTCAGCACCACCCGCTGTCGTACGCGCTTAAATAAAGGGACCCCTAATTGATTTTCCAGCTCCTTAATTTGCCGGCTAATGGCGCTTTGAGTGATATGCAATTCTAGTGCCGCTTGGGTAAAGCTGTTGTATTGTGCTGCACAGACAAAGCTCTGCAGGTTATGGATATTTGGAATATGCTTTTTAAGTAAGTTCATGCGAATAATTCATTAACTCATGGTTTAATTTCAATATCTAACTAGCTTACAGTTAGATATTATTACCAAATCGCATTAAAGTAAAAAATAACTGATAATTACTACGCGTTTTTACTTATTTTATTATAATTTCAAGAATTGAGCACTTACCCCCATGAACCAAGCACTAAATGTCACTGATCAATTAGTTTCAGCGGATAGTATCCGCTCTGAATTTTCCAGCGCAATGTCCGATATGTATCGAGACGAAGTGCCAGCTTACGGTGCTTTATTAGACTTAGTGACAGAGCATAACCAACAGTATTTAAATAGCCACCCAGAGCTAGTTGAGCGTTTACAGCAAGTGGAAAATATCGAAACCTTGTCTGATCAACGCCACGGAGCTATACGTTTAGGGAAAGCCAGTGAACTGACGATGATGCGTCGTATCTTCTCGATTATGGGGATGTTTCCGGTTGGTTATTATGATTTGAGTGTGGCTAATGTGCCGGTACATGCGACCGCATTTCGCGCTATTAAAGCTGAGTCAATTCGCAATAATCCCTTCCGCATATTTACTTCTTTACTGCGCTTGGAGCTCATCAAAAATCCACAGTTGCGCGAAAAGGCTAAACAAGTGCTTGATCAGCGGGACATTTTTGGCGATCAAGTACGCGACATTGTCGCCACTGCCGAAAAAAATGGCGGTTTGACGCAGCTTGAATCGCAGTTGTTTATCGAGCAAATTGTCAAAGTTTTTCGCTGGCACAGTGAAGCCGCTATCGGTAGTGAGTTGTACACTGAGTTATTACTTGAGCATCCTTTAGTTGCAGATGTGGTTTCCTTTAAAGGCCCGCATATTAATCATTTGACTCCAAGAACCTTAGATATTGATTGGGTGCAAGGGCAAATTCATACGACAGGGGCGCAGGCAAAAGCAGTCATAGAGGGACCACCGAGACGTGAGTGCCCAATTTTGTTACGCCAAACTGCTTTTTTAGCGATTCGTGAAGAAGTAAAATTTAACGATGCAGATAATAGCCACAAAACTCTAACTCACGCGGCCAGGTTTGGTGAAATAGAACAGCGCGGCTGTGCGCTGACTTCTAAAGGTAGAGCACTTTACGATGAGTTGTTGGGTAAAACACGTGCATTGACTCGCCCATTAAATGACGGTTCAAACTTAGAGCAGTATATCGCTGAAATACAAACTGTATTCGCAGCTTTTCCCGATAATTACCTGCAAATGCATGCTGAGAAATTGGCTTATTTCAAGTACACAGTTATCGATGCCGCGAGTGCCAAAAATTCGCCAGCCGCTGGTGAAGTAGCGCAGAGCATGGATATAGCTCAGTTGTTAGCCGCAGGTGTAGTGCGTATCGACCCTATTACTTACGAAGATTTTCTGCCGGTGAGTGCCGCAGGTATTTTCCAGTCCAATTTAGGGGAGCAAGGGGAGCAGGACTTCACTGACAATCCTAATCAAGAGCAATTTGAAATTGACTTAGGGGCCTCTGTAGCGGATGAGTTTGCCTTGTACCAGCAAATGCAAACAGAGTCGATTGAGCAGTGTTTACAACAAATTAACGGATAGTTTTAAGTTTTAAGCTTTAAACTCTACAGCGCACAGAAAAACTCTGTGCTCTGTATTATCTATTTTCGGCAGATCATCGCTGCCAGTACAGCGGTCTCGATTAACCATTTCGCTGTAGATTCGACGCCTTCCCTATTTATTCAGAAATTCCCTGCTAACCAAGAACATCATATATCGACAAGTGAGCATGAGTTGCTATACTTTGCCTTTTGAATGTATGGAAATTCTGATGCCCTTTCTACTTGATAGCACCGTCGCAAACCTTAGGAAAATTGCCTTAGTTAGCACTAGCGTATTATTGATCACCGGTTGTATTAATCCGGTAAAGCAACAGCAACAACAGCTTGCAGGTGCATGGCGCATATCCAGTATTGACGGGGTGGTGATTAAGCATGTTGGGCCAGCTAAAATGCTGTTCTCTGCAGAGGGGAAAGTGACCGGCAATAATGGCTGTAATAAATTTATCGGCAGTTACCAGCCGGTAGGTGATCATTTAAACTTGTCGTCGCTAGGTACAACTCGCATGGCATGTGGCGGATATGCCGATACTGTGGAGCGTGCATTTAATCAGGCGGTGGCTAAGGTTGAGCACTTTTTAGTCAAAGGCAACGAGCTATTCCTCACCAACGAGCAAGATGTCGCAGTGATTAGTTTAATCGCTGAGTAGACAGCAGTATTTTTTACGCAATAAAAGCCTCAAAGATTGTTTGAGGCTTTTATTGAAATACTTAAAGTTACTTAAGCTAGCAGGGTTTCTAACGGATCATGCTCTGCCACAAAGTGTCCAGGGCTATGTTCAATCAACTTAGGTTGATAACCTTGCGCTACTTGATCTCGCTTGGATGGCAGAAATTTAAATTGGGCATTAGGGTCCATTGGTGAGGGGAGCTCTCCCGGGATTTTAATGGATTTACGCGCGCGTTCTATTTTTGGATCGGGCACTGGCACCGCTGAAATTAACTGTTTTGTGTAGGGGTGAATCGGGTTGTCGTAAATATCTCTACTGTTCGCCATTTCAACCACTCGTCCTAAATACAACACCATAATGCGGTGTGATATTTCCCGAACTACAGCTAAGTCGTGAGAGATAAACAAGATAGATAGTTTAAACTCTGCTTGTAAATCAATCAGTAATTCAATGATTTGCGCTTGTACCGAGACATCAAGTGCGGAAACCGCCTCATCGCAAATCACTAGTTTAGGCTGCATAATCATGGCGCGGGCAATCCCTACTCGCTGATTTTGCCCCCCTGATAACTCGTGCGGATAGCGGTTAATCATGTTGCGATTCAAGCCCACTCTGTCCATCATCTTCATGACTCTTTCTTTCATATCAGTTTTGGACATATGTGCGGCAAACGTCAGTAGTGGCTCCATAATAGAGCTGGCGATCGTCATCCGCGGATCTAAGCTCGCCAAAGGGTCTTGGAAAACTATCTGTAGATCTTTACGCTTGTCTTTAAGCTCTTCTTTTTTAAGTCCGCTTAAGGGCTTGCCAATCCAAGTAACCACGCCGTCGGTGGGGGGGATTAGTTGCAATACAGCGCGGGCCAAGGTGGATTTTCCACAGCCGCTCTCACCGACAATACCTAAGGTTTCACCCTCGCGAAGCTTAAAACTCACCCCGTCAACGGCTTTCAGCGGTAATGTCTTTGGCCAGATGCCTCCGCCGACCTTGATTTTGAAATGTACTTTCAAGTCGTCGACCACTAAGAAATCATCACCGGTTTGACTGTCATCAATCGGTTTTAATTTGTGGTGCGAAGTGCGATCTGGATTATCAATGCGTGGCATTGAATCTAGTAGCATCTTGGTATATTGATGCTGAGGATTATAAAAAACATCCTCCGCAGTGCCCTCTTCTACATACTCGCCGTAGCGCATCACATGTAGCCGATCACACATACGGGCCATCACCCCCATGTCGTGGGTTATAAGGGCGATTGCAGTGCCATTTTCACGTTTTAGCTCATCCATTAAGTCGAGAATTTCAGCCTGCACTGTGACATCTAAAGCGGTGGTGGGCTCATCGGCAATTAATAGCGACGGGCTACACAGCATCGACATGGCGATCATGACTCGCTGGCGCATACCGCCGGAGAGCTCATGAGGGTATTGGTTTAAACGTCGCGCACCTTCTGCGATCCGTACTCTGTCTATCCACTCGCGGCAGACGCGATCAGTATCCGCCTGGTTGAGATCCATGTGCAGTGCGATCACTTCACGCATTTGCGCGAGGATCGTCATGTGTGGGGTGAGTGATGTCAGTGGATCTTGGAAGATCATCGACATGTTTTTGCCGCGCACATGATTAAGCTGCTCAACGGATAGTTCCAATAGATTATGACCTTGGAAAATGATGCTGCCATCGGCATGGCCATTTTTAGCCAGTAGGCCCATTGCCGCCATAAAGGTCTGGCTTTTGCCCGATCCACTCTCGCCGACGATGCCAACACATTCACCGGGGTTAATGTGAAAGCTAACCCCTTTAACCGCTTCAACAATACCATCATTGGTAGCGAAGGAAATTTTAAGATTGTTAACTTCAAACATAGGTTTAATAATATCAGTCATGAGATTCCCCTAGCGATCTTTTGGATCGAATGCGTCGCGCAAACCATCACCAATAAAAAAGAAACAGAACAAGCCGGTAATAAAAAATCCCAGCGGGAAAGCTAGTTGCCAAAGTGTGCCGTATTGAATCGTTTTAGCGCCATCGCTGATCAGTGCTCCCCATGAAGTAAGGGGCTCTTGAATACCTAGTCCTAAAAATGAAATAAAGCTTTCCAGCAAGATCAGGTTGGGAATCATTAGCGATGTATAGACTACGACTATCCCCAGTAAGTTGGGCACTATATGGCGCACAATAATGGTGAAGTCACTCACCCCTGAGGCGACAGCAGCTTCAATAAACTCTTTATGCTTTAGCGATAGCGTTTGTCCGCGCACTATGCGAGCCATATCCATCCACGAAAATAAACCTAGTCCGATAAATAGAATGTACACAGAGCGACCAAACATCACGAAGAGAATGATCAGGATAAACATGTAGGGAATAGACATCAAAATGTCGACAAAGCGCATCATGACATTATCTATTCGGCCACCGAAATATCCAGATACCGCGCCGTAAAGTACGCCAACCAGGACCGCTACCACGGTGCCGATAATGCCGACCATCAACGAGATTTGGGTGCCTTGTAAAACGCGGGCATAAAGATCACGGCCTAAATCATCGGTGCCAAAAAAATGACCATTAGCAATACTGGGAGCACCCATTTCAGCAGCGTTACCTGTGAGGGCCCAATCGATGGTCTCGTAATCCCACTGCGAGAGCAGTGGTCCAATAAAGGCGATTGTAATCATGGCGAACAAGACAAAGACACTGACTAAAGCTGCTTTGTTCTGCTTAAAGCGCACCATAGCATCTTGCCATTGCGAGCGGCCTTCGATCGGCGTTTGGCTGGATGCACTATCCACCATCGCCGCTAACTTCTTTTTGTTAACTAACATATTAATCGCTCTCTTAGAGTCTAATCTTGGGGTCAAGCCATGCATAGGCAATGTCTACAATGGTGTTAAACAAGATAGTCATAACCCCAAATACGATGGTAACGCCCATTAATAGTGAATAATCACGATTCAGCGCGGCGTCCACGAAAAACTGTCCCATACCGCCGGTGCTAAAATAAATATCAATAATCACCGAGCCGGTGATCATCGAGACAAAGGCTGGGCCTAAGTAGGAGATAACCGGTAATAGAGCCGGCTTTAGTGCGTGATTTAAGATAATGCTGCTATTAGCTAGCCCTTTAGCTTTGGCGGTACGTATGAAATTGGCACTGAGAACTTCGAGCATCGAGGAGCGGGTAATACGGGCAATGCTGGCCATATAACTGGTGGATAGGGCAATCACCGGCATAATAACATATTGCCATTCACCGCCATTCCAGCCGCCTCCCGGTAGCCAATTGAGCCATAGAGTGAAGATGATCACTAAAATCGGCGCCATTACAAAGTTGGGTAGCACTTGGGCGCCAATTGAAAAACCTACTGCGAGGTAATCGAGTTTGGTGTTGTGTCGCACCGCTGCGGCAATGCCTAATGGAATACCGACAGCGACGGCAATAAAGAACGACCAAAGGCCATAAGTTAAAGTAACTGGGAAGCCTTGGGCTAAAATATCATTGACGCTACGGTCTTTATATTTAAAGGAAGGGCCAAAATCGAAGCTGAAAATTATCCCCTTTAAATAGGTGTACAGCTGTTCAAACCAGGGGAGGTTGAGACCATATTTTGCCTCTAAATTTGCCAGAACTTCCGGTGGTAAACCTCTGTCGCTAGAGAAAGGACTGCCGGGTGCTAGGCGCATCAAAGCAAATGAAATTAAAATTAAGATTAAAATGGTAGGTATAGACGAAAAGGTTCGTCGGATAATAAAACTAAACATGGGGCATGACCTAAGGTTTACTCTTTTTTAAACTTGCTGGTAATAACAATTGAGTGACAAGAATAAAAAATATTGAGTTGTCATATCAGAAATACATCAAGCATTAATTGCTGCAGCGAAAAAAGCACTGCACTTTTGTAAGTGCAGTGCTTAGTCCTTGAAGACTAAATTTTAGACAGCGGGTAGGCGCGTCTTAAAAAATAATTCAAGTGGTTGCTTACTACTTAGCCGTTTTGTAGAAAGTACGGCTGTAAATAGTTTGTTGAACGTTCTTGATTGGCCACCCTTTTAGAGTGTCTCTGATCATATAAATACCAGTGTAGTGATAAATAGGGATAACTGGCATTTCGTCAGCCATTATCTGCTCTACACGAGTATAGTTAACGTTGGGTGTTGCACTAGTTTTAGCGGCATTCATCAACTCATCAACTTCAGTATTTACCCACTTACCATGGTTGTAACCAGCTTGTGTCGTTACAAGATCAAGGAAGGTTGACGCTTCATTGTAATCTCCACACCAGGCACCACGTGCCAATTCGAAGTCTTGCTTTTTACGAGTCTCTAAGAACGTTTTCCATTCTTGATTGGCTAGTACTGCATTAACCCCTAACTTTTGCTTCCACATTTGTGAAATAACAGTCGCAATTTTTTTGTGCGCTTCATCGGTGTTGTAAATCATATCAAACTTAAGAGGATTAGATTTACTGAAACCTGCTTCAGCAAGAAGGGCAACGGCCTTGGCGTCACGTTCTTTTTGTGTCCAAGTGGCGTAAGCTACTTCTGGTACTTCAAAACCAGCGGTCGCTGCGGGAGTGAAAGTATAAGCTGGGAACTGGCCACCTTTTAAAACATTCTTTACTATTACGTTACGATCTAAAGCGTATGAAAGAGCTTTACGAACACGAACATCTTTGAATGCTTCAGGGCCGCTTTCAGAAAGGTTGAAAGTGTAATAGTAGTTACATAGGCGGGGGAATGAAAAAGCTTCGCCGGGGTTAGATTTATTCATTGCCGGATATTGACCAGCAGGGATTTCAGTTTTATCGAGATCACCGGCTTTGAAACGAATCAACGCTTGGTTTTCATCATTGATAACGAGTGCGGTGACTTTATTCAAAATGGTGTTGGCATTATCCCAATATTTAGTATTGCGCTCACGGACGTTTTTTTCTTTCAGTGTCCAGTTAGTTAAAATGTAAGCGCCGTTACCTACGATGTTTTTAGGACGGGTCCAATCTTTACCAAACTTTTCTACCGTCGCTTGATGTGATGGGAAAGTGGTGGTGTGGGTAACCATGCTCGGGAAATAAGGTAGTGGTGCATCTAGGGTTACTTCAAAGGTGTAATCATCTATCGCTTTAACACCTAGCTCTTTTGAATCCATACCATCTTTGGTAATAGCAGCGCCATTTTTTAGAGACATCATTTCCATATACCAAGAGTAAGGAGATGCTGTTTTAGGATCTACTGCACGACGCCACGAGTATACGAAATCGTGAGCAGTGACAGGATCGCCGTTTGACCAGATAGACTTACGCAAATGGAAAGTATAAGTTTTTTTGTCTGCTGAAAGATCAAAGCTTGTTGCAACACCAGGAATATTGTTACCTAAATCGTCTTGATTTAATAGTCCTTCAAATAAGTCACGAACGATGATGGAGCTTTCGACCCCCTCCACTAACTGGGGATCTAAAGATGGAATGCCATCCGGTAGACGATAGGTATAGCTTTGATCTGCTGCTAGCTCTTCACCTGTTTTAGGATGAGTCGCGGAGAATGCCGACATGGAAGCAAATGTCGTAGCAGCGCCGATTGCGGCAATCATTGCCACTTTTTTAAAGTTATTTTTATTTCCGATCAAAATATTATCCTCATAAGTTTATATTTAATATGTAAATTTTTATTTAAAACGTTATCCCGTTCTTCTAATGCGCCGATTACAGAAAAGTCGCAGACGGTTTTACATATTATTGGCGTTAATTTAAGGGTGTTAACTTAAGCCTTTTGAATCTCTAAACCTGAGCACTTTATCACAGAAACGACCTATGATTGAACCAAGAAATTTCGTCAAAACTTTATTGATTAATCCTGCATGAACAAAAATATGCAATTTAGTGGATTATGTCTTTTATTTCAAATATGCGGATTAATTCACTAATTATCTTTTGGTTTTAGTGAATATGTGGCGCTGTTGGGCAGAGCACAAATTTTGCTGAATTTTATGAGTGGAAAAAGTTTATTATAGGAAAATAATGTGTCTGTTGGAATTGAGATTGGTAGCGGCCAAAATTGGAAAGTTTTTATCAATTGTGGGTTGATAAAACTGCAAACCTGACTGGTGGCTTTAGCCGCACTCTCGACAACCTGTTAACCGCAGTTTTTGATTGTCGGTGGGATAAGTAGTGTTGAAAGTTTAATCAAACGCTGGTCAATACTGGGGATGCTTACCTGCTGCTGTTTTTTACAGCGGCAGGCCCTCTCTGTGTTCCCTGCTGTGTCAGGAAAAATATTTAAGCGAGATACTTTTTTACTTTCTTTAAAGCCATTTTCTTTTTTAACGGAGATAGATAGTCGATAAATATTTTACCAAGTAGGTGATCGATTTCATGCTGCATAGCAATCGCCAAAAAATCATCACTTTCAATACGCAGCTCTTTTCCCTGGCGATCGAGCGCTGTGACTATGACATGAGTGAAGCGCTCTACATCCGCATAGTAACCAGGTATAGATAGACAGCCCTCTTGGCCCATTTCCCGGTGATCACCACTGACTACTTCAGGATTGATCAGTATTAAAGGCTGATCTCTCTTGTCAGATAAATCAATTACCACCACTGCTGCGCTGCTGCCAACTTGAGTCGCAGCTAAGCCAATGCCGTCTTCGGTGGCGTATAGAGTCTCTAACAAGTCATCGATCAATTGTTGTACTTCACTGACATCAGTGACTTTGGAAGCTTTTACTTTAAGTTTAGGATGCGGTGCTACTAAAATTTCTAAGACGGCCATTAAATTGGTTCTTTATTAGTGGTTATTGGGGAAGTATGAGTGTAAATACAGCATCAGCAAATGAATTTTCTGCTTGAATGCCAAGGTTGCAGCTAAAAAATCTGCTGGTTAAGCGCGTTACAAGCTAATTATACCCAACAAATGCAAGGATTGTAATCAATCGGCGCTTTTTAAAAAGATTGCAGAATAACCTTATGAAGCTACTGTTTTTAGTTATTGAGAAATTAACTTAAGCTCTACCAGAGGGTGCGGCTATCGTTATGCTGTATTCGCCGAGTCTGGGTTAAAAGCTAGCACCGTGTTTTCATGTTGTGCACCGTCCAGCTCAAAATAGCTTTGGCCAATATCCTTAAAGCCAAAACGTCGGTAGAAGTCAATAGCTTCAACGTTATGTGACCATGTGCTGAGCCAATACTTAGCTTGATGTTCAGTTGCAATATATTGTAAAAGGCGCCGCCCTATGCCTCTACCTTGTTGCCGGCCTTGGACATACAAAGTGTCAATTTCAAAACCATGCTCCGAGCTTTTGAAATCTGAGCATAAATTGACTGCGATAAAGCCTAACAAGAGTTCATTTTCAGTCGCCACATATATTTGGTAGTCATCTTGAGCCAATAAAGTCACAAAGTGCTGCTGATTAAAGGTAGCTAAAACGTAATCAGATATAGCTGCATTGATCCCATCTCTGGCATAGGCACTGAGCCAAACTTGGATGGATAATGCCGCTAGGTTATTGCAGTCGGAGAGTGTGGCGCGTCTAATCAATGTTGGTACTTCCCTATGATAATAAAATGGCTATGCCGTCTTCCACTGCGTTACCGACAGCAGCTAGTTTAATTGCCAAGTAGCGTTAGATGTTTGATTTTATGGTAGTTAAGGCTCATGGCTAAACAGTGCTGTAATGCGGGAGTGGCGATTTTTTCATGCAGTTCCAAGGCGATCGCTCGATTGCCTTGATAGGCAAAATTGTTTGGATAGAGTTCTTTAAAGGTGTCTACTAAACAAGTACTGCAGATGAAGTAGAAATAGAACTGTTGCGGGGTTTTGTCACTCCAATCAATCCTAATCGTACTTGCATGTTTGGCAGAGTAACTAAGCTGCCCCCACTTGAGCGATTCTTCGACACTGCTGATGTTTTGCTCTTTGGCCACTTGCAGTATCAATTGCCTAGCGCTTAACAGTACCTGCTGCACATGAGGAGGATAAGAGTCGAACTTGCTTTGAGCGAGTGCCGATAGCATCAGATGGCTCCTGTGCTTATAAAGTATACCTGAATCAGTGACTTCACTGCACCACATAGCGCAAGCTCTTGATTCTACAGCGGTTAGAAATATTACACTCTGTATTCTTTGAAGTCACGGATTCAGAGTATAGTTATAGCAGTGGCTGATTGATAATGGTACCGTCAATATATAAGCATCAAGCTGCGATTGGCATGCTGCCTAAATTCAGTAGTTACTTCAGCTCTTTAGGTAAAGTGCTAATAGCAAGCTGGCTGGGGTCTATATTTTGCTGTTCGAGAAGTTTTTCCAGCAGCGGAAAAAGCTTACCTAAGTTTTCCTCTAAGGTACTGCGCACGGTATCGACGACAATTTGGGTGCTGCGCTCAATTTCAATATTGAGGTGCTGGCCAACGCCTTTGTTTTTAAATACCGTCATACGCAGTGTTTCTGGAATAAGCCAGACTTCAAACCAGCCCGCTTTTTTATCGACCTCGGCAATCGTCAGGCTCGCTCCATTGACAGCGATATAGCCTTTGGCAAAAATGTATTTCTGCCACTCTTTACTGACGCAAATACGCAGTCGATAATTATCTTGCAATAATTTCACTTCGGCAACCGGTGCATGGAAATCCACATGACCGGAGAGTGGGTGACCGCCTATTTCTGCACCGTCTTTGGCGGCTCTCTCTACGTTTACTTGCGCACCCGTTTGCAACTCACTTAACGTTGTCACTAGTAAACTTTGCAGCATTACGTCAAAGGAGGCTCTACAATCGCTGAGTAATTGCGTCACGGTCAGGCAGACGCCATCGACAGAGACACTGGCACCTATTTCAAGGTTGTTGCAAAAGCCGGTTGCGAATTCAATTTCAAAGCTTCGCAAGCCGTTGCAATCAGTAATTTTATCAATAGTAGCAATGCTTTGTATTATTCCGGTAAACACAACTTATCCTTATTAAACAGATTCAGGACTATGTTAAACCTTCAGAGTTATTCAGCCAAGCTTTTTAATATCAGCGTAATCAACCCATCTAGTCAGCTAATTGACCATTGACAATAAAACAAAACACGCTATCATTAATTTATTGTATTAATGCTAAATAACGATAGTAGGTATCGATGATGAAAATGTTTGAAAAAAAAGCAGCCACTAGACGCAGCTTAATTAATGCTGCGGTGACGCTGTTTAGCGATACTGGCTTTGATAAAACAACCATGAAACAAATAGCCAGAGCGGGGGGAGTGGGGGATGCGACTGTTTATAAATATTTTGCCAATAAAGAGTTGATTTTGTTAGCCTATTTTGAGCAGTGCGCTCAAGACTCAATTGATCAAGCGCTGGCTAGCAGCGATTTTTCTGATTTTAATTTACACGAAAAAATGCAATTGTTGATCGACTTATATATAGAGACTTTAATCAGCGAGCGCGAGTTCGTTTTGTTCTGTGTGGATAAGTTCTCTAACTCGCCGCTATTCTTGCTGCAAGATGCCTTAAAGGTCCAATTGTTGTTTAGAAAGGTAATGTTTGACTTTTTAAGCGCCGCTGAAGATAGCGGTGAAATTCCAGAGGTCCCCTTTAAGGGGCCGATTGCAAATTTATTGGCAGAGTATGTCTTCGCCGTGCTGTTCTTTTGGTGTAAAGATGATTCAGAGGAATTCTCAGATACTAGCCAAATGCTCGACTTGTCCTTGGGGATTATTGTGTTGCTGTTACAAAGTGGCTTGTTGAATAAGATCACTGAGTTTGGTGGCTTTATGTTTAAAGCCCAGTTGTTTAACTTGATGACCAATAAATCTGGTTTGATGTCGCTATTGCAAAGCTCTAAAGCAGGTTTTGCGGGATTAAAGTTATGAGGGGCATCAAGCTGCTCAGGAAAAAATTGTTGAGCGAAAAACTACCCGATAAAAATTCTGCTACTACTAATAGCTCAATTGAGTCAACAGAGAAAAAATTTGCGACCAGTCAATTGGCTCGTTCGGCAATCACCGGAATGGCAGCGGCGAAAATAGGTGCGGCACTGGCTGTTCAAAAAACTACAAGTTTGATATCCAAGGATAAATTGACCGATCAGCAGCAACTAAATAATGAAAAAAAGATTGGCAAACTGCTTTTTTCAGCGTTGGGTCAACTGCGAGGGACTGCTTTAAAAGTATAGCAGCTTTTAAGTACAGAAATGGATTTACTGCCTGAGGGGATTCGCCAAGAGCTAGCTAAAAGTTGCTATCAAGTTATCCCTTTAAATAGAGCGGTGATTAGTAAAGTTTTTAGCCGTGAATTTAAAGCCAGTCCCAGCGAGGTATTCAGCAACTTTGACCCCCGAGCTTTCGCCGCTGCAAGTTTAGGGCAAGTGCATAGGGCAGAAACTAAAAGCGGTGCTCAAGTGGCGGTTAAAATTCAGTACCCGGGGATCGCCGCTTCGATAAAAAGCGATATGAAAATGTTGCGAACACTGTTATCAACGCTGGCGAATAGATCCAATATTCTACCTAATCAAGCGGTTATCGGCACTACTTTAGACGAGATAGAACAGCGTCTACAAGAGGAGGTTGACTACTGTTTGGAGGCGCAGCACACTCGGTGGTTTGAGCAACATTTACAGTGTGAAGGAGTGGTTATACCCAGTGTGTATGCCGATTATTCGACCGCTAAAGTATTGACGACTAGTTTGCTGACCGGTTTGCATTTAGAGCAGTGGCTAGCGACTAATCCCAGTCAAGAGCAGCGCAATGGTTACGGGCAAAAAATTTACGATAGCTTTTTATACAGTGCATTTGTATTGGGGCGTTTACATGCAGATCCACATCCCGGTAATTATTTGTTTATGAACAATCAGCAGTTGGGAATACTTGATTTTGGCTGTATTAAAATTTTCGATAATCAATTTGCCGCAGATAAAATTGCCCTGTTAAATGCCTTCTTAGAAGCTGATCAACAGCGGCGATCTGCCAGTATACTCGCCGCTTATCAGCAGCAGGGAATCACTGCGCAAACGCTATCACTATCGGAGTTTGAAACGGTGCTGCAACCCCTACTTGATCCTATGTATGAATGGATTTGTCTGCCTTTTCAACAGCGAGAGTATGATTTCTCCCGCTATCCTAGCTGTCCTAAAATCAGCTTAGAAAATGCTAAAACAGCCAATCAGTTTTTACAGGCAATTCCACAAGATCATATATATTTTGATCGCTCGATGTTTGGAATATTTTCCATGCTCAAGCGGATCGGTGCGGTAGTGAAAACCGAAAACCAATGGCTGGCTGTCGGATAACTGCGCGTTGTAAAAAAAACATAGGTTTAAGGCTTCTCTGAACAAGAATAGACAGTCTGTTCGTCTCCAATGCAAGCTAATTGGTGCGGGTTAGTATCAACTTGAGCCCTAGTGCGATCATCGCCCCCCCTAATACTCGATCTACCCAGTGGCCAAATTTTTTAAATTTCTGATTGATTGATGGGCGCGATAACAGCATCACAACCGTGGAAAACCACGCTAATTGGATGATCATCATCCAAATCCCATAAATTGCAATTTGATAAATGGGCATGTCAGGTGATAGCACAACGGTAAATAAAGATACGAAGTAGATCGGTGCTTTGGGATTGAGTGCATTGCACAAAAAACCAATCCCAATACTTTTTTTGTTTGAGTATTTGATGGCTCGTGTCTGGTTATTACTGATAGAAGTATCAGGTTTAGCCCTTAAACCGCTAAAACCTAAATATAGCAGATAACAGCCGCCTAAAATCTTGATTGCCCATAGCGCACTCTCTGAATTAGCGATGACAGCGGCGAGTCCTAAAGCGGAATAGATTATATGGATTGATAGCCCTAATGCGATGCCTATACTGCACATTAATCCTGCTGTTTTGCCGTTCGATAAGGTCTGCTGTGATACCAAAATAAAATCTGGGCCAGGTGAGGCTGCAGCGAGCAGGTGAATCGAGGTAATCAGTAATAGTCCTGGTAGCAAATCCATTGAGTTCTCCGAAATCAGCGGTGTTGTTTAGAGGCTCTCTTATTTAGAGTATCTCTTGAATCTGATAGCGCTGTCTGTTGATGGTGATATGTTCATCGATATATTTTTCAAGCAAGCCGCTGCCTAGGGGCGAGTTGTTGGATATTAGTCTGACTTCAATATGATTGATAGTGATGCTGGCGCCACCTTTGATCGGCAGGATAAAAAAATAGTCGGCTTTTTTGGCGGAGGGCTGGTTTTTTTCGTCCAGGGATTTTAGCTTAACAATTGCACCTAAGCTGATCGCTAGGTCAGTATCATTCTGACGGTGGTTGCTATTAAGTACTAGCTGCTGCAGTTTATTGATGCTCTGCATTTCCAAGGCAAATTGCTGCGCTCTAACTGACTGACCATGGGCGAGGTAGGCTTGTTCTAAGCCTAGGGTATCGTAGCGTGATTCTGCAACAGATTCAGTGTGAGTGGCCTGTGCATGAGCGCTACTCGCAGCTTGCTTACTTATTAGCTGCTGCGAGTGTAAATTTGCCAATACAGCGTCAAATAATTGCTGTTTATCGATGGTGGTTTGGATGCGTTAACTCTTCTTCAGAGGGTGATCTGCAGGCAGTTGCTTTTCTATCCACAGTGCAAGTTTATGTTTCATGCCGTTACCGTCTTCTTTATCTTTAGGGAGGGGAACAATCAGTTTGTCCTGGACTAATAATCGATAAATGGCTTCTACTTTAATACTCATTGAATCTGCAGGTTCAAACTTTCCCGCGCCGCGCTGCTGTATGTAAACACCGCCAACACGGATCGCTTCTTTTAGTAATGGCGCTTCTTGTTTAAGTTGTGATTTCATATAGATCCTTTTTCCTCATTCCCTTTAAGCAACAGCTTTCGCTATTATGTTTGATGCCCACAGCATAGCGTTTTGCAGGATTGAAAAACAAGCAAAACTGCCTGCAAAAGCGAGGTAGTTTTGCTTGAGTAACAGCATTGCTGGTCAGTGTGCTAAATTGATTATCTAAAGAGCGGCTAACTATTGCTCCAATATTGCAGAGCATGCCTGGTGCTTTAGCTTATATATTGATTTCACAGACCTTTATTTCTCAGTTTTGTTACTAGGTTGCAGCAGACTAGCCTTGTAAAAAAGCTCTGTATGACAATGAACGCGCTACTAGCGTGCAGTTTTTGAACTAGGGATTAGATTGCTTGAACGGGTTTGATGTAGAGCGCTATCAGGCTGCTCTGCGCCACATAGCGCTAGCTATTGGTGCTACAGCAGTTAGAAAATACCCACTGAACTGATAAGTTTTATGCATGGATGAATTTATTTAGTGAATGCAGGGCAGTGATTTAATTAACAAAATGGCTAGGAGCATTACAGAAATACGCACTGCAGGTATTTGGCTTAAATTGTCGGTAAATATCTACGTGGAAGCTGAGCAGTGAGACTTACAGGGATGTTGATTTAAGATGAGATTTGAATATTAAAAAGTGGCAGTTAAAGGTTAATAAATGGTGCCGACACCAAGAGTCGAACTCGGGACCTACTGATTACAAGTCAGTTGCTCTACCAACTGAGCTATGTCGGCGGCACATTTATTAAGCTGAAACTCGGTAATTATTGAAGATGGTGCCGACACCAAGAGTCGAACTCGGGACCTACTGATTACAAGTCAGTTGCTCTACCAACTGAGCTATGTCGGCATCTTCAAAAACCACACCTCAATCATGGCGGCGATCGCCTTAATCAAGGGCGCAAATAATAATAGTGGACGATCTTAGTTGCAAGTAAAAACTCCAATTTATATGCATATTTCGCCTTGATCGAGTGGTGCGCTTTAATAGCTAAGCGCCGCCTTGATCAATTGTTGAGTATAAGGCTGTGTCGGTCGATTAAATATCTGCTCGCAGCTGCCGCTCTCAATGACTTTACCCGCTTGCATCACTAGTACTCTATGACTCAGGGCTTTTACTACCGTTAAATCATGACTAATGAAGAGATAGCTTAAGTTATACTTTTTTTGCAGTCTTTTTAATAACTCAATAATTTGTGCTTGAATAGTGCGATCTAAGCTTGAGGTTGGCTCATCCAAGATAATCAGTTGTGGTCGTAATATCAACGCGCGGGCGATAGCGATGCGCTGTCGTTGCCCCCCGGAGAATTCGTTGGGGTAGCGCTGCGCCCAGCTGGCTTCTATCTCCACTTCTTGCATTACTTCCACGATACGTTGTTGGCGTTGCTCTGGCGTGCCTTGGCGGTGGATTTCCAAGCCCTCGCCAATGATTTCTCCAACCGACATGCGCGGGCTGAGACTGCCGTATGGATCTTGGAAAACTATTTGCATCGACTGCCGATAGGGGCGCATTTCTCGCTGGCTGATGCCCTGAATCGAAGCTTCTAAAAAGGTTATTTCGCCACGGCTTTTGATTAACTGCAAAATGGCCTTGGCTAAGGTGGATTTCCCTGAGCCACTCTCACCGACGATCCCTAAAGTTTCACCTTCTTGAAGTTGTAAATCGATACCATCAAGTGCTTTAAAATGATCGACGGTGCGCTTTAATATACCTTGGCGGATCGGGAACCAGACTTTTAGCTTATCGACTTTGAGAATCTTTTTGCTGGTTACCGTATCGGGGGCGCAGCCCTTAGGCGCAGCGCTAAGCAAACGGTGTGTGTAGGGATGCTGAGGATGTTCGAACAGCTGTAGTTTTGGTGCTGATTCGACAATACGACCGCTCTCCATCACCGATACTTGATCGGCAATTTTCCGGACCACCGCTAGATCGTGGCTAATAAACAACACCGCCATGCCGATCTCCTGCTGTAACTCTTGAATTAACTGCAATATCTGCGCTTGGATAGTGACATCTAAGGCGGTAGTCGGTTCATCGGCGATAAGCAGGTCCGGCTCATTTACCAGCGCCATGGCTATCATTACTCTCTGTCGCTCACCTCCGGATAATTGGTGGGGTAGGGCGCTGATTTTTTGCTCGGGGTTTCTGATTCCCACTTTGTTTAGCCAAGCCAGTGCTATCGCTGAAGCTTGCGATTTTGTACAGAGTTGGTGCAGTAATATCACCTCACTAATTTGCCGGCCAACTTTGTGTAAAGGGTTGAGCGAGGTCATCGGCTCTTGAAAGATTACACTGATTTTGTCACCACGCACTGCGCGTAAATGCGCCGGTGATGCGCCAATTAAGTTGACCCCCTGCCAATTTATTTGCCCGCTGATTAACTGCAGCGGAGGGCTGTCTAACAATTGCAGGATGCTCATGGCGGTGACCGATTTTCCCGAGCCACTCTCGCCGACGAGGGCGTGTATTTCTCCGCGGTTAATCTTTAAATTGACATTGAAGACCACCGGTTTGAGGTCTTCGCCAACCTGGAAGCCAATATTTAGTTGCTTAATCTCGAGCATGCTCACTAATAGCTCCCCCTAGGGTCAAAAGCGTCTCGCACTGCTTCGCCAATAAAGACTAACAGTGACAGCATAAAACCTAACATTATAAAGGATGAGAGCCCCAGCCAAGGTGCGTGCAAATTAGCTTTGCCCTGGGCGAGTAAATCGCCGAGGGAGGCAGAACCTGGTGGCAAACCAAAGCCTAAAAAATCTAAGGAGGTTAAAATCGTCACTGAACCTGACAAGGTAAAGGGCATAAAGGTTAAAGTGGCGACCATTGCATTGGGCAGTATATGCTTGAACATGATGCGGCCATCACTCATTCCCAGAGCCCTTGCCGCTTGTACGTACTCTAAATTTCGACCGCGCAAAAACTCTGCTCGGACTACGCCGACAAACCCCATCCAAGAAAAAAGCAACACAAAGAGCAATAACCAGCCGATGTTTGGGGTGATAATGCTGAGCATAATAATCAGGATAAACAAGGTCGGCATACTGCTCCAGACTTCGATAATCCGTTGAAAAAATAGATCTACTTTACCGCCGTAATAGCCTTGCACCGCTCCTGCTGCAACCCCGATTAACGCGGAGATAATGGTGACTGCAAAGCCGAATAACACCGAAACACGAAAGCCGTATAAGAGACCTGCCACTACATCTCGGGATTTATCATCAGTGCCTAGCCAATTATCCACCGTAGGTGGGCTGGGGGCGGGTGTGGGTAAATCATAGATGATAGTGTCAAAGCTGTAGGGAATAATTGGCCAAATCATCCAGCCCTGTTTTTGCTCGATCAAGTCAATGATATAGGGATCTGTATAATCGACAGTGACATCTAAGTCGCCGGCAAAATCTAACTCGCTATAATCGACAAAAATGGGGAAGTACCACTGTTGGCTGTAGCTAATTAGCAAGGGCTTATCGTTGGCGATAAATTCCGAGCACAAGGTGATGCCAAACAAGATCGAAAATATCCATAAGCTCAGATAGCCGCGTTTATTGGCCTTAAACTTGAGCCAACGTTTTTGATTAATTGAGAGAGTTGTGGTCATATTTGTCTGAATTCGCCATTAATTACTGTCAAAGTTAATCCTCGGGTCAACTACCGAATACATCACATCACTGAGGATGCTCATTAATAGCCCCATTAAGCCAAAGATGTATAACGTGGCAAAAATCACCGGATAGTCACGACCGATGGTGGCTTCGAAACCGAGTAAACCTAATCCATCCAGTGAAAAAATCACCTCAATAAGCATTGAACCGGTAAAAAATATGCTGATGAAAGCGGCGGGGAAACCGGCAATAATGATCAGCATGGCATTGCGAAATACATGTCGATACAAAATAGCTCGTTCTGTCAGTCCCTTGGCTTTAGCAGTGATCACGTACTGTTTGTGGATTTCGTCTAAAAAGCTGTTTTTAGTGAGCATGGTTAAACTGGCAAAGCCGCCAATGGTCATCGCCACAATCGGCAAAAACATGTGATGAAAATAATCGGCAATTTTTCCAAGCGTGCTTAACTGCTCAAAATCATTAGAGACTAGGCCACGCAGCGGGAATAAATCTAAATAATTGCCGCCGGCAAACAAAATAATCAATAAAACCGCAAACAAGAATGACGGAATCGCATTGGCTGCCAGCACGAGTGAGGTTGTCCAGATATCAAAGCGACTACTGTGCTTAATCGCTTTGCGAATCCCCAGTGGGATGGAAATTAAGTAAACTAATAAAGTTGTCCACAAGCCCAGTGAAATTGATACTGGCAGGCGTTCAATGATTAACTCACCGACGCTGCGACCACGAAACAGACTATCGCCAAAATCAAAGCAAATGTAGTCCCAGAGCATGCTGAAATAGCGTTCATGCATCGGCCTATCGAATCCAAATTGTTTCTTTATTGCGGCGATGTCTTCATCAGTGAGGCCGACAGAGGCTCGATAGTCTTGTTGGGTGGGAGAGGATTTAGCCAGACCTGTATCAGTTTGGCTATCGGTGGGCTCGCTATTGCCGGTGATCCGATCGAGCATTGAGGCATTGAGCCCCATCTGCTTGGGAATCATCTGGTCAACCGGCCCGCCAGGGGCCATTTGTACTAAAAAGAAGTTGATCGTGATAATCGCCAACAGCGTGGGAATTATCAATAGCAAACGGCGAATAACGTAGGCGGACATAAAGATTAAAGCCTCTTTAAAAGGTGCACTTTAAACAAGTTAAACTAGTTGATCGCATTGCGTTTGGGCAGCTGCTCGGCTTTGTTGGCATCGTACCACCAAGTGCTAAAGCCTAAAGCATACTTAGGCTTAGTGGCTGGGCGAGAAAATTTATCCCAGTAGGCGACGCGATAATATTGGTTGTACCACTGTGGAATAACTAAAAATTGCCAGAGCAATACCCGATCGAGTGCCATTCCGTAAGCTTTTAACTCGGGCATGTTCTGTTGGTTTTGCATGATCTTGTCGATAAGTAGATCAGTCAGTTGGCTGGTATAGCCGGTTGAGTTATAAGTGCTGTCGATAAATTTGGAGTGGAAATAGTACTTAAAACTGCTGCTAGGGTGTACGCCACCACCCATTTGGTGGATCATCATGTCATATTTACGCTCGCGTAATCGATTGGTCGCTTGCGCTATATCAATGGTCCGTATCGATAACTCAATCCCTATCCTGGCAAGGTTTTTCTGAAAGGGGATGACGTATCTTTCATCGATAGCCCGCCACAGCATAATTTCAAATTTAAACGCTTGGTTTTGGCGGTTGTACAGTTTGCCTGATTTGAGCTGCCAGCCAGCCTCTTGCAGCAATTTAATCGCCTGGCGGCTCTGCTTACGTAAACGGCCGGATCCGTCTGATACCGGAGGATTGTATTCAGTGGTAAACAGGCGGTTCGGCAGCTGCGCTCTAAAAGTCTCTAAAATTTCTAGCTCTCTTCCCTTGGGAATACCTCTGGCCATATACGCTGAATTTTGCAAATAGGAGTAGCTGCGACTATCTGCCGAGTAGAATAATTTTTTATTGGTCCACTCAAAGTCAAACATTAAACCGATCGCCTCACGCACTTTAGCGGATTTGAATAGCTCTCTGCTGGTATTGAAGATAAAGCCGCGCATGGCCCTAGGAGTATCATTAGCTATTTGTTCGCGCTTTATATATGCAGCGTCGAAGTTTTTCCCCTGATAGGTCGTCGCCCAAAGTTTGGAGTCGGATTCAGAGCGAAAATCAAACTCGCCTTTTTTAAAAGCTTCGAGCATCACGGTGGTATCTTTGTAAATGTCGACACGTTCAAAGTCAAAGTTTAACAAGCCGACGTTGGTCGGGTGGTCAATCGCCCAGTAATCGCTGTTGCGTTGGTAAATGACATATTGGCCCATCTTATAGTCGGTTAATTGATATGCGCCACTGCCCATTGGCGGCTCTATTAAAGGGTCGGCGAGATTTTTGTCGTGCCAGTAATGTTTAGGAAAAATCGGTAAATCAACCAGTGATAGCATAAAGTCTTTGTCTTTTTTCGGCAGGATAAATTTAACTTCATGCTCGCTGATTATTTCGCCACTGACCCCGGCAAACGTTTTGGCAAACTGATTGACCCCTTGAGTCATAAATTTCTCAAAGGTAAAAGTGATGTCTGCTGCGGTTAAGGGCACCCCATCTTGAAATCTGGCACTGGGGTCTAATTTGAAGCTGATCCAGCTGTAATCATCAGGGTAGCTAACACTGGTACAGACCAGACAGTAGTAAACACTGTCTTCATCGGCGTTGGTGACCATAATAGAGTCATAAAATTTGGTTGAATTAGGTGCTGCACTACCGCGCTGGGCGTAGCGATTAAAATTGTCGAAAGAGGCGATAGTCGCGGTGGTTAAATAGCCGCCTTTAGGCGCTTTTGGATTTACATAATCCCAGTGTTTAAAATCAGCGGCGTATTTAGGCTCGCCTCGCAGAGCAATGGCGTGGGATGTGGTAATGTTTTGCGCGTAGCTGAATTGACTAATCAACATGGTAATACACAAGATAAGTATCTTAAACATTAAAAAACCTTATTAATTAGTGGAGATAATAGCTGAATCCGTAGCTTCAGAGTGGATGCAGAGCGTCGCTTGGAAGTCACTGATTCAGTTAATAGCTAAGAGGCTAAATTCTATCTGAATAATTAAGCAATTGTTATCTTTGTTGAATATTATCCCCCGTCGCTCATTATAGGCAGCGTTCTAAGTCTAGCGCTGTACTGGTGTGCTCTATCGGCAGGGAGTCAGGCGCTAACATCAAGCCTGTGTAGGGTAAATTAGCTTAACTCTCGAGTTGTACCTATTGCTCTAAAGTCCGCTTTGATTCAATTACTACTGCTAGTTCATATTCGCATCGTGTAATATCCAGCAAAATTGATAAATGATTGAGATAAATGATGAATTTATTCAAGACATTGTGGTCTTTTATCTGAATCAGAGGCTTCAAAATGAATATAGAGCAGCTGCTATGTGGTGTAGTGAAGTCACTTATGTGGACTCCCCCTTGTCAACAGTAAAAATGTATTTCGAAGAATTTAATGCTTACTTATGTACGAG